>NZ_JBAWHJ010000148.1:0-20532 GCF_049593775.1 Dokdonella sp. | reverse complement strand
CCTCCTGGCTGAAAGCGGCTCTGGCCGCGGGATGTTTCTGAAACGAGGGTGAATCGTGCTCAAGCGGCCCGATCTGGCCATTGCAGTGAGATGCCGGCGAACGGAGCGCTCGAACCGAGCAAGGTTCTGGCTTGGTGCATCTCGAACTGTTGCACGGCATGTTGGGCAGCAATCGGAGCATCGGCTGGCGATACTCCTGGCAACGGTGGCGCCGGGTAGTACTCGATGCCGAACTGGATCGCCTGCGCAACGGATTCACCTGCTGTCAGCTGTGCGAAATACAGGGCAGTATCGATGCTGGCCGACACTCCGGCCCCGGTCAGGTACTTGCCGTCGCGGAAATAGCGTTCTGCGACAAACTGGGCTCTGTAGTCGAGCATGCGCTCTCGGTCATGCCAGTTCGTTGTCACTTTACGTCCTTCCAGCAAGCCCGCGCAGGCGAGCAGGGTGACGCCATTGCAGATCCCGATCGTCCAGGTCGAGGTGTTGTCGAGGCGGCGCAGGGTTTCCAGGAACACGGGATCCTTCTCGAGAATGCGGCCGCCGGGTCCGCCTGGAACATAGAGAATGTCGGTGCGCGGCGTTTCGTCCAGGTCGCGAAAGGCAAGTAATCCAAGACGTCTCGTGTCGGCAACGATCAGTCCGCGGGAGGCTGCGATGAACTCGACTTCAATGCCAGGCAGGCGGGACAGGACCTCGTATCCGCCAATCGCATCCAGCGTGGTCAAGCCATCAAAGAGAACAATTGAGAGCTTCATCGTATTGGACTCCGGTCATGCATGTGCTCAGGGCACCTGGCTCACACTTTCCTTCAGCGGCTGGAATCGCTGCCGATAGTCGCGGGGAGAAACTTTCAGTTCCTGCGCGAACAGCCTTCGCATCGTCTCGGTATTGCCCAGGCCACACTGTTCGGCAACGACGCCGAGGTTTTCATCACCTTCCTCCAGCAGGCGTCGCGCCGCTTCCAGACGAAGACGAAGGATGTAGCGTGCCGGTGTCATGCCGACTTCACGCCGGAAGCAGCGTGCGAAATGACGTGTGCTCATATGGGCGACTTCAGCGAGTCGATCGAGCGAAAGATCGCCGTGCAGATGATCGGCCACGTGGGCCTGTACGCGACGAACAGGATCGTGATCGGCCAGTTGGGCAGACAACTGGGCACTGAATTGTCGCTGTGTACCCGGACGGCGCAGGAACAGGACCAGCCAGCGAGCAATGCTCAGCGCGACATCGCGGCCCAGATCGGTCTCAACCAGGGCAAGTGACAAGTCTATCCCCGCGGTTGCACCGGCCGATGTCCATACGTTGCCGTCACGGGTGTAGATCGGATCGGCATCGACCTGGATGGCAGGGTGTTCTCTGGCGAAGCGCTTGGCGAATGCCCAGTGTGTGGTTGCATGTCGCCCATCAAGCAGTCCGGTAGCCGCGAGCAGGAAGCTGCCCGTGCAAACCGAGGCGACGCGCTCGCTCTTCTGCGCCAGGCGCTGAACCTGGCGCACGACTCCGGGATCGGCGGCCTGGGCATCAACGCCGGCACCGCCACACACAATGAGTGTCTGCAAAGGTCCGCGAAGGCGATTCCACGCCGTGGTTGGATTGAGTGACAGGCCGCTTTCGGTTTGCACGGGCAGACCGCCCGGCGATGCAAGACTCAGACGGTAGAAGGCCGGACGCCCCTGTGAGGCAAGCCAGCGATTTGCCCCGGCGAAGACTTCGAACGGGCCACTGACATCAATGCCCTGGCAGCCGGGAAAGATCAGGAACGCGATGTGGTAGGTCTTCATGCGGCCAATCTAGTGTGATCGGTTCATGGCTGCAATGACGAAAAGCCCACAAAAAAGGACAAGTACGCCGGGTGCCGCAACGCCTGCCTCGTTCCTGCGCATCCAGCTTGTCCTGGCCAGTGTTGCGTGCATGCCGGGGCCGACGCGTGGGCAGCCTCGCTTTCGCAGTGACAGATCAGCCGGGCAGGACAGCGGGTCGACGTCGCGAACGACGAAGTCCGTCAATCGCGAAGATAGCCAGCGCCAGCCAGATCAGGGCAAATCCGATCATCCGTTCGCTGCCGAAAGGTTCGCCGAGAATCAGGACGCCGCACAGGAGTTGCAGGGTGGGTGCGATGTACTGCATCAAGCCAACCAGTGAGAACGGAATACGGCGCACCGCATCGGCAAAGGCGATCAGTGGAACAGCCGTCAGCGCTCCACCGAAAATCAGAAGCGCGCCTATCCAAATGCCCCAGCCTCCCGCAGATTGCGGTGCGGCAAACCCGCCGTGCCCGTTCACTTCACTCCAGAGCAGGTACCCCAGTGTCGGCAGGAACAGGTAGAGGCTTTCGACGCCAAGCCCTCTAACGGGTGGAACCGCGACGATCTTTCGAATAAGCCCGTACATGCCAAACGAAAATGCCAGCGCGAGGGCGATCCAGGGGAAGCTGCCGTAGTTGAAGGTCAGCCAGAGCACGCCGGCGGTAGCGATCAGTATTGAGACCCACTGCACGCGATTGAGTCGCTCACCAAGAAAACTGACACCGAGGACAACATTGAGCAACGGGTTGATGAAGTAGCCCAGACTGGTTTCCACGACATGCCCGGCATTCACTGCCCAGATGTAGAGACCCCAGTTGACCGCGATGAACGTTCCGGAAAGTGCCAGCATCCAGGCTGCTCGCGGGAGTTGCAGGGTCTCGCGCAGCCAGCTTCGGCCATAGCGCCAGAGCAACCATCCGACCACCAGCAAGGTGCTCCAGACGATGCGGTGGGCAATGATCTGCAGCGACGGGACGGCCTTGAGGAGATGCCAGTAGAGTGGCATCAGTCCCCAGATGCAAAACGCAATCGTGGCGGCAACGAGGCCGTGGCGATCAATGGGTTTGTCGCTCAAGTCGCATACTCCATTCGTGCGCATGCTCTCGGGCACTTTTCACGGCGCTTGCCGCGATTCCACGCTACTGGAAGCATCGCACCAATTTGATGGCAAGTCCTGTTGAAATTTCAGGCCTGGCTTGCACGGGCGGAACCTACCTTCAGGAATGCGATCAGCAGGGACGCGGGCAAACCTTGCGCCGCCATGTTTGGCCGGGACTGCAAGGTCAGCTACGCTAGGCTGACCCGCATTCCAGCCGTGTTCGGAGGTTCCATGCCCAAGCAAACCCGCAAGACAGCCAGTGATTTTGATCCCGAGGTCATGCGCCTGTTCGATCAGTACGTGCATGGCAAGATCGATCGACGCGGATTCCTCGGCAGCGTCGCTCGATTTGCCGTCGGCACGAGTACGGCGGCGGGATTGCTGGCGGCACTGTCTCCGAACTTCGCGGACGCTCAACAGATAAAACCGGACGATTCAAGATTGGTTACGCGCACGCTGCAGTTTCCATCCCCGGACGGCTATGGAACTGGTAGTGGTTATCTGGCACGACCTGTGAAATCGGACGGTCCGTTGCCGGTCGTACTGGTCGTACACGAGAACCGTGGTTTGAACCCGCACATCGAAGACGTGACCCGACGACTTGCCCTGGAGGGGTACATCGCTTTCGCACCCGATGCACTGTTCCCTCTGGGTGGCTATCCGGGGAATGAAGACAAGGCGCGTGAACTGTTCCCGAAGCTCGATCAGGCCAAGACCCGACAGGATTTTCTGGCTGCAGCGAAGTTGCTGAGCAGTATCGAAGGTGGCAACGGTCGCATGGGCGTCGTCGGCTTTTGCTACGGCGGTGGCATGGCCAATTTCCTGGCCACCCAATTGCCGGACCTGACTGCTGCGGTGCCGTTTTATGGCCGGGCACCAGACCTCGATGCCGTAGCGGCCATCAATGCCGAGTTGCTGGTCGTGATGGCTGCCAATGACGAGAGGATCAGTGCCGCGTGGCCGGACTACGAGAAGGCGCTCAAGAAGTCGAATGTGCGCTACTCCGTGTACCAGCCCGAAGGAACCCAGCACGGGTTCAACAACGACACTACGCCACGCTACGATGAAGCTGCTGCCAGCGAAGCGTGGAAACGCATGTTGGCGCTGTTCAACAAGGCGCTGGGCCAGGGCCAACCCGCGGACGGTGGAGCCTGACAGTGTCGATCGTCCTTACCGAATTCGCCCGCACGCGCCTGTTTCCACGCGAGTCGCGGCGCAATACGATCAGGGATTGCACGTCAGAAGAGTTCGAGCTGCGCCTCAATACGAATCCGCCGCTGAAAGTGCTTGATGGATATGCGCCGTTCTGCAAGCTGCATGTGCATGAAAACTGGACATCCACACGTTGCATTGCGCTACCCGTCACGGATGAGAACCGGGCGTGCCTGAGGTCCGCCTATGAGGCGCGCAGCTCCGACGAGTTGCCAGTTCTCGTGCGCTGGTTCGAAGGTGTGGATCCTCCTGTAGCCAGCTACCTGGTTCCCATCCTTTACAGCCGGGAGCAGTTGAAGAAGGAGGGAGCACTCATCAGCGCTGACTGGGGTGTCGTGGGCTGTCTCTACACGAGCGAACCGAATGAAATTCCCATGGCACCAATAACAATGATGCGCAATGCGCTTGGCGTGGAACAGGGTGGCTCCGGCGTGCCGCTGGATCGGCTGGCCTACAATCGCAGCGTGGCGTTCTGGGACAAGCATGCGAACTGGCGAGGCTAGCAAGCCAGCCGTTGCCTGCACCAGAAGCGCCTGCCGGGCTGCGCTTGAACCGAGCCTCCGGCTGGCCTGATTGACGGGGGATTGGGCGTTGTCTGCTAGACAATCCCCTGCGCAATCATCGCATCAGCCACCTTGACGAAACCCCCCACGTTCGCGCCTTTGACATAGTCGATGTAGTTCGCTTCGCCGGCGACACCACCGTAGTGCTGACAGCGATCATGGATCTCTTGCATGATGTCGCGCAGCAGCCGTTGCAGTTCCTGTTCTTTCCAGGTGATGCGCGCGGAGTTCTGGCTCATCTCCAGGCCCGAGACTGCAACCCCGCCAGCATTCGCCGCTTTGCCCGGTGCAAATTTTATTCGTGCGTACTGGAAGAGTTTTACCGCTTCCAGCGTTGAAGGCATGTTTGCGCCCTCTGCGACAGCGACAACGCCATTGCTTAGCATTGTCTTTGCATCGTCGGCGCTGATCTCATTCTGGGTGGCGCATGGAAAAGCGAGTTCGCCGGGAACTGTCCAGGGACGAGCTCTGGCGTGGAACTCGGCACCAAACTCCCCGGCATAGTCCTCGATTCGACCTCGGCGATTGTTTTTCAGGTCTTTGACGAATGCGAGTTTCTCGGTCGAGATGCCCGCCTTGTCGAAGATGAAACCGCTCGAATCGCTGAGGGTGACGGGCTTTCCGCCCAAAGCCAGAATTTTTTCCACGGCATGCTGGGCCACATTGCCGGAGCCAGAGACAATGCACGTCCGTCCTTCCAGCGATTCGTTGACGCGCTTGAGCATGTCTTCCATGAAGTAAACGGCACCGTAGCCCGTTGCCTCGACACGGATCGGGCTGCCGCCGAACTCCATGCCCTTGCCGGTGAGGACACCAACATAGCGATTGGTGATGCGCTTGTACTGCCCGAACATGTAGCCGATTTCTCGCCCACCCACACCAATGTCGCCAGCAGGAATATCGACGTCTTCACCGAGGTGACGGTAGAGTTCGGACATGAAGGACTGACAGAAACGCATGATTTCCGCGTCGCTCTTTCCCTTGGGGTCGAGGTTCGCGCCACCTTTGGCACCGCCCATTGGCAAGCCGGTGAGGGCGTTCTTGAAGGTTTGCTCGAATGCCAGGAACTTCAGGACACTTTGATTGACGGTCGGGTGGAATCGAATGCCGCCCTTGTATGGGCCAATCGCATTGTTGTTCTGGATCCGGTATCCACGATTGACGCGCACGTGGCCCTTGTCGTCGTGCCAGCAGACGCGAAAGGATATGACTCGATCCGGTTCGGCCAGGCGCTCCAGAATCTGGTGATCGTTGTACCTGGGGTGATCACGCACGTGCTCAAGCACGCCCTCGGCTACTTCCTTTACCGCCTGGATGAATTCCGGCTGGCCCGGATTGCGCTTTTCCAGGCCCTCAACAAATTCCTGCAGCGTGGGTACCTTGTCGCGTGTCATGGTTTGTCTCCCCTGTGGAATTACGCCCGCCTGGAACGGCAAGTGTCGAGCGAAACCTGCGCGAGGCTCGGGCTTCTATCCAATTGCTGGGTCGCGGTCGACGGCAGCGTGACCCGCCAATAGTCGCTGCATGAAGTGCAGACGATTGATTGGAACACCATACTCCTGCAATTCGCGTGACGACAACAATGGCGATGGGCGAGCGATGAGATTCGCGAAAACATGCATCGCGAACAGCTCATGGGCAGCTGCCTCATGGGGCGCGACTATCCGTGCTGGATACTTGGAAATATGGCGATGTTGATCTTGTGTGGGATCGCGCTTCAGCACGATGACTATCGTGTGTGATTCTGGTAGTTCTTGCACTTCGCCGGTTGCACTGGCGCAGACAGCAGCTGCTGATCGGCGCGATTGCACACAGATCAATCAAGTGTGCTGAATGCGGGTTGCCGGCTTACTTCTTCGACTTCCGAGCCGCACTCGCTCCAACTTTTTCAGGAATCCCCTCGGCAGCCTTGGGAAAATCACCAATCACGCTCTTCAGCGGACACACCGAAACCACCGGGCATTGCTTGCAACTCGCAACGATCGCGATTGGACAAATGGTCATTGGAATTCGCCTGTCGTATGCCCCTTGGAATGGGACCAGTCTTCACAGTCTAGTCCTTTGTGCGTGACGAACGTGTCAGTGTCGGACTCGGAGCCCCTCGAGTACCAAGGGCAGGACGGTTCTGGCGCTCGTGTCAGGGGAGTCAAACGGCCAATCGTCTAGGTGCGTGATGGTGCAAGGCAAATGAATTCCGAGACAGTAGCGATGCCCGAAACTCGATAGGGACTTCGTCCGCCATCGAGGGCTGAAAGTCCGGCTTTGGATGCCTCGAAAGGGGGGGTGGCGGTCGGGTCCTTGCGACTTGAATTGGCCGGGAATAGGGCGTATTCAGTCAAGCAACGGGCCGTGACCGTGCGCGTTATGGCGCAGAAATCTGGTTCGACTTCCATGCAGAAAGCGGAGGCGGTCGATGAGAGTGATCGTGCTTGGAGTTGCATTGATTTGTGCTGGCTGTGCCCAGACCCAATATCGACCCATCGTGGACAGCGGCATCAGTCGTGGCAACTACGAAGATGACGTGATGGATTGCCAGAGCCTGGCCAGCCAGCGTCCAGCCGCGGGATCTGCGGCGAGTGGCGCGACAGTAGGTGCCGTGCTCGGCGCGTTGTTCGGACTTGCCGTCGGACTCGATGGTGATGATGTCGCGGAAATCGCTGCCTGGGGCGCTGTCAGTGGCGGGTTGAACGGTGCCGCCTATGGAAGTGCCGTGCAACAATCCATCGTCGCGCGCTGCATGGAAGGGCGCGGCTACTACGTCATCGCCAACTGAGTGAACCGGGGCAGGGCTGCCTGGCATGCATGTGTCAGGTCCAAGATACAATCGTGGATCAGCTCACCTGGATGGTTCGCATGCCCAACTACTCGTCCGGCCATTGTGTTGTCGCCATTGCCCAGATTGCGCCCGTCTGGCTCGATCGTGCAGGCACCATGGACAAGATCGCCGGAAAAATTCGCGAGGCCGGGCAATCCGGCGTGCGTCTGGTGGTGTTTTCCGAAGGCGTACTCCCTGGTTATCCATTCTGGATAGAGCACACCGATGGTGCGCGATTCGAGTCCGATCTCCAGAAGAGCCTGTTTGCACACTATTCCGATCAGGCCGTGGATATTGCAGGCGGAGATATGGGCAGCCTCTGCGCGACAGCACGGGAAGCCGGCGTCTGGGTCATGCTGGGTTGCATCGAGCGCGACCCGAATCGCGGACAGAGCGTCTTTGCCTCGCTGGTTACTATCGATGACAACGGCGAGATTCGAAACGTACACAGAAAGCTGATGCCGACGTATGAAGAGCGCCTTGTGTGGTCGCCAGGTGATGGGGCAGGGTTGCGTACCTTCGAGCTCGACGGCTTTCGACTGGGCGGACTGAATTGCTGGGAAAACTGGATGCCACTGGCGCGATCTGCGCTCTATGCACAAGGCGAAGACCTGCACGTAGCGGTCTGGCCGGGCAGCGTACGCAATACCGAGCAGATCACGCCATTCATTGCGCGTGAAGGGCGCAGTTTTGTTCTCTCTGCCAGCAGTCTGCTGCGCCAGGAAGACATTCCCGACAATGCGCCACACGTGGATCTGCTGCGTGAACGGCTGCCGGCAGTCTGCGCCGATGGCGGTTCCTGCATCGCGGGACCCGATGGCGAATGGATCATTCCACCCCGCGCGGATGACGAAGTGCTCCTGATCGCGGAGATCGATCATGCACGCGTTCGCGAGGAACGCCAGAACTTCGATCCATTCGGCCACTACTCGCGGCCAGATGTGCTGGAACTGCAAATAGACAGGCGGCGTCGGAATGGTGCATCGATTCGTGACTAGGCAGCCGGACTGGGTGCTTGCCCAAACGATCGTGCTTTCATACCGTGTTGATGTTCTCTGGAGCCGGCATCCCCGATAGAACATGATTAACACTCGGCGGAGTTGCTCTGTCACACCATATAAGGCTCAGGGGCACGTTCAATGGAAGATCAATTGCAAGCAATTGTCACGATACTGTCCCTGGTCAATCCGGCCGTCTGCGCGACGATGTTCGCGCAAGCGACCAGCGGTCAGTCATTCGCTGAAAGGTTCAGCGCCGCCAGCAAGGCAAGTGTTGCAGTGCTCGTCATACTCGTTATTGCGGCGCTGGCAGGTACGCGCCTTTTGGGCATGTTCGGCATTTCCCTGGACGCGTTCATGGTGGCTGGTGGTGGCGTACTGGCGTGGATGGGATTCTCGATGCTCGCAGCCAAACCTGCTGCGACAGATACCAAGGCATCGGCATCACTGACACCGCTGATCCTGTTTGCGGCCAGTCCCGGCACCATCACCGGCGTGATCACGCTTTCTGCAGCACAGACCCGGTCGGAACTGCCCTTGCATTCGCTGGTTGCGATCACGGTAGCTGCAGCAGTCCTCTGGCTTGTCCTTCTGGCCGTTTCACGCCTCTCCAAAGCCCAGGGGGGTGAAAGCTTCCTGAAAGACACGATGACGCGATTCATGGGCTTGATCGTGCTTGCCATGGGCGTGCAATTTGCGCTCACAGGATACCGGTCCTTCATGGCCCAATAGCATTTCGAGCCGGAACCGCACCAAGGTTCACTCGACATTGACGTCACGTGCCCACACAGTCACGATGCACGCGAAAGACATAGCCCTGCATCAGGGCTGAATGAACACACGGTTGGCTTGGCAGTCGCAGGACTCGTCACGATCAGTTCCGGTTTGAACGGAGTTTCCCGATGACAATCGGTTTCTGGGACTACATAACTTTCGCCACGCTTGCCATCGTGGGTGCAGGCGGGTTGATCTTCGTGATCTGGATGATGGGGCTTCCGGGGCGCATTGCGATCGCCCGGAAGCATCCCGACGCCGAAGCCGTCAAGATCATGGGGTATGCGGGATTTTTCGTCATGGTGCCCTGGATCCAGGCGTTCATCTGGGCGTTCAAGCCTACGGATATCGTTGATGTCCGGCGCTTTCCAAAGGAGGAAGCCAGGGCAATCGACGAGGAAATCGAGCGCTTGTCGGGCAAGCCCGCTCCGAAGTCCGCTTCCAGCGTGGATGCCTCTGCCGATTCGGCCGGTCCGTCGGCGGGGCCCTCGTCGAATGATTCCAGACATGATTGAGGGCTACGCAGCATGATTCTCGCCATCGCCCTGATCGTCATCTATTCCACGGTCGCCTGGTTGGTCTTCTTCAAGTACAAACTATTGCGCTGGAGTATTCCCTGGGCGATTTTCTCTTCGTTCTTTCTTCTCCATGCGCTGCTGATCTTCATGATCGGACTGCGCTTCGTGACCCCATTCTCGCGTCACGCCACGGTAGTGCAGCACACGATCCAGCTCACCCCCCGTTTGACTGAGCCAACCCTGGTTACGGCTGTGCTGGTCAAGCCGGATGAGCCCGTGAAGAAGGGACAGCCGTTGTTCCAGTTCGACAAGCGACCGTACGAATACAACGTGCGCAGTCTGGAAGCGCAACTGGCGGAAGCGGATCAGGGTGTCTTGATCCTGAAGGCCGATGTGGATGTGGCGACGGAGAACCTGTCCAAGGCACGTGCCGACCTCGAATACGCGAAGTTTCAGCAGAACCTTTTCATTGGCCTGGCCAAGCAGGGCGCGGGCACGGAAGAAGACGCACAGAAATGGTCTGCCCAGCTCAAGATTGCCCAGGCATCGGTTCGTGAGGCGAAGTCGCAGCTTGAGCGCGCCGAATTGAAGTACCACTCCGATATCGATGGCGTGAACACCACGGTTGCAGCCATTGAATCGCAGTTGAAGCTCGCCCGGTATTATCTGGACAACACGACAATGGTTGCGCCCGAAGATGGTCGCATCATCAACTTGCAAGTACGGCCTGGAATGGTGGCGGGCGAAGTTCGATTCGGTGCGATTGCCACCTTCATCTGCGATGACGATCGTTACCTGATTGCGCAGTACTTCATGGAGAACCTCAAGTACGTCAAGCCGGGGCAGCCAGTGGAAGTCGCGCTGGATCTATATCCGGGCCAGATCTTCAAGGCACATGTCGACGCAATCTGGAAGGGCAGTGGGCAAGGGCAGTTCACCCCCAGCGGAACGCTTCCGCATTTCCTGCCAAAGCCGCCGGAAGCGCCACAGGGCCAGTTCGTCGTGAAAATCATGCTTGATGACCCCGATCAGTCGCTGTTTCCGATTGGTGCCCAGGGTGCTGCTGCCATCTATACACCCGGCATGACCGGCCCTTGGGCGGCATTGCGCCGGATAGGCATCCGGACGCACTCCTGGCTCAACTGGCTTTATCCGATGCCATTTTGATGGCTTCGCTGCATGCTTACAGCCCAACCCCGAAGCAGAAACTCTGCGGGATTGGACTGCTTTCCGCTTTGATCGTCGTGGCGCTGGGGGGCTGTGCACTGCAACCCGCACCCACGCACTCAAAAATCGTGGCTGACGCATTGCCGACCGATACCTCGATCCCTTCCGAGTGGAAGATCAAGGGGGCCTCGGGACCGGTCGACGATGACTGGTTGAGATCATTCGGTGACGCGGGCCTGGAATCCGTGGTGACCGAAGCCCTGGCAAATAGTCCCGACTTGCGCCGAGTCGCTGCCATGGTCACGGCAGCACAACAGTCGGTCATCGTCGTCGGTGCCCAAATGAAACCGTTGGTTGGAATCAATCTTGGAGCGCGCAGCACGCGTGATCGCGACTGGGACAGTACATTCCAGAGTAGCAAGGGACTTCTTGGCGTTGCCTGGGAGGCGGATGTGTGGGGACGCATTCGTTCACAACAGGCTGCAGCGGAAGCCGGGTACGCGTCGGCTAGACTCGACTATGAATTTGCGCGCATGTCGCTGGCCGCAACGGTAGCCAAAAGTTGGTACCAGACGACCGAAAGCATGCAGCTCCAGGCCCTGGCTTCGCGCAGTGTCGACATACACGCGAAGCTTTTCGAGCTGGTCAGGATCCGGCGAGAGGCTGGAAAAGTCGGCGATCTTGATGTTGCCGAGTCGAATGCATCACTGAATGCCGCAAAGGCGGATCTGGCTGAAGCGGAGGCGCTGACTTCGCAGTCCAGGCGTGTCCTTGAAACCCTGGTAGGGCGATATCCCGCCGCGGAGTTGCATGCTGCCAGGGAATTCGTCCCGGTGCCTGCGCCCTCGCAGGCCAGCTTGCCTTCGGCTTTGCTCGAGCGTCGCCCGGACCTGCTCGCCGCGGAACAACTGGTGATCGCCTCGTTTCGTGAGAGCGAGGCCGCAAGACTGGCCTTGCTGCCGGGTCTGTCCCTCAACCTTGGTGCGGGGAAGATCAACGACGGCGTGCTTTCCGTGCTGCGCCTGAACCCCTGGCTGCTGGATGCCGGGATAGGCATCTCGATTCCCCTCTATGTTGGCGGCGCGCTGAAGGCAGAGGTCGAGATCGCGAATGCCGAGCAGGAGCAGGCCGTAGCCGAATATGCCGGCTCCATGCTGCGCGCGTTTCGAGAGGTGGAAAACAATCTGGAGAACGAAGACAGCCTGGCTCGCCAGTTGAAGTTCGATGAACTGGCGATGGACGACCACGCCAATGCCGTCCGCATTGCGAACATCCAGTTCAAGGCCGGAAGAATCGATCTGTTGTCACTGCTGCAATTGCAGGAAAGCCTGATCGCCAGCGAAGCCCAGGTCATCAAGCTGAAGAACGCGCAGTTGGCCAATCGCATAGACCTGAACCTGTCCCTCGGCGGCAGTATCGTCGGGTCTCAGGTCTCGCAAGTTCCAGCGCCGATCGACACCATCCAGCAGTAAGTCGCCAGGTCCAATGACCATTCGTTGCCGGACCCTCCGAGCGGAAGCCGGGTCTTGCCCGCACGCCTGCAGTACGGCTTCAAGTGGCGGCCCCGATACGATTCGAACGTACGACCTTCCCCTTAGGAGGGGGACGCTCTATCCAGCTGAGCTACGGGGCCGCAGTGTCGCGTGCAGCGGCGGGATTGTCCCATAACGTTCGGCAGAATCCGAGCCGGATGGGTCAGATCACTTTCAATGTGCCCTTCATCAGGGACCAATGCCCGGGAAACGAGCAGAAGAACGTGTAGTCGGCGCCAGCACTCAAGGTGTCGACGGCGATGGTCACCGACGTCGATTCACCGCCGCCAATGACCTGGGTGTAGGCGATGACCCGCTTGTCGTCCGGTTGCACATAACTGTTGTCGAGGCCGGCCGACATGCCTTCCGTTGCAATGGCCTTGAGGTCGGCCGTGCGGGACAGGACCCAGTTGTGGCCCATGATGTTTCTGGCCAGCTTGCCTGAATGCGTGAGGGTGACGGTGAACTCCTTGCAGACCGAAGGCACTTCGATAAGGTCGAGGTCGAACTTCATGGCATCGTTGCCATTGATGACTGCCGAGCAGGCCGCGAATGCCGCTGGGCTTGCGAAGAGGATGGCGGTGGCAAACAGCAGTAGGCGGATCATGTGATGTCTCCGGTGATGCAGGTCCATGTCGATGGTCCGCGGCCGAACCGATCGCGTCCTGGCATCGACTTGGGGTAATTTGAATCGAAGCGAAGAAGCGCAGACAGTGGCGCGATGCCGCAGCAAGCGTCTAGCGCGGACCGAGGTTGACCCTGAGGTTCAATCCGAACGCGATGTCGGTGGCGTGCAAGCGAGGGATGTCTTCGCTGAAAATGCCTTGCAACTCTGCCGATTCGCCGATGCGACGGCTGAATCCGAAACTGAACTGGTTGCTGGCCTTGAGGAACTTGGGAAGGTCGCGGTAGAGAGCTGCATGTGCGTCCGTCTGAGCCAGGACGCTCCAGTTCTGGTCGATCTTCACGCGAAGAAGCAGGTTGGCGAACGGAACCGTGTTCCTTGCCTGTGTGCCGAGCAGATCGTTGTCACCCTGGAACAGCACGCCAATGCGCGCGCCGAACGTAAACCGGTCTCCCATGTTGTAGAGGGTGAACCCGGACAGGGAAAAGTCCTTGCTGCCGGTATCTGTAAGACTGCTCGTGCTGCCGATTGGCCACTTGCTGCCCAACGATATTCCCGCCACGCTGCCTTTCCCGTAGTTCCAGCTGCGCGTCAAATCAACCAGAAGTGGACCGTTTCCGGATCGGTTCCTGTCCAGCCAATAGAGCGTCTCACCATCAAGGTCGACGCGAATGACTGGTGCCTCTGTGCCGAGCAAGCCGCGATCGCCATTGGTGAAACCGAATATATGGTGATACTCCTCGATGGCTCCATCCAGGTAGCCGTCTCCAATCGTCAGATGGCTGATCGAGCCACGCAGGCTCCAGCGCTCGTTGAATGCATAGGCGGCGCTAAAGCGGAATTCGGAGGTTTCGGCGTCGAAGGTCAGGCTCGAGACCCGGTTCGATTGCCCCATTTCGGTATTCGCAACGGTATACGTCGTATCGAGCTGCCAGTTCCCCGCAGGCGGGATGGATGGCGCGAGCGGCAGTCCGCTGCCCAGAACGAAGGGATTCTGATCTCGGGTCTGCAGCCAGCCTGGAGATAGCTCGGCTGCGACGGTCAGGCCGGGCAGGCCAGTCATGAGTAGTACGGCAATCGGATTGAAACGGGAAAGTTTCGACATAAATGCTATAGATATCTGATTTTCAATAGAAAAACAGGGGTCTTACATGCGGAAGACGCCGTAGCGTCCTTGCTCGATGGGGGCGTTGAGGGACGCGGAGATGGCCATTCCCAGTACCCGGCGGGTATCTATCGGATCAATCACGCCGTCGTCCCAGAGCCGCGCACTTGCGTAGTAGGGATGGCCCTGGCGTTCGTACTGATCACGGATCGGATCCTTGAATGCCGCCTCTTCGTCATCGGACCAGGTCTTGCCGGCGGCTTCGATTCCGTCGCGCTTGACCGTAGCGAGAACACTGGCCGCCTGTTCGCCGCCCATGACGCTGATGCGGGAATTCGGCCACATCCAGAGGAAACGGGCTCCATAAGCGCGTCCGCACATCGCATAGTTGCCTGCACCGAAGCTGCCGCCGATCACGACCGTGAATTTTGGAACGTGCGAGCAGGCCACGGCGGTGACCATTTTCGCCCCATCCTTGGCGATGCCGGCGTTCTCGTATTTGCGGCCGACCATGAAGCCGCTGATGTTCTGCAGGAACACCAGCGGGATGTTGCGCTGGTTGCACAGTTCAATGAAGTGCGCGCCTTTCAGGGCCGACTCGGCAAACAGGATGCCGTTGTTGGCCACGATGCCGACCGGGTAACCGTGGATATGCGCGAACCCGGTGACCAGGGTCTTGGCATAGCGCGCCTTGAATTCGCTGAATTCAGATCCGTCGACGATGCGGGCAATCAGTTCGCGGATATCGAACGGGATGCGTGTCTCGCGAGGAACAATGCCGTAGATTTCCTCGGCCGGATAGGCCGGTTCACGTGGTTCGACGACGGCAAGCGGGAGCTGTTTCTTCCGGTTGAGGTTTCCTATCAGCTCGCGGGCGATGTTCAACGCATGGGTATCGTTCTCGGCGAAATGATCGGCCACGCCGGAGATGGCGGTATGTACATCGGCGCCACCCAGGGATTCCGCATCAACCACCTCGCCGGTGGCCGCCTTGACCAGGGGAGGACCGCCGAGAAAGATCGTTCCCTGTTCCTTGACGATGATGGTTTCATCGCTCATCGCCGGCACATAGGCGCCACCAGCCGTGCACGAGCCCATGACCACGGCGATCTGGGCGATGCCCAGGGCGCTCATGCGCGCCTGGTTGTAGAAAATGCGGCCGAAGTGTTCGCGGTCCGGGAACACTTCGTCCTGGAGCGGGAGGAAGGCGCCGCCCGAATCGACCAGATACACGCAAGCCAGGCGATTCTCCAGCGCCACTTCCTGCGCTCGAAGATGCTTCTTTACGGTCATCGGGAAATAGGTGCCTCCCTTGACCGTTGCATCATTGGCGACGATCAGGACTTCCTGGTTGTGCACGCGGCCGATACCGGTGACCAACCCCGCACACGGCGCGGAACCGTCATACATGCCGTGGGCTGCCAGCGGCGACAGTTCGAGGAACGGTGAGCCGGGGTCGAGCAGGGCGCGGATGCGATCGCGCGGAAGCAATTTGCCACGATCAGTGTGTTTGGTCCGCGATTTCTCGCCGCCGCCCATCGAGATCTGGCGAAGCTGAAGCTTGAGCTCATCGACAAGGCCGCGCAGATGCGTCGCGTTGGCGATGAAGTCGGGTGAGCGGGGGTCGATCTGGGATTCTATGCGAGGCATGACAGCGCGCTGTGGTCAGTCAGTGCAGATCAGAGCACAGGCAGAGGCAGCCGGCAAACCCTGACTCCGGAAACGCGACCGGCCGCACAGGGCGGCCGGTCGTTGAAGCAACAAGACGTGATTAGTGCTTGGTGGCTTCGTCTTTCTTTTCTTCAGCCGCATCCTTGGCCTTGTCCATTGCGTCGCTGGTAGCGTCGGCAGCCTTGTCCATGGCATCACCTGCCTTGTCCATTGCGTCGCTTGCAGCCTCGGTAGCGGCGTCGGCGGCTGCTGCGGCATTTTCGCCAGCAGCGTCTGCGGCTTCCATGGTGGAAACGGCGGCGCTGTCAACAGCAATGGCTGCAGCGTCGGTGGCTTCCTGGGCCGCGGCAGAAGCCTTGTCTGCGGCTGCCTGCGTAGCAGCTGCTGCTTCCATGGTGGCCTTCTCGGCTGCTTCTACAGCTTCCTCGGCTTTCTTCTGCGAGTTATCGCAAGCGCCCAGGGCCAGTGTCAGTGCTGAAGCCAGAATAATGCGATTGAAGTTCATGGTGTCCCCTCGAATTGAAGCGGCGAATCTAAAACTCCGGCGCATCGCCCACCGCATTGGCAATGGCCACGATCCGGCGAACGTGCCGGATCGGCTGATTGGGTCAATTTCCTGGCATGTAATTCACTGATGCCAAGTTGGTAAATGCTACGCCAATTCAATGGCAATGGCGGTAGCTTCTCCGCCGCCGATGCAAAGCGTGGCCACGCCGCGCTTTCCACCGTGCTTGCGCAGGGCATTGATCAGGGTGACGACAAGACGCGCGCCGGATGCTCCGATCGGGTGACCGAGCGCGCAGGCGCCGCCATGGATGTTGATCTTTTCGTGCGGAATGCCGAGTTCGCGAATGGGCGTCATGGCGACGACGGCAAATGCTTCGTTGATCTCGAACAGGTCGACATCCTCGACCTTCCATCCGACCTGCTTGAGGACTTTCTGGATGGCGCCGACCGGTGCGGTGGTGAACCACTCCGGTTCATGGGCATTGGTGGCGTGGCCGATGATCGTGGCAAGTGGCTTCAGGCCGCGCCTGGACGCCTCGTCGGCAGACATGACGATCGTCGCCGCCGCGCCATCGGAGATGCTCGACGAGCTGGCAGCAGTGACAGTGCCGTTTTCCTTGCGGAATGCCGGCCGCAAGGTCGGGATCTTGTTGATGTCTGACTTGCCGGGCTGCTCGTCGGTTGCGAACTCGACCTCACCCTTGCGCGTGGAGACCTTGACCGGAACAATCTCGTCGGCGAATGCGCCGGATGCGATCGCCGCCTGGGCGCGTTTGACCGACTCGATGGAGAACGCATCCTGCTCTTCACGGGTGAACGTGTACTTGTCGGCAGTGGCTTCGGCGAATACGCCCATGGACTTGCCGTCGTAGGGGTTGGTCAACCCATCCCAGGCCATGTGGTCCACCGCCTCGAAATTACCATAGCGGTTTCCGGTGCGGGTATTCGGAAGCATGTGTGGCGCGTTGGTCATCGATTCCATGCCACCAGCGACGACGATGGATGCCGAGCCTGCCTTGACCAGATCGTGGGCCAGCATGATTGCCTTCATGCCAGAGCCGCAGACCTTGTTGATTGTGGTGCAGCCGACTGATTTTGGCAGTCCGGCAGCCAGCGCGGCCTGGCGCGCGGGCGCTTGGCCAAGATTGGCCGGCAGGACGCAACCCATGATGACTTCCGAGACATCCGCCGCAGCGATGCCGGATTGCTCCAGCGCAGCGGCAATGGCCGTAGCGCCCAGGGTTGTCGTGGGAACGCCGGTGAACTGGCCGAGAAATGAACCGATGGCGGTGCGCTTGGCGCCGACGATGACGATGCCGGACATGTTGATGCCTCCATTGAGCAGATTCGGGCGAAACGATGCATGGCATCGTCGTGGGGAACGGATGATTATTGCACGTTGTCCGTTCGCTGGCGGAAGGCGGGGCGCCGTAGGTGCTCCTTCTGGCCCTTGAACCAGGGAGCAATCGGCCCAACACTGGTTGCTTGAGGAGCAAGGGGGTGCGTATGCGTATCTTGTTGATATTGCTGGCAATTACATGGGTCGGGAGTTCTGGTGCAGCCACCATCACGGTCACCACCACCGAAGATACGGTTGCCGCGGACGGGCAATGCAGCCTGCGCGAGGCGATCACGGCAGCGAATACCGATGCTGCATTCAATGGTTGTCCAGCCGGCAGCGCTGCCGATGAAATCGTGTTGGACGCAGCCGAATACCGCTTTGATATCGCCGGTGCGGGCGAGGATGCCAATGCAAGTGGTGATCTCGATATCCGCAGTAGCCTGACCCTGCGCGGTGCGGGCGCCGACCTGACCCGGATACGGGGCGATCGCGAAGATCGTGTGTTCGACGTTGGCGGTGCGGGTTCCGAAGTCCGGATCGAGGGTGTCACGATACGCAACGGTGCCGGAACGCTGGGGGCCGGAGTTCTTCTGCGCGAGGGCAGCAGTCTGCACATGGATGGCTGCCTGCTCACGGGCAATGCGACTGAAAAAGGAGACCCCGCTGGCGCCGGCGGCGGTATTGCGTCCCTGGGCGTACTTGAGGTCACGCGTTCGACATTCCATGCCAACGATGCCGGGACGGGCGGAGGCATATGGACGGGTGGAGCTGGATCTACGGTGCTGAGCAATCTCACCTTCGATTCGAATATCAGCCTGGCGTCGGGTGCGGCGATTTCCCTCAACGCCGCTGCGACGCTGAACAATCTGACCCTGAGCCTGAATTTCTCCGACAACGATTTCGACGGGATGGGTGATGGCGCCCTCGAGGTCAACGCGCCGGTGACGGTGTCCAACAGCATCATCGCGGGCAATGTCGATTTCAGCATCGTGGTGGCGGGCGCCGTGAACAACGATTGCGCAGTCGGCCCATCCGGAACGCTGACTTCGGCAGGAAACAATCTCATCGGTGTCCTGGGCAATGCCTGCGTGCTTGCGGCCGCGCAACCCGGCGATCAGAGTGGTGTGCCCGGTAGCCCGCTGGATCCCCAGTTGCAGCCGTTCGACGTGTATGGCGGTACGGTTGAGGTCTTCCTGCCGAAGGCATCGAGTCCGGCAGTGGAAGCCGGCAGTTCCGTGGCTCAAGGCAACCCGGGTGCCTGTGAAATCGATGACGCGCGTGGAGTGCCTCGCCCACAAGGTTCGCGTTGCGATATTGGTGCCGCTGAGCTGGATGACCTGATCTTTCGTGGCGGCTTCGATCCGCCATTGCCCTGAGCTTTGCGCATGCGCATCATCCCGGCATGACCGGAACTCAATCGGCGGCACCACTATCTGGCCAGCAAGCGCGCAACCTGCATCTTGAAGTGCAGGGGTTGTTGCGCAAGCCGCCCGCAACATCGACACGCAAGCAACTGCTATCCACGATCGAGCGCATGCAGTTGCTGCAGATCGACACGATCCACGTCGTCGCGCGTAGCCCCTATCTGGTTCTGTTTTCCCGGCTTGGGGGTTATCCCCAGTCATGGCTGGATGAAGCGCTGGAACGGGGCGATATTTTTGAATGCTGGTCCCATGAGGCCTGCTTCGTGCCGAGTTCGGCCTTTGCCTTGCATCGTGCGCATTCGGAATGCGGTGGTCGATCGGATCACTGGGCCAGCAGAAACGCCCAGCGTGCACACGAGGCCCAGCGCAAGGGCATGAATTCCGTGCTTGAACGCATTCGTGACGAAGGGCCATTGAAGGCATCCGATTTCGAGGGTACCCAGCGCAGGAAGACCGGATGGTGGGGCTGGAAGGACGAGAAGCGGTGGCTTGAGGCTCTGTTTGCGCGCGGCGAACTGATGGTGGCCCGACGCGATCGGTTCCAGCGCGTCTATGATCTCAGTGATCGCGTAAGGGCTCGCATGGGCGCCGGCTCGATGTCGCCAGCATCGGATGCGCTGGATACTTCAAATGCCTTGTTGCTCAACGCAGTCAAGGCGCTGGGCATCACCCAGGCTCGCTGGATCAACGATTACTACCGCACCCGGCCGAAGTTCAGGGATGCGGATCTCGACGCGCTGGTCGCTTCTGGCGAGCTCATTCGGCTCGATGTGCGCGGCTGGGAGAATCCTGCCTATGTTCACATCGAGCATGCCAGTCTGTTGCAGACGATCAGGCAGGGGCGAGTGCGCGCAACGCACACGACCCTGCTGTCGCCATTTGATCCCGTCACCTGGGATCGCGAGCGCGCCAGCGTGATGTTTGGATTCGACTACCGGATCGAATGCTACGTGCCCGAAGCGAAGCGCAGGTACGGTTATTTCGTACTGCCGATCCTGCATCGCGGCCAGTTGATCGGTCGACTGGATGCCAAGGCGCACCGGAGCGATGCCAAGTTTGAGGTCAAGAGCATCCATCTGGAAGCTGGCGTAAAGGTGGCAGCAGGGATGGTCTGCGCTGTCGCGAAAGCGATTCAGGCGTGCGCGAATTGGCACGAGACGCCAAAGGTCCTCGTGCGCCGCAGTGATCCGAAGTCACTGGCAGCGGATCTGCGCAGGGCATTGCGGCAGGAGTAAATGGCCGGTCGATGTCTTTCGGCAGGTTGGCGGTGCGCGCAGCGAACCCCAACTCCGTACAGTCGATTCAATGCTGCTCCAAGGCGATCTGGACGTTGGGCATCGCTTCGCTCAGCCCAAACTGCATGGGCGAGAGT
>NZ_JBAWHJ010000147.1:0-13308 GCF_049593775.1 Dokdonella sp. | reverse complement strand
AAAGTAGAGACCCGTTCCGCCAACCAGCAGCGGTATCCGACCAGCAGCCGTGATGCCCGCGATCTCGCTCTGGGCATCTTTCTGAAAATCGGCAGCCGAATATGGCTGACATGGATCCCGTATATCGATTAGCCGATGTGGAAAGCGCGACAAAGTCGCCACGTCCGGCTTGGCAGTACCAATATCCATGCCGCGATAGACCAGGGCGGAGTCGACGCTGATCAGATCAATGGCATGACGCTCCGCCAGGCGACAGGCCAGGTCGGTCTTGCCGGAGGCAGTCGGACCCATCAGAAAAATCATGGATGGTCGCTGGTCCGGGCCGCGTTTCAACATGCGTCACACCCGCTCATGGGCAACCGACTTCGGAGCAGGCTCCGTGGAACATTGGCATTGGCAGGATTGACTGACAGGAGCTTTTCTCGAATCTGTACGGACACGTGGCAATTCTAGCCCGCTTCTTGCAGACACCGTGCGGTCCCGAATGCCGACCCTATTGCGCTACCACGCGGCGAACCGGGCTTTGCACGCAAGGACTTGCGTCCGCCCACAACATAATCTTTGACAAACACGGCGCTGCTGGGCTCCCATAGCGATTGATTGCTTTTTATGCAGGCGCTGCGAAATGGATGAGTGGGCAAAACTCGGCCTCGTGATTTACCTCGCGGGATCGCTGATTGCCCTCACCCAGGGCGTCGTTTTCGCGCACTACTATCGGGTTTTCCGCCGCGACCACTTGCTGCTCTGGTCGATCAGCTTCTTCTCGCTGTCGATCTACCTCGTTACCGCCGGAACCTCCTGGCTGCTGGTGGGCACGGTGCCGACCGCGCACCCCCTCCGTCTCGGGCTTTCGTGCCTGTCGCTGATCGCTGCCTATACCCAGGTTGCGACTTTGATCATGGGAACCCTGGCGATCTGGAACGCGCGACGCTGGACCCGAGAACAGATCCGACACGCCCTGGTTCTTGCCGGTCTGATCGGACTACTCAGCGGCCTGGCCTTTGCGTTCGACCCGCAGTTCACGCTTCAGCGTCACTTTCTCCGCGTCGGCCTGCGCTACCTGGTCGTCGGACTGGCCGCCCTGGGCATGGGGCTGGCCATTGCCTGGCAGTGGCCTCGCGGTCGTCTGGGACAACAACTGACAGGCGTGGCGCTAAGCCTCTACGGTCTCGACCAGTTGCATGTCTTTGCGGCCTACATCGCGCAGTTGAATGGACTGGCTCCCTGGTCATGGATGCGCTACACCAATGTCGTCAGCCTGATCACGCAGATCTTCATTGGCTACGGCCTGGTTATCTGGCTTTTGGAGAACGAGCGCAATCGTGCCGAAAGTGCATCGGATGCCGCGGAACGCCTGCGATTGTTCGACCAGTTGACCGGCTTGCCCAATCGGGCTCAGATGCTCAGCCATCTCGGCCAGCAGATGCAGAATCCGCAGGGTGCCGCGCTGCTCCTGGTTCGACTGGACAATCTGGGCAACATCGCGGTGGCTTCGGGTATGGACGGTGTCGACGTTGCCCTCGCCGCCGGTGCTGAACGCGTTGAAGAAGTGGCGCGCAAGAATGGGCTCGTTGCTGCGCGACCGGGCGCCGATCATCTGGCTGCACACGGAACCGGATCGAGCGCAGAAGCCGGTGCTTCGCGCGTCGCCGAAGAAATCCTCACCGCTCTTGCACTGCCAGTCATGTGGAGCGGCAAGGAACTGGCCCTTGAAGCCAGCGTCGGAATTGCGCTCGCGCCACGAGATGCCACCAGCGCGGAAGCCCTGCAGTCGTTCGCGGAAATGGCGCGAGCACGCGCGCAGAGCGAAGGAGCGATGCGCTATCGTTTCTATGCGCCAGATCTGGATGCCGAAGCTCGCAGTCGCCTGGCCTTGCAATCCGAATTGCGCACGGCATTTTTCAAGAATGAATTCGTTCTTGAGTTCCAGCCGATCCTGGATGGCTGGAGTCTTGCGATCTGTGGATTCGAGGCCCTGGTCCGCTGGCAGCATCCAACCAAGGGACGGTTGCAGCCCGACGCCTTCATCGGCGAACTGGAGCCATTGGGACTGGTTGAGGCGCTTGATGTGTGGGTCATCAACCAGGCCTGCGTCTGCGCTGGAAGCTGGCAGCGAAAGGACCGCGAACCACTCACCGTGGCAGTCAACGTTTCGGCCTACAGCTTCCAGCGTCGTGGCTTCCCCGACCTGATCCACTCGATTCTCGAGCGCACAGGCCTGCCTGCAACATGCCTGGAAATCGAAATCATCGAGTCGATCGCACTCGAGAGGCCCGAGCGTGCCGCGCTCAGCATCGATCGCCTCCGCGACCTCGGCGTACGTGTGATGCTGGATGATTTCGGCACCGGGTTCTCGTCACTCAAGCATTTGCGCCAATTGCCGTTCGACGGCATCAAGATCGACCACAGTTTCGTTGTCGACGTGCTCATCGATCCGCGAGATGCGGCGATCGTCCGTGCGATGCTCGCGCTCGCCCATAGCCTGGGCCTGGAGGTCGTCGCCGAAGGCATTGAAACGGCAGCACAGCTTGCCTGGTTCCAGGCTGCAGGCTGCGATCGCCTGCAAGGGTTCCACTTCCACCGGTCCATGGATCAGAGCGCGGTCATCGAACTGCTGCGCCTGAACGAAGCGGAAGCACCTGCCCGACCGCTGCCGACCTCCTGAAGCCGGCCAGCATCCGGCTCGGAATCCTGGCCATCGGCCGCGAGAGCTGCGACGTCTCGGGCGTTCGCAACAGCAAGCGGACACCATTCACTTTGAACGTATAATGCGAATGGTACTCAAGCAGCTCGTCGGATCGTGTTCAGCCGGGCTGCAAATCCATCTGTGTGGTCCGCTGTCCGTCGCTTCCCAACCCATTGAACCCGCGTGGAGCGGCGAACCGCCCGGGCCATGTGTCCGCACAGCCGGATTTTCGCCTCAATCTCATGCAGCCCGACAGGCTGCCAGGAAGATCAAATGAGCAACATGATGAAGGCGCTGGTCAAGCGCGAAGCGGAAAAAGGCATCTGGATGGAGCAGGTACCGGTGCCCGAAATCGGCCCGAACGACGTGCTCGTCAAGCTCGAGAAAACCGCCATCTGCGGAACCGACTTGCATATCTACCTGTGGGACGACTGGTCGCAGCGGACGATCAAGCCCGGCCTCGTGATTGGCCACGAATTTGTCGGGCGCATCGTCGAGATCGGCGCCGGTGTTCGCGGCTACGACATCGGCCAACGCGTGTCTGCCGAGGGGCATATCGTCTGCGGAGTCTGCCGCAACTGCCGCGCCGGCAAACAGCACCTGTGCCCCCATACGATCGGAATCGGCGTCAATCGAAACGGTGCATTCGCCGAGTATGTTGCCGTTCCAGCGTCTAACCTGTGGCCGATTCCGGACCAGATCCCTTCCGAGGTTGCTGCGTTCTTCGATCCGTACGGCAATGCCGCACACGTGGCATTGGAATTCGACCTTATCGGCGAGGATGTTCTGATCACTGGCGCCGGGCCGATCGGCATCATCGCCGCCGGCATCGCCAAACATGTGGGTGCGCGCAATGTCGTGGTCACCGACGTCAACGACTATCGCCTCAAGCTCGCTGCCGACATGGGCGCGACGCGCGTGGTCAACGTCTCCAAACAATCCCTCCTGGATGTGGTCAAGGATCTGCACATCGAAGGTTTCGACGTGGGCATGGAGATGAGCGGCAACCCGCGCGCCTTCAATGACATGCTCGAGTGCATGTATCACGGCGGCAAGATTTCCCTGCTCGGCATCCTTCCGCGGGGTGCGGGCGTGGACTGGGACAAGATCATCTTCAAGGGCCTCACCGTCCAGGGTATTTACGGAAGGCGCATGTACGAGACCTGGTACAAGATGACCCAGATGGTACTGAGCGGATTCCCGCTGCAGAAGGTCCTTACGCACCAGATACCGATCGACGATTTCCAGAAGGGTTTCGACCTGATGGAATCCGGGCACTGCGGGAAGGTAGTTTGTTCATGGAACTGAATGCAGGCCAGATACAGCGGCAACGCCGCGGCTGACGGAAGATTCGATGCCCATTGGCCGACTGCGCGACCTGATCGGCGCCTCGTTGGCAGCGTTGCCATCGGGCCCGATCGCCGTGGCATACAGCGGCGGCCTCGATTCAAGCGTACTTTTGCACGGCCTGGCAGGCTTGCCAGCGGCGCGCGAGCGCGGACTACGCGCCATCCACATCGACCATGGCCTGCAGGACACAAGCCGTGAATGGGCTTCCGTGTGTATCCAGGTGTGCAGCGCGCTGGACGTACCACTCACCGTACTTTCGGTCGACGTCGAGCTCTCCAGCGGATTGGGACTGGAAGCAGCAGCCCGGCGGGCACGCTTCTCAGCCATGCAATCCGCACTGGCAGAGGGCGAAATCGTCGCCTTCGCCCATCATCGCGATGATCAGGCCGAAACTGTCCTGCTCAAACTGCTGCGTGGGGCCGGGCCCGAAGGGCTGTCAGCCATGCGCAAATTGCGGCGTTTCGGCCATGGCCATGCCTGGCGTCCGTTGCTGGGTGCCGCACGTACGACACTTCGCACCTATGCGGATCAGGCCGGGCTCGTCTGGATCAGCGATCCAAGCAATGCCAACCCGCTGATTGACCGCAACTATCTGCGACTGGAAGTACTGCCGCGCGTACGCAAACGATGGCCCGAAGCGGACGCCAGCATCACCCAGAGTGCAGAATGGATACGCGCCGCAGCAGATTTCATTGATGAACAGTCGGCCCTCGCGCTAGCCCGCGTGCAAGGCCTGGATCCTGCGACGCTGCGCTACCGACAATGGCTGGAATTGCCGGACGCATTGCGAGATCCGGTATTGCGCCGATGGCTGCGCGCGATCGACCTGCCCGAACCCAACCGCTATCAGGTCAGTGAACTGGTTCGTCAGCTTGCCGAGGCAGCCGAGCACAAGCTGCCGTGCATCCGGTGGCCTGGCGCAGAGATCCGTCGCTACCGGGACCTCGTTCATGCGCTGCGCCCGATGCAACTACCCGAGGCCCAGTGGCGCAGGCCATGGGATGGCGTGACGCTACCGTTGCCGGCAGGGCTGGGAGCGCTGCGTCTGGTCGACAACTACGGGCGGGACATCACCGCACTGGCGGAACAGCCCTTTGCCGTGCGCTTTCGCCGCGGCGGCGAAACCCTGCGACTGTCCAGCAACGGATATACGCGCGAACTGCGCGATCTGTTCCAGGAAGCGGGTATTCCGCCATGGGAGCGCGGCCGCATTCCCATCGTGGTGGATGCGGACGAACAGCTATTGGCCATCGCGGATCTCTGGACAAGTGACGCGGGTCGCAAGCGTTTCGCGCAGCATGCGTGCCGTCTTGTATGGGAACACGCATTGACCCCTGCCTGATGGCAGGCTAGCCTTCGCCGCATGTCTGCATCCAGTCCGAAAAACCCAGATCAGGTCGCCGAATTCGAACAGTCGCTGGACGAACTCGAGCAGTTGGTCACACGAATGGAAGAAAGCGAGATGGGCCTGGATGACTCGCTCAAGTCGTTCGAGCGTGGAGTCGCCCTCTACCGCAGTTGTCAGAGCGCCCTCGAACAGGCCGAGCTTCGGGTCAAGCAGCTACTCGATCCGACCAAACCCGAAACCGCCGAACCCTTCGACCCCGATACACCGTAGTCGGCTCGAACAGTCAGCGCCGGGACCCGTGCCTGCGCAGGAAACCGCCATCATTGCCGCCACACCCGCGATCGAACTGACGCCTACACTGCGCGACTTTGCAGCACACGCCGACTACGCGCTTGCGCTGGCTCTGCCGCCATTGCAGGAACCGCCGCTCGAACTGCATCGCGCCATGCACTATGCCGTCATGGGTGGTGGCAAACGCATGCGACCCCTGCTCGTCTACGCAACCGGCAGTGCGTTTTCTGCGCCGCTCGAGCGCCTCGATGCCGCTGCAGTGGCCGTAGAGATCATCCACGCCTATTCATTGGTGCACGATGACTTGCCTGCAATGGACGATGACTCACTGCGTCGCGGCCGCGCCACCTGTCACATCGAATTCGGTGAGGCCATGGCCATACTCGCCGGAGATGCCTTGCAGGCCCTTGCATTCGAAGTGCTGACGAGGGAAACCGCCGCCGGCATCGACACCCGAACCCGTCTGGAAATGTTGCGTGTACTTGCCAATGCCTGCGGCTCGCAAGGCATGGCCGGCGGCCAGGCATTTGACCTTGGCGCGATTGGACAGCGTCTGGATGCGAACGAACTCGAACGCATGCATGTCTACAAGACAGGCGCACTCATCCGCGCCTCGGTCAGGCTGGGTGCACTCGCAGCGGGCTGTACGGATCAGTCCAGGATCGAGGCGCTGGACCGCTATGCACATTGTGTGGGCCTGGCCTTCCAGATCCGTGATGACATCCTTGATGTCGAGGGCGATGCCGGCCAGATAGGCAAGACTGTCGGCAAGGATGCAGCCAACGACAAACCGACCTATCCAGCCATACTTGGCCTGCAGGCCTCGGTGGCCCATCTCGACGAACTCACTGAACAGGCGCTTGCGGCAATCCAGCCTTTCGGCGAATCAGCGACCTGCCTGCGTGATCTGGCCCGCTTCGTCGCCGAGCGAGAAAGCTGAGCCAGCCACGTCAGAACTCCCTGATGCGATTGCCTATTCGACCAGTCGCAACGTGAACGGATAGCGATAGCGAATTCCGTTATTGGCATTGACGGCCGCGACGATCGTGAACACCAGCCAGTAGGCGAACAGGGCCAGACCCAGGGGAACGGTCAGCAACAGCCCGATGCCAAGCGTCACTACGGTGACGATCCAGAGTGCGAGTCCGGCCAGCAGAATGGTGATGTTGAAATTGAGCGCTTCCTTGGCCTGGTCGCCCGCGAACGGCAGGGTGTCGCGCTTGATCAGCCAGATGATCAGGGGGCCAAGCACGCAACCCAGACCGGCAACTATGAAGGCGCTGAACGCCGACAAGTGACCGAGCAGTGCCCAGGTGCGCTCATCTCCGACCGGAGCAACCACCTCGTGTGGATCAGGCTGCGGCTCAGCCTGCGGTTCGGTTTCGACGTTCATGTTGTTCTCCTGTTCCGTGACCCTACCCAAGATGGGACCACCGGACACCCGGATCAAGGCCGGAAAGTCATGATCCGGCTACGGTCAGGCGATCAAGCAGGATCGATCCGGTCAGGATGTGCGAGCGCGGATCGACATCGCTGCCGATGGCGACGATGTTCGCGAACATCTCGCGCAAGTTCGATGCAATCGTGATCTCTTCCACCGGATGCACGATTTCACCATTCTCGACCCAGAATCCGGAGGCGCCGCGCGAGTAGTCACCAGTAAGAAGCGACACGCCCTGCCCCATCAACTCGGTCACGACCAGTCCGGTGCCCATTTGTTTCAGCAGCCCGTGGAAATCTTCTTCGCCGTGGGTGACGATCACGTTGTGTACGCCACCCGCATTGCCCGTGCTGCGCATGCCAAGTTTTCGCGCCGCATAACTGCCCAGCAGATAGCGCGCGACACGTCCGTCAGTAACCAGATCCGAATCCCTTGTCGCAACGCCTTCGGCATCGAACGAAGCCGAAGCCTGCCCGCGGCGAATGTGCGGACGTTCCACGATCTGGACAAACTCCGGAAACACCGGCTTGCCAATATGGTCGACCAGAAAACTCGCGCGACGGTACAACGCGCCGCCACTGACCGCGGCGAGGTAGTGGCCAATCAGGCTGCGCGCAACCTGGGGAGTGAACAGGACGGGGCATTGGGTGGTGCCCAGTTTACGAGCGCCCAGTCGCGCAACAGTGCGCTCGGCCGCCTTGCGACCGATCGACTCGACATCGGGAAAATCGCTGGCGCTGCGCACCGATTCGTACCAGTAATCGCGCTGCATGCCGGAGCCGTCTTCGGCCAGCAATGCCGCCGAAATCATGTGCCGGGTATCCCGCTCACGCGAGAAGAAGCCATTCGAGGTGGCACCCACCGCCAACGACGACCCGATCTGCACGGTCGCACCTTCGGAGTTGCTGATGCGCGAATCATGGTTGCGCCCAGCCTCTTCGCAGCGCTGCGCCAGGTCGGCGGCCTCTTCGGCCGTGATATCCCAGGGATGCCAGAGATCCAGATCCGGAAAGTCGTGCGCAAGCAAATCGGCATCTGCCAGGCCATTGCAGGGATCTTCCTCCGTGAATCGGGCAATGGCGCAGGCGTGCTCGATGGTCTTCTCGATTGAATCGGGATGGAGATCTGCCGTGCTCGCTGATCCCTTGCATTTGCCGAAGTAGACGGTCAGCGAAAGCCCCCGATCGCGCGTATGCTCGATCGACTCGACTTCACCGAGGCGCACGTTGACATCAAGGCCGACGTCAACGCCGACACCAACATCCACTTCACTAGCCCCCCTGGCTCGACAGCGACGAAGGACGTCTTCGGTCAGCTCTGCCAGCCTGTCCAGTTCAGCCAAACTGTCATCGCGATTGGTGATTGCCTGATTCACGCCTTATCCTCTTGTTGTCCCATGCGCCGATTCGACTTCCGAATGCGGCATCAACCTGCAGAAACCCGATGTCAAACGATGAAACCGATGACGCCTTCGACGGACCGAGCCGAAGCCAGAGACGCCGCGATGCCACCGCCATTTTCAAACTGGCCGAGTCCCTGGTAATACTGACCGATGCCCAGCTGAGTCGCGTTCCGCTGGACCAGGACCTGCTCGTCGAGGTGCGCAGGACCCGCGCAATCCACCAGCCCATCGCACGCAAGCGCGAGACCCAGTACCTGGCCAAGCTGATGCGACGTCTGGAGCCCGAGGAGATCGATGCGATTCGCCTCGTCCTCGATATCGACCGCCAACAGTCTCATCGGGAGACTGCCCTGCTGCATCAACTGGAAGCCCTGCGTGATCGCCTGATCGCGGAAGGTGACGCCGCGCTCGAAGACGTGCTGGTCCAGTATCCCGATGCCGACCGCCAGCAACTTCGCAACCTGATCCGCCAGGCGAACGTGGAAGCAAAGAAACAGAAACCCCCGAAGGCATCACGCGAACTGTTCCGCACGCTGCGCGACATGCAAAGCCAAGCGGGCTGAGGTGCCATCGGGTAGCCTGATGACACTCATCAGGCCGCTGTTCCACCCACGGTGAGATTGTCTATTTTCAGCGTTGGCTGGCCGACGCCAACCGGCACGCTCTGCCCATCCTTGCCGCAGACACCGACGCCCTCGTCGAGCTTCAGGTCATTGCCAATCATTGAAACGTGCTTGAGCACTTCCGGACCCGCGCCGATCAAGGTCGCACCCTTGACCGGCCGGGTGACCTTGCCGTCTTCGATCAGATAGGCCTCGCTGGCCGAAAACACGAACTTGCCATTGGTGATATCGACCTGACCACCACCGAAATTCACCGCGTAAAGCCCGTTTTTGACCGAACGCAGGATCTCCTCGGGGTCACGTTCGCCGGCCAGCATGTAGGTGTTGGTCATGCGGGGCATCGGCAGGTGCGCGAAAGACTCGCGGCGGCCGTTCCCGGTGGCTTTCATTCCCATCAGGCGCGCATTGAACTTGTCCTGGATCAGGCCCTTCATGATGCCGTCCTCGACCAGCACGGTTCGGTTGGTCGGCGTGCCCTCGTCATCAACGCTGAGCGAGCCGCGACGCCCGGCCATGGTGCCATCATCAACGATGGTGACGCCGGGGGCAGCCACGCGCTGACCCATGCTGTTGGAAAATGCCGATGTTCCCTTTCGATTGAAGTCGCCTTCGAATCCATGCCCGATCGCTTCATGCAGCAGAACGCCGGGCCAGCCCGGCCCGAGCACGACGGTCATGTTGCCGGCCGGTGCCGCTACGGCCTCGAGATTGACCAGGGCCGAACGCACCGCTTCGCGCGCCGTGCGCCGTGGTCGATCATCGCCGAGCAACTCGATCAGGTCGTAACGGCCACCGCCGCCGCTACCGCCGCTTTCCCGACGCCCATCCTGCTCAACGATGACCTGCACGTTGAAGCGGACCAGCGGGCGGACATCGGCGGCGAGGGTGCCGTCGGATGCGGCAATCATGATCGTGTCGACTGTAGCCGCGATGCTTATGATCACCTCGCGTACCCGCGCATCCAGCGATCGAGCATAGGCGTCGATTTCACGCATCAGCGCCACTTTCTCCTGGCTGCCCATCGAGTCAATGGGATCGACTGCCGGATAGAGTGCGCGAGTCGTGGTGGACACCAGCGGCCGCCCGTTGCCGTTGCCGCCATCCCGCGCTATCGCGCGGGCCGAACCCGCTGCCTCGAGCAAAGCCGGCATGACAATATCGTCGGAATAGGCAAATCCGGTTTTTTCACCTGAGAGTGCGCGCACGCCCACGCCCTGCTCAATCGCATGGCTGCCGTCCTTGACGATGCCATCCTCGAGCACCCATGACTCGCTGCGCGAATGCTGGAAATAGAGATCGGCATAGTCCACCGCCGGCGTCATCAGGCGCGCGAACACGCGATCAAGGTCGGTGGCAGCAAGGCCACCCGGCCGCAGCAAACGCTGTTCGGCCAGCGCAATCATTTCGGTCATTTCGGAATTCGAGTCGGTGGAGAACTGGACCCCGTAGTGGGGGCTGAAGTCGCAGGAAACAAGATGAATGCATGCAAACCACTGATTTGAATATCAATTCAGGCACTCATGATTCGGGAACGGCTCAGCCAGGATGGTCCATGCTCAGGCTTTCCACGTTCGCAGGAGCCAATCATGTCACGAGGAGACAAATCCGCTTACACGGACAAACAGAAGCGCAAGGCCGAGCACATCGAGGAAAGCTATCGCGAGCGCGGTGTTTCCAGAGAAGAGGCCGAGAAACAGGCCTGGGCGACGGTCAACAAGGAAGATGGGGGCGGCAACAAATCCGGATCGGGCAGGAAGAACAGCGCCGAGAAGTCCTGAATCGCAGCCGACCCGATGTTACGTCGCATTACACACAACGCGCAGCACGCCAGACAAGCCGCTACAATACGCGCCCTTCCTTCAACGCCGACCTGCCGATTCCGGCCGTCGACGCATCGAGAATCTCATGTCCGACCCGGCGACCGACGTCACGCCACCAGATACATCCTTCAAGGATCTTGCCCTGAGCGAACCTCTGGAGCGCATTCTTGCCGAACTCGGTTACGAGTCGCCATCGCCGATCCAGGCCGCGACGATTCCACACCTGCTCCAGGGCAAGGATGTACTCGGCCAGGCCCAGACCGGCACCGGCAAGACGGCGGCTTTCGCGCTGCCTATCCTCAACGATCTGGATTTGCGCAAAACGAAGCCGCAAGCCCTGGTGCTCGCGCCGACGCGCGAACTTGCGATCCAGGTCGCCGAGGCATTCCAGCGCTATGCCACACATATCCCGGGCTTTCATGTGTTGCCGATCTATGGCGGTCAGGCCTATGGCCCTCAGCTGGGCGGACTTCGTCGTGGCGTGCATGTGGTCGTCGGCACTCCCGGACGCATCATCGATCATCTTGAACGCGGCTCGCTCGATCTATCCGAGTTGAGTTGCCTGGTTCTCGATGAAGCCGATGAAATGCTGCGCATGGGTTTCATCGACGATGTCGAGGCAGTGCTCAAGAAAACGCCGCCAACTCGTCAGGTCGCGCTGTTCTCGGCCACCATGCCCACGCAGATTCGGCGCATTGCGCAGAACCACTTGCGCGAGCCCGTCGAAATAACGATCAAGTCGAAGACCACTACCGCAGCAAAGACGCGCCAGCGCTACTGGCTGGTCAGCGGCATGCACAAGCTTGATGCCCTGACTCGCATCCTCGAAGCCGAACCGTTTGACGCGATGATCATCTTCGCGCGCACCAAGGTCGCCACCGAGGAGCTTGCCGGACGTCTGCAGGCGCGCGGACTCGCCGCCGCTGCCATCAATGGCGACCTGGCCCAGGCCCAGCGCGAGCGCGCCATCCAGCAATTGAAGGACGGCAAGCTGGATATCCTCGTCGCCACCGACGTCGCCGCTCGCGGACTCGACGTCGAGCGCATCAGCCACGTGCTCAACTACGACATTCCCTACGACACCGAATCCTATGTGCATCGCATCGGTCGCACCGGGCGCGCCGGCCGTGAAGGCGACGCGATCCTGTTCGTGACCCCGCGCGAGCGCAACATGCTGCGCCAGATCGAACGCGCCACTCGCCAGCCGATCGAGATCATGGAACTGCCCTCGGTGCAGACCGTCAATGATCTGCGCATCACCCGCTTCAAGGACCGCATCACGACCGCTCTCGCAGGCAGCGACCTCGCACTGTTCCGTAGCCTGATTGAACAATACGAATCCGAGCACGATGTCCCAGCAATCGAGATCGCCGCCGCTTTGGCGCGACTCGCCCAGGGCGACAAGCCCTTGTTGCTCGATGCCAAAGCCAGGCCGGAACGCCGCGAATTCGACCCCACCGCCAGTCGCGAGCGAAAGGATTTCGCTAGCCGCAGCGAGCGCGGAAGGGATGATCGTCCCGTACGAGCGGAACGCAGCGAACGGCCACGTGCCGATCGTCCGCCGCACCCACGTGCCGCGCGCACCGAGGCGTTCAGCAATCCGGCCGAAGATGGCCGCAAGCGCATTTCGGAAAACCGCGAACCACGCGTACACGCGGCATCCGAACACCGGCCGCCGGAAACCGGAATGGAAACTTTCCGCGTCGAAGTCGGCCACATGCATGGGGTCAAGCCCGGCAACATCGTTGGTGCCATTGCCAACGAAGCCGAACTCGACAGCAAGCACATCGGTCGCATCACGATTCGCGAGGATCACAGCCTGGTCGACCTGCCCGAGGGCATGCCCAGCGAGGTGCTGCAGATCCTGAAGAAATCGTGGGTCGCCGGTCAGCGCCTGCGCATCACCCGCGGAACCGCAGGTGAGCCGCGAAGCAATGACGACGACTCGAATGATCGTGGCTCGCGTCCACCACGTGCCGGCGGCAAGCCACCTCAGCACTCAAGAATTGGCGGAGCGCACAAGGGCAAGCCGGGCAAGAAATACTGAGCCAGCAGGCTCCGTTCCAGATTCAGGCGCTCAATTGCGAGTCGACTTCAGATCTTCGACTCGGCTCCGTTCGTCCCCGGATCGAGTCCGGGGAAGGCTCCGAGCAAAATTGCACTGACCTGAAGCTCGTCAATCCGGCGCAGGCTGGAGCTGCTCCTCAACTGCCGAACGGCTGGACATTCAGTTCTTTTGCTACCACTCCAAAGTCCAACAACGAACTGGATGCCTGCCTGTGCAGGGATGACAAGAGCGCGTCAAGCCAGCATCAGACCTGTCTGAGCCTGTTGATAGATGCACGGC
>NZ_JBAWHJ010000146.1:0-2373 GCF_049593775.1 Dokdonella sp. | reverse complement strand
TGAACATGGCCCTGCCATGCCGGATCTCGGTCTACACCGAGGGCGGGCAGACACGCATCGGCATGATCCGGCCAGAACCCATGCTCGGCATGCTCTCGAAAGATCCCGCACTGGCCAAGGTCGCGGCCGAAGTCGAAGCCGCCACCATCCAGATGATCGACGAGGCGGCCTGATGAACTTCACGCGTTCGTTGTTGTTGGCCGCAGGCAGCCTCGGCTTGCTCGCAGGCTGTGGAAATTCCGCCCCGGAAAGCGTGGCGTCAACGGCAACGCCAACGTTCGCTACCGCCATCGCCGAAACGCAGGTCGTGCACAGCGAGCAGATCTGGGATGGTGTAGTCGAGGCAGTCAACCAGGCCACCGTCTCGGCGCAGACCAGCGGACGCGTGATCGAGCTGCCGTTCGACGTCAATGACACCGTGCCCGAAGGTGCCGTGATCGTGCGCTTCACCGACGTCGAACAGAAGTCGGCACGCAGCAGGGCGCAAGCGCAGATTGCCGCCGCACAGGCCAGCTACGACGAAGCCGAGGCGGCCTACAAGCGAATCTCCGATATCTATGAACGCAAGCTCGTGGCCAGGGCCCAGCTTGACCAGGAACGCGCGCGACGTGATTCCGCAAAGGCGGCACTCGACTCCGCAAAGGCGCAATCGCGAGAGATCGGCCAGCAGATGGACTACACCGTCGTACGCGCGCCCTATTCCGGCATTGTTACCGAGCGCCATGTACAGATCGGTGAATCGGTGCAACTCGGTCAAGCCTTGATCTCGGGCGTGTCGCTGAAGGACTTGCGCGTCTCGGTACAGGTACCACAGAGCGCGATCGCAGCCATCCGCAGCATGCTGGCCGCCGACATTCTTCTCGACAACCCGGAACAGCCACGCGTGGCCGCGACCAGGGTCACCGTGTTTCCGTATGCCGATCCGGCCACGCACACGTTTACCGTGCGCCTCGAACTGCCCGGCGACGATACTGGGCTGTTTCCCGGCATGACGGTCAAGGCGGCGTTCGCCACCGGTGAAGTCAGGCGCCTGATGCTTCCGGTCAGCGCGCTGATCCAGCGCGGCGAACTGCAAGCCGTCTATGTGGTTGACGGCAATGCGGTTCAACTGCGTCAGATACGCAGCGGCCGACGCATCGGCGAGAGTGTGGAAATCCTTTCCGGCCTCGCCGACGGCGAACACTATGCGGTTGACCCGCAAGTCGCCGCGCAGTGGCTGGCTCGCCAGCATGCTGGAGACACGCAGTGAGCGAACCGAAGCTGGGCTTCTCCGGCCGCATCGCACGCGCGTTCCAGTCCTCGCCGTTGACGCCGGTGCTCGCGCTGGCGGCGATCCTGCTCGGCGTTGCCGCGACGATGATCACGCCGCGCGAGGAAGAGCCGCAGATCGACGTGACGATGGCGAACGTGATCGTGCCGTTTCCCGGCGCCGATGTGCGCGATGTCGAGAACCTCGTCGCCTATCCGCTGGAGCAGAAGCTGTCGGAGATCGATGGCGTCAAGCACGTCTATTCGATGAGCCGACCGGGTGTTGCCATCTTCACGGTCGAATACAAGGTGGGCGTACCACGGCAGACGGCGATCGTTCGCCTGTACAACCAGGTTTTCCAGAATCAGGATTTCGTGCCGGCCGGACTCGGCGTGGGCCAGCCGCTGATCCGGCCGATGGGTATTGATGACGTACCGGTCATGGCGGTCACCCTGTGGAGTGATGCACCTGCGCAGAATCCCACCACGCTGGCCGAAGTTGCCCATACGCTGGAAAGCGAACTCAAGCGCATTCCCGGCACACGCGATGTCTACACGATCGGCGCTCCCGAGCGCGCGGTCATGGTTGAACTCGATGCCCCAAAGCTCGCCGCCTATGGCCTTTCCATGCAGGAGCTGGCGAGCACGATCCGCGCTGCCAACACGGTCAGCCAAGCCGGCGACCGCGTTGTCGATGGCCACGCCGTGCCGGTAACAGCTGGCAGCTTCCTGGCCAGTGCGGCCGATGTTGCGGCCCTCGTCATCGGCCTCAACAAGGGTCAACCGGTTTTCCTTTCCGATGTCGCCAACATCCGTGCGGGAGCCGACCTGCCTGATACCTATGTCTGGTACGGCGCAGCTCCGGGCACGCCCGGTCCGGCCAGTGGCCACGCGCCAGCCGTCACCCTCGCGATTGCCAAGAAGCCCGGCAGCAATGCGGCCGACATCACCACCGCCGTCAGCGCGCGCCTGCAGGCCTTGAGTGGCGAAGTGATTCCTTCAGACGTGCAGTTCACGGTCACCCGCGACTACGGCCAGACCGCCAGCGACAAGGCCAACAAGCTGATCCAGAAGCTCATGTTCGCGACACTTTCGGTGATCCTGCTGGTGCTGCTCACGCTCGGC
>NZ_JBAWHJ010000145.1:0-13653 GCF_049593775.1 Dokdonella sp. | reverse complement strand
GGAGTGTGCGTGGCGGCTGCAGCCGTGGCGATGACAATGGTGCCGTCCAGTGCGGAGGATGCCTCTGCGGCGCACGATGAATACAACGCAACGGTGATCGATGCCCTGCTCGCGGAAGGCACGCCACGCACAAGGGTTCTTGCCGCAACTGCGATGAAATATGGTGGCAAGCAATCCTCAGCGGAAGCCGAACGTCAGCGCGAACTGTTGAGCCAGGCCGTGCAGGCTGCGCCCGATGACGCCTGGGTTCAGTGGATTGCTGCCGTCTACGCCTTGCCATCTGACACCGTATCCGAGCCAGCGCTGGCGCTTCAGCGACTTGAGCCGGACAATGGCGCAATCTGGCTGTTTCAGCTCGCGGCGGCGTCCAGAGCCAATGACAGCACCGGCGTAACTGACGCGCTTGCTCGGATCGGGGCATCGTCCCGATTCGACGACCACTTCGTTGACTACGCGCTTGAATGGCTCGAGTTCTCCCGCAAGTACCCTCTGCCCGATTCGTATGCAACGGGTGACAATCAGGCTTCCGCACAGCTGCCACTTGTCATGGCCGTCAGCCGCGCTGCCGCACTGGCCATGCCGAACTACGTTAGTCCTACCAGAGCATGCAAAGCGGTCGACCAGCCTTTGAAGGCTGATCGTCGCGAGGCCTGCATTGCGGCAGGTCGAGTCATGCTGACCGAGTCCAATACACTGGATTCGATGCGTCTTGGTGCTGCCATGCTTCAACTGGCAGGTGCCGATGATGCCGCCGAGGTCACTCGGAATACCGACTACTTCACCGAGGAATACCTCGTGCTGTGGAACGCAATGCTGAGAGATCCTGAGGAGTTCAAGCGCTACCAGGTCGATTGGGTGCAAAGCCGCGACACACTTCAGGCCGCCCGGAATCTCCTGCTTCGCGCCGGCGTTCCGCTCTTGCCACCGCCGAACTGGAAGTCTGAGCCGAGCCGCTTGACCTCGACGAGCTCGAGGCAGCCCAATGCCTGAGCCGACACGGCACCCCGGCCTGTAGTACGCTCACTCGCGCTGTGCAACCCGACGGAGGCCTAGATGCTGAGAGTCCTGGTGGCGAGTTCCAAGGGCGGTTGTGGAAAATCCACGATCGCGACGAATCTGGCGGCGCATTCCGCGCTCAAGGGCAAGGCGACCGTACTCGCCGATGCCGATCGCCAGGCATCCAGCAGCCGATGGTGCGAAAAGCGCGCCGTACTCGATACCGCCGTGCTGCCGATTGATGCCACCCGCAAGGGTTGGCAACAGCGCATTCCGGAGGATGCCCACCGCGTCATCATCGATTCCGGCGCCGGCATCCGCGCCAGTGAAATCGCCGAATTCATCAGCGATATCGATGCGATCGTGGTGCCGGTGCTGCCGTCCGTGGTCGACCTCGAGGCCACCATGCCGTTTCTGGACGATCTGGCCAAACTGCCCAGGATCAAGAAGGGCAAGGTTGCCGTAGGCCTTGTAGCCAACCGGTCGAAACCCTGGACCAACGCCACGCACCAGGCGCTCGAGGAAATGCGCGAATTTCCGTTTCCGGTCATCGCCCAGCTGCGCGATACGCAAGCCTACTCGCTGATGAACGGCCTGGGTCGCAGCATCTTCGACTACCACTCCGAAATCGTACGCTCCCACCAGCAGGACTGGGTCAAGCTGATTCGCTGGCTGAACAAGCTGGACTGAGCGCAATCACGGGCTTGGAAAGGTGTCGTCGAGGGCGAATTGGCCTTCGGACGAGATGCCCGACACGCCTGCCAAAGGTCGTTCCTGACTACCAGCACAGCCGGTGCCAGCGCCCTTGGTCGCCTATTGCCAGTGGGGAATCGCGGACCCTGACGCGCTGCCGCTTGGGAAATCCGTCGGCCATGCGGCATGATGCAAGTCCACTCTGAGGAGTCATCATGTCAGTACGCCAGATCATCCTGTTGCGACACGCTCATGCGGAACCTCCGGCGGCCGGGCAGAGCGACGAATCCAGGCCTTTGACGGAAGGCGGCGTTTGCGAAGCCCATTCGGCGGCGGACTGGCTGAAGGCGCACGGCGCCGAGCCGGATATCGTGCTCTGCTCACCCTCCGCTCGCACACTCGAAACAGCAAAGTGCGCCATCGAGAAGCTTGGCCATGCGCCCGGCATCATGGTCGACAAGCGTATCTACGAGGCCACTCCCGGCGACCTGATCCAGGTCCTGGAGGAGCAAGCCGAGGCCGACTGCATTCTCCTGGTTGGCCACAATCCCGGGCTGGAAACCCTGGTCGCCCTGCTTACAGACGGCACCTCGGACCAGGGCCGTGGCATGCCTCCCGGCGCGATTGCCTGGATGCATGTCGACGGTGACGCCCCGATCGAACCGGGCTCAGCCAGCCTTCGCCACTTCTGGTGGCCATAGATCAAGATTCCTCCGGTTGAGCTGACTGCGTGATTTCCAAAGCAGCCGATGTTATCCGTGGGCGCCCTGACGGACCGGGCCGGCGCAGAAGCCTGCCCCGGCTACTAGTGGCCCTGCTTGCCGGCGCCTCGGCGGCCATCATTCCGCAATCCGCACTCTGCGATGAATCCGAGTCCGAGTCCGCGAACTCGAGCTTTCTTCGCTTCGACAGTGTGCAGTCCACGGCATCGTTCAAGGTCAGGGTACTGCTGATGTTTACGGTTGATGGCCAGTTCGGCAGTGTCAGTGGCGGCGTCCACGTAGACGGCGAACAAGCCCGCGTCGAAGCCGCCATCGATGCCAACGCGGTCACCATGAACCGCGAGGCCAACGAGAAATGGGTCAAGTCCGCCGAGTTCTTCGATGTCGCCCGGCACCCGCAGATCTTTTTCGACTCGCTGCCATTTCCCTTGGCCAGGCTCCGTGAAGGCGGCACGCTGCCCGGCACACTGAACATGCGCGGTGTGCGGAGATCTGTCGTTTTCGAGCTCCAGCCCGCGGATTGCGAAGCACCAGCCGTCGACTGCCCGGTCGAGGCAAAGGGAACTGTCCGGCGCAGCGAATTCGGCATGACGACACGTCGCGGCGCGTTGTCGGACAAGGTCGAACTGGAGTTCAGCGTGCGCGTGGTTGCGCCGGTCGACAGCCCGGCCACGCCATGAGTCGGGCATGCTTGAAGTCGTCCGAGTCCGGGGTTCTGGGGGCCGTGGTGCTGCTGTGCTGCCTTGTTCTCTCCAGCGGATGTTCGGTCAACCGCAAACTGGCCCGTGAGGCCGATCAGATCGTCGCGCGCACCCAGGCAAGCGAGATCACCTGTACGCAAGCGGATCGCTGCGCAATCGATTCCCCGTATCGTGCATTGGCTGCCGAATCGCAGGCTCTGGCGGCAACCGACGATCCGGTCCATTTCGTCAACCTGCTCGAGGAGGGCGAAGATTCACTGCTGGTGCGTATCCATCTCGTCCGCGCTGCGCGTACCAGCATCGATATCCAGACGTTCATCTGGGTCAACGATGACTCCGGGCGCCTGCTCCTCGATGAATTGCTCAAGGCGGCCAAACGCGGTGTCCGCGTGCGCGTCATCGCCGACCAGCTTTTTTCGCTGGAAGACCCGGCCCTGCTGTCGCGCCTTGCCGTGATCCACCGGAACTTTGAATTCCGTATCTACAACCCGACGTTCAACAAGGCGGTCACCCAGCCGCTTGAATTTGCCGTCAGCATTCTTTGCTGCTTCACGCGCTTCAATCAGCGCATGCACAACAAGTTGTTCCTGGTCGATGGCGTGTTCGGCATCGCCGGTGGGCGCAATTACGAGAACCGCTATTTCGACTGGGATCCCGCTTTCGACTACCGCGATCGTGACGTGCTGGTGACCAGCTCGTCTGCCGGACGCGAGATGCAGGCCTCGTTCGATCAGTTCTGGAACTACAAGCGCGCCGTGCCCCTGACCCGCCTGAATGACGTGAACCGGCAGATCGTTGCTGATTCTGGAGAGGACTTGCCTCTGCCCGCGCCGCTCCAGCAGGTCGATCCCATGCGCGTGGGCATACTCAGCGCACGCGCAGGCAATCAGGCCGAGATCGCGCGACGTTTTACCGACATTGCCCTGCGTGTCAGCGATGTCGACTACTTTTCCGACCAGCCGCAGAAGCAGGATTCCGAAGTCGACAGCAACTCGGAGCTGGGCGACCGAATCGAAAGTCTGATCGCGTCTGCCGACCAGCGTGTTCTCATGCAGACGCCGTATCTGGTTTTGAGCAAGCAGGCACGTCGGCTGTTCGGCCGCCTCAACGATCAGGATCCAAAGCCGGAGATCATCGTTTCCACCAACTCGCTTGCATCGACCGATGCTTTCTATGTCTACGCCCTGTCGCACAAGTACAAGAAGCGATACCTCAAGCTCGGATTTCGCATTTACGAGTTCAAGCCCTTTCCGGAGGACGCTGACCTGCTGATCAGCGACTACGCCGTGTGGGGCACAGGCGGCAGCTTCGAGAGCGGATATCAGCGCTACGGCGCGGCACCGCTGACCACCAGCGGCATTCGCGTTGGCATGCACGCCAAGTCAATTGTCATTGACGGGCAGGCGACACTGATCGGATCGCACAACTTCGATCCACGTTCGGACAACTACAACACCGAATCGGGATTCATCATCCGCGATGACGAAGTTGCCCGCCTTGTCGGCGAGGCCATCCTGCGCGATATCGAGCCACAAAATGCCTGGACCATCGCCAAGCGTCCGCGCACCAACTTCATCCACCGCGTCAACAACGCCATCGCCGATTTCTCGACGGCCCTGCCGCTGTTCGATTTCTGGCCGTTTCGCTATTCGACCAGCTACGAGTTGAACCCCGGTTGCAAGCCCCTGCCGCAGAACGATCCCGGCTTCTATGACTGCTACACGGCGGTGGGTGATTTCCCCGAAGTCGACCTGCCCATGAAGACCATTTACACGCGCACCGCGACTGCCATCGGGGCCGGAGCAGTGGGCATTCTTTAGCCAACACCCAGCGGGGACGCCTCGCACCGATTGACGCGCCAGCAAGTGCCGTCTAGTCTCAGCATTGATTCTTTCCCCTGCGGAGCGGCATCCATGTCCCTCGACATCACGATTCAACTGGCTGATGAGGACCTCGATCACTTTGTCGAGGCCATGAAACGCGCACAGGTCAAGGCGGCCGACCTGAGTCCGAAGGAAATTGTCGAGGCAGCGTCGAAATTGCTGGTCGATCTGCCGGGCGACAAGGTTCCGCAGTTCATCAAGGACCGGCTCGTCAGCCTCGACCAGATGATCCAGCTGGTGGTCGATGAAGGTTACGGCCTGCCCCAGGAAGACAGGGACCGCGTCCTTTCGTGCCTGGCCTATTTCGCCGACCCACACGACATCATCCCGGACAACGTTCCGGTCATCGGGCTTCTCGATGACGCCATCATGATCGAACTGTGCGTGCGCGAGCTGCGCCCGGAGATCGACTCCTACGCGGACTTCGTGTTGTTCCGCAACCAGGAAGCCACGCGCCGCGGCGTCGATCCAGCCACACTCAAGACCGAGCGAGTCGAGTGGCTGGAAACTCGCCGCCAGGAAGCCCATGAAGGCATGCGTCGTCGCCGTCGCGATGGCTACTCCAGTGGCGGTGGTGGCGGATTTTCGCTGTTCAAGGCACGCTGATCCGATAGCTGGCCGACCAGGTCAACAACAAGAAAGGCAGCCGCGAGGCTGCCTTTCTTGTTTCATGGATCCGAAGAATCCGTGCGGGCACGGGGTCGGCATCTGCATTGAATGGCACTGATCCGTGGCGCGGCATTTCCACCCTACGGCAAGCCCGGCTGCGCCGGGAGGGGAGTCGTTTCGCAGCAGCCGGGTGGCTGGCCATCCCGTGACGCTGCCGCTACCGCATTACCCCGCAAACGCGGGGTCCCTGCCTGCGCAGGGACCCACGGATCGAATGGCACAGGATGGTCCGCCAGTGCCCTGCTAGTTGCAGTCGAATGGCAGCAGGTCTGCCGCCATGCTCGACTCACACTCCCAGGCACCGCCCATGTAGGTCCATTCGATGCGCTCGATGCGCGCGGCAAATGGAATGTCCGACGACGAGGAAAGCCGCACCGTGACCGTGCACTCGGGCGAGATGCCGCCAATCTGGATGGCTTCGATCCAGGAATTGTTCGAGGTGCGCTCCTCGGCCGGGCAATCACCGCCGCCATCAGCAATACCCGCAACCTCGGCCTGGGTTTCAGTGGCGACCATGAATACCGATGTCATTCCTGCACGCACGGCGGCGGCTTCATCCGCATCCACGCCGGATGACGTATCCATGGTCTCCTCGAGATCCGAGAAATCCGACATGTCGATGTCGGCCATCTCCGTCTCGGCCATGTTCATCTCGCTGGACGCCATGCCCAGGAACTGATTCATCATGAAACCCCAGCTCGCGAACATGATCACGATGCCGAGAATGGGCAGACAGTTCAGAACCCAGCCGTACCAGGGCATTTTCGGACGCACGGTGGGCATGGGCTTGCCGGGCTCGACATCGCGGAAGACCACGCAGCAGCCCGCCATCATGTCGTGCAGGGCCTGCTTTCGGCCGGTAAATCCGGCCATCATGTAGCCGATGTTGAAGATCATGCCGGAGATGATCTTGCCGAAGAAGCGTCCCGTGGCGCGGCCAAACCCGATCCGGTTGCCCTTGTCGTCGGTGACCTTGATTCCCATCGCTCGCTTGCCGGGCGTGGCTTGGCGGGGGCCACTTTCGAACTTGGCAAAGTACAGCCACATGCCCACGATCAGACCGACGTAGCCCAGGAACATGATGAAGAAGGCCAGGCCCGGAGAGTCTGATGCTGCCCAGCCCAGTCCGCCGATCAGCGCGAAGAAAATCAGCGACGCGACACTAAGGATGATGGAATCAATCACATAGGCTGCAACGCGCCGCCAGAAACCGGCGTTGACGATATTGCCCTCCGGCAGCATGTCACCGGATTCCATGTCGGCGTGGTCCGAGGCTGACCCAGCAGCGGGGTTCGCGGCAGACATGCGCATTTCCGGGGCCGGGCTGCCTGACGACGACGGCTGCGCCACGGTTTGTGCGCTGAGCGGACTGAAGGCCACGGTAGCCTGCTGATCAAGATCGGTCGCAGGCGAAGTCGGAACGATGAACGGCCTCCAGTTGGCGCTGCCCACGGTGGCTACGCTGATGCTGGACGGCCAGTCACCGCGGCGGACCCGATCTTCGACAAAGACATGCGGAATCGGCCCGCGTGGGGAACCATCGACGAGGACGAACAAGTTGTCGTCGTTGCCCAGGGCTTGCAGCTCGGTCGCGGCACCCACAGCGGATGCACCGTCCTGCAGCTTCTGCAGCTTGGCCAGGTCGTCGCTTTCCTTGATGGAAATCGGAGCCCGCGCAAGGAGCTCTGCCTTCAGACGATCCGGCTCCATGCGAAAGTATGCAGCCAGTGCAGGCCAGACGTTTTCGGCATCAAAACCGGGCAATACATCGCCGGTCAGGACCAAGGCGTGCTTGATGGGTTCCATGGTTTACCTTCCCCGTATTGAATTAAGTTCGTGTCCGGGGCCTACGCTGGAAATCGTAGCCCGGTTGGTCCCAAGTATCGCCGTCAGCTTCGCCAGATGCACGCTTCGTGCGCGCGTCGACCAGTACGGCGGTGTGTCATCTGCAGATGGCTGGCAAATACTTCGATTCGATCGATGAGACGCAAGTCCATTCGTTGTCGCCATCAAAAGCCCACTCTACCGACTCGTCGCGCACGGCATTTGGCACTTCCGAACGGGAGGCGAATGTCAGGGTTATCACGCAATCCGGTGCGCTCCCGTCGATCCGGATGGAATCGATCAGGGGGCTTGCGCTGGCGCGCGAACCCTGGGGGCATGGCTGGTCGGACATGATCGCCTGGCTGACTTCGATCTTCGCCGTGGATACTTCGATGAAAGCCTCCGATACCTTGGCCCGAACGGTGTAGTCGTTGTAGGCAGGCAATGCGATGGCAGCGAGGATGGACAGCGGGAAGATGGCCAGCAGCAATCCATTGATCACCCAGCCGTACCAGGGCATTGGCGGGCGCACCGTCGGCAGGGGCTGGCCTGGCCGTACCGTATTGAAGACAACGCACGTGTCGGCAACCAGATCATGCAGGGCCTGTTTGCGCGTGGTCCATCCGGCCAGCATGTAGCCGACGTAGAGCGTGATCTGGGAAATCGCGGCGGCAAAGAAGCGGCCGGTGGCCTGGCCAAACCCGAGGCGACGGCCCTTGCCATCGGTGACGATCAGGCCCATTGCACGCTTGCCCAACGTGGCCTGGGCGGCCGAGCTTTCCTGTAGCGCAAAGTACAACCAGTAACCGACGATATAGATGAGGATGCCAAGCAGCGGAATGACGAGGACGATAAGCCCCGGAATGCTGATGATCATCACATCGAGCAGGTAGGCGGCGCAGCGGCGCCAGAATCCTGCGTGGATCGCCGACCCGGCGGGCAATGGGCCCGATGAATCCCTCTGGCTGGCGATGCTGTCGGCGACGCGAGCGATCTTCGCCGCGACCGTATCGTCGGGCTCACCCTCGATCGCGCCTGCAGCGGGCATCGGAGGTGGCGGCGCAATCGCTTCGGGATCGGGGTTGAAGGTGCGCCAATCGGTGCTACCCACCGGAGCGACCTTGACCGAGGCTGGCCATGCACCACGGCGCAGGCGGTTCTCGATGTAGGCCCTTGGCAATGGGCCTCGGGGCACGTTGTCGACAAGGACAAAATGGCTTCCGCCGGCCAGCGAATGCACTTCGCTGACAGCGCCGATTTCGGTCAGCCTGTTCTGGCGGACGCCGAGGTCGGAAAGGTCGGATGATTCCTTGACGGTCATCGGCACCCGGGCAAGCACGTCGGACTTCAGTCGCGCCTCGTCAATCCTGAAGTAGCTGGCGACTGCCGTCCAGACTGCCTCGGCGTCGAAGCCGGGCAGGAGATCGCCAGTCAGTACCAGCGCGCGCTTGTCTGTATCCATCGTTTCCGCTTCCCCTTGCAGAGTTCTGTTTCTTGCGCCGTCGCGGCCTGTTCGATTCGCTGCCTGAAATCAGCGCTCGAGAATGGCGGTAACCCCCATGCCTCCGGCCGTGCAGATCGATATGAGCCCTCGGCCCGACCCCTTCTCCTCAAGCAGCTTGGCCAGCGTAGCGACGATGCGCGCGCCCGTTGCGGCAAAAGGATGGCCGAGTGCGAGGCTAGAACCGTTCACATTCATTTTGGCCCGATCAATCTCGCCCAGCGGTTTCTTCAGGCCCAGGCGATTCTTGCAGTAGTCCTTTGACTCCCAGGCACGCAGGGTGCAAAGCACCTGGGCCGCGAATGCTTCGTGGATCTCGTAGAAATCGAAATCCTGCAGAGTCAGACCGGCGTTCTTCAACATGCGCGGCACCGCGATAGTCGGCGCCATCAGCAGGCCTTCGCCATGTACATAGTCGACCGCTGTAACTTCGGCGTGGGTCAGCCAGGCCTGCACCTGAAGACCGCGATCCTTGGCCCATGCCTCGCTGCCAAGCAGGACCGCGGAAGCACCATCGCTGAGCGGCGTGGAGTTTCCGGCGGTCAGCGTGCCCTGGCCAGAAGTCTTGTCGAAGGCGGGTTTCAGGGTGGCGAGCTTCTCCAGCGTCGTGTCCGGACGCAGGATGTTGTCGCGATCAACGCCACGAAACGGAACGACCAGATCCTTGAAGAATCCGCGCTCGTACGCAGCGGCGGCTTTCTGATGGCTTTCCCAGGCAAGCTTGTCCTGGTCCTCACGGGTGATCTTCCACTCGCGCGCCATCATTTCGCAGTGATCCCCCATCGACTTGCCCGTGCGCGGCTCGGCGACACCGGGAAACGAGGGAGCCAGCTCACCGAAAGAGAATCCCTTGATCGCAGTCTTGACCTTGTCGGCCGGCTTGCGCGCGCGGTTCACCGCCAGCAGGCGCTGTTGCAAGGAGCGACCATAGACGATGGGCACATCGCTGGTGGTATCACTTCCGCCGCCGATTCCGGCCTCAATCTGGCCACTGGCGATCTTGTTGCCGATCAGGATCGCGTTGTCGAGGCCGGTTCCGCAGGCGCGGGCCGTGGTGATACCAGGCGTGGTGGGCGCCAGGCCCGACGACAAGGTGGCCTCGCGCGCCAGATTCCACTCGGAGGGATGCTTGATCACCGCGCCGAGTGCGACCTCGCCCAGCTCGACGCCGTGCAGTCCGTATCGCTCGACCAGCGAACCAAGTGTCTTCACCGACATGCCGAAATTGCCGATGTCGGCATACGCGGTATTGTTGCGGCAGAACGGAATCCGTACGCCGCCAATGACACCGACTCGCTTGATCGCAGTCACGTGGAACCTCGCTTGGCAAGAACTCGTCGCTATTATGCAACGCCAGCGCTATTGATGCCGCATTCCTGCGGCAAGTGTCGTGACTACAGGCAACTGGCTGACTTTGTCAGCGCGGCGCCTTCCCCCAGGTCTGTTCGTTGCCCTTCCATAGTCCGAGGAACCATTCGCGGAACATCGGAATCTCTTCTCCGCGCGAATCGTCAGCAAGATCCTTCCAGAGGACTTCCGGCGCAAGCTTGCCGGTGGCGACATTGATGATGGCATCGAACAGTTCGGTCCACAGCGGTGAATAGGCAACTCGTGCCGACACCGAATCTGCATAGTTGCGCAGCGCCTCCAGATCAGCGCTCGATCCACGGCGCACGGCGATGGCCTGCACCCAGGGCGAATCGGAAAGTAGCAGGGTCAGGTCAAAACCGGCGCGATCAAGGAATATCCTGACTTCCTCCGGGCATGAGAACTGGTTTCGCGCGACATCCTTGCGTGCAGCAGGATCGGATACGCGATGCTGCTCGATCTCGAATGCGTAACGCCGCCAGCCAACCGCGCTGGCCATGTTCCAGACATCAAAGTAGAGCAGTCCGCCCGGCTTGAGGACGCGTGCGAGGTCCTCGAGATAGAGATAGAAGTCTTCCTTGTCCATATGAATGAACACGGCAACGCAGTAGGCCTTGTCGAAACTCCCGTCCGCCAAAGGTTGCAGGTCGGAACGGGCCAGTTCGGTGAAGCCGACGTTGGCGTGCGCCTTCAACCGGTCCCGGGCGACATCGATCATGTTCGATGAGATATCGGTGCCTTCCCAGTGGGCGACGCGGGGCGCTATTTCGTGGCCGATGCGCCCAACCCCACAGCCCAGCTCCAGCACGCGGTCTCCGGGCTGCAGATCGAGTGCCGCGCTGACCTGATGGGCGCTGTAGGCTCCCGTCAGCCGCGCTGTTTCCTCATTCGTGCTGCCGTCGACGGCGATGAACGCACTGGTGGGCGTCGCCGCCTTTTCGTTCCAGAAATTCTTGTAATTCTTCTGTGATTCCATGAGTCGGTGCGCTGCGTACGGGGGCCGCAATGGTACACTGCGCCCCCTACCGCGAAAACCGGAACGTGCCCGATTCGCTGCATTCCACCCGCTCCATGAACCAGCCTTTACGCTTCCCTGCGCTGATAGCGGTCGAGTGCGAGAATCCCGGCGCACCGGGCCTTGTTGCGCTTGATCGCGCGACCGCCAGCATCCTGGCCGACGCAATCGCCCTGGACCTCGCCGCCCATGTGCCCGAGATCAGCCAGCTCGACTTCATCGTGGTTGGCGCACTTTACGACCAGGCCCAGTTGCTGCGTCCGCAGTGGCCGTTGCATGCCGCGCTCGCCGATGCCCTGGATCGCCTGCCGCGACGGGCCGGAGATGCCCATGTGATCGCGCTCGGTTCCCACGATGGTCGCCTGCCACACACCAGCCTGGAGCCCGAGACCGCCCTTCTGGGCAGCCCGATGCTGGTAATGCCCTGGCTATTGAGCGGGCCCTCCGACATTGTCGCGTCGGTCGCGCAACGGCTTGAGCGGGAACTGATGGAACGGGGCCTGATCGGTGCTGAGCTCGCGCTTGCCATCGGCGAGGCATTTGGCATCAAGACTGCGCATGCGCGGCACATGTCCTCACTTGATCTGTGCGCATTGGCCTGCGCGCAGTACGAACATGCCGAGCTCGGCGAACTCTGGCAAATCATCGAAACGGCCCTGCTCCGGCCCGAGCAGAGTCTCGAGGTGAAGCTCGGCGACGGCAGTTCGCTTGCGATTCGCGATGGCGTTATGCGTTGCGATTCGCGCAACGAACGCCTGCTCGCACAGACCCGCGCCATTCTCGGCGCACACGGGATTTCACTCTAGCGTGTGAATGCCCGGGTATGGTTTACCAGCTCAAGTCGACGGGTGACCGCGGCGAACGTTGCGAAACCGGATGCCGACCCCCGGCACGCCAGCGCTAGGCCTGGAAGTCGATGAACCCCGTCTCCAGCATCCGGTAGCCAGCATCACTCATCCCCAATGCGGCATACGTTGCTTGCGCATCGTGATTTTCGTTTTCCACGTAAAGACGCAGGCCAACAACACCCAGGGTAGCTCGCGCGCTTGTTTCGACATCGACATACAACGCGCGGAACACGCCACTTCGGCGCGCCTCCGGCATCACGTAAACACTTTGTATCCACCACCAGTCGCCATTGCGCCAGTCGCTCCACTCGTAGGTGACCATCAGGCTGCCCACCGGTACGCCGGCGCGCTCTGCAATCCGGTAGAAGCCACGTGCCGGCTTGTCGAATATGGCCTGGGTTCCGCGCGTCAGCAGCGCCCGGTCCAGTGTCTTGTGCTCGGTTTCAAGTGCCATCGCGGCGTTGCAGCCGACCAGGAACGGAATGTCGCTCAGCGTCGCTTCGCGTATCGTGATGGCATGGCTCATGGCGTGGTCTTCTTGTCCGGCACCAGTGGCAGGATGAATTGCTTGCCGCGCGTCTGGAAAAGGTTTTCGACCCACAGCGAACGGCCATCGTCACTCACACCCGTAGCCCGTGTCCCGCTGCGCAGGTGCACGGGCCGCTCGTCGAAACGGATGGCCAATGGTCGCTCGTCGTCGCTGTTTTCACGCAGCCAGGCAAGCGTTGCCGCCAACCGGAGATGGGCGGCGGAATCGAGCAGGCGCGCGTCGTATTCATTGAATGCCGGTGCTGCGATCCGGGTCAGAATGCATCCGACCTTGTTCGCCTGGCAGTCGAACCAGTCGATGTCCAGTAGCGGCCTCTCGGGGAGCCTGTCCTCAAGGGCAAGCGTGGCGTCCTCGACCTTGCAATAAGCCTCGGTTTCCTTCGCGCGCCAGGCGCGAACACGGGATGCATCGAATACCAGGGGTTGAGTATTGCGCTCCAGCCAGCCCTTCTCCGCGCCGTCCTTTCCAGATGAAATCAGTGAATCCAGCAAGTCATCGACATAGCCAAATTCCCCGATCATGGCCGAGCAGAGGGAAACCTCCTCGGCAACAACCGGTGCCAGCGCTGCATCGCAGTCCGCAGGCAAGGGCTCGGCAGGATCCATTTCGGCCAACATGTTGGCAAGCAGCGCGATATCGGCATCGCGACGGGATGCGGCAAGCATGGTCTGAACCAGTGATCGGTTGTCGCGCCCGAAGCGTCTCCACGTGGAGAGATTGCGACAAGTACCTGCCAGAGCCTGCTCGTGCATGCCATCCACGAACATCAGTGCCAGTTGGCTGTTGCGCAATCGCTGGGGCAGCCGGCTGCGCACGCTGGTGGTGACAGCCATGCTGAGTACGGGAGGGAACTCGTTGTGTAGATATTCGGAATCTTCAATCG
>NZ_JBAWHJ010000144.1:0-5010 GCF_049593775.1 Dokdonella sp. | reverse complement strand
CTTCAGGCGCATCCGACTACTTGCCCTGATTGGCCTCGTCCTCATCGGGTCTCATGGCCAGGCCGCAGAGCCTGCGCAGGGAATAACCGAGCGTGGGCTCAACACCGTCCTCGTGCACAACTACGATGTCGATGATGGCTTGCCGCAGAACACCGTGCACGCAATTGCGCAAACTCGGGATGGCTATTTGTGGGCGGCCACCTGGGAAGGCCTGGCGCGATTCAACGGAATTGCATTCAAGGTGTTTGATCCGTCAAACGTCCCCGACCTGTCTTCCGGTGGAGTGCGCTCATTGCTGGCGACAGACGATGGAAGCCTGTGGCTGGGGCAAAGTGAAAACGGAATTGCGCGGGTCCGGCAAGGTCGATGGAGCCGTGCGTTGGGGGACACGGATATCGTCGACGATCAGGTGCTTGCGTTGATCGTCGATTCTGCCCAACGCGTCTATGTCGGCACGGCGGACCACGGCGTCAAGGTGATCGATCAGGACAGCGTCAGGCGGCTCGGCGATCCGGGCAGGCGCGTGCTTGGCATGGCCCTGGATTCGGATGGTGACCTGCTCCTGGCAACTCACCTTGGCCTGCAACGTGTGGATATCGATTCCGGCACGACCGAGGATTTCGGTGGCGGACAGACACGTTCGGTACTGGAAGCTGCGGGTCGCATCTTCGTTGGCGGTGATGAAGGCTTGCATGAGCTGCTCGACTCGGGCTTGCGACGCATCGATCTGCCCGCATCGATGAAGTCGGCATCGATCACGACAATGCTTGGCGATCGACAAGGACGCCTCTGGTTCGGCACCCAGTCCGAAGGGCTGTTCCGGGCCACCTTCGCAGTCGACGGGCGCATCGCCCTGATCGAACGGCTAGGCATTGCCGAGGGCCTGCCAAATTTGCGCGTCATCTCTCTCGCATTTGATCACGAAGGCTCGTTGTGGGTCGGGACCAACGGCGGGCTTTCCCAGGTGATCGAAACCGGGATCGCGCAATACGGTCCGATCCAGGGGCTAGACAATGCGTTTGCGCGAACCCTGGCCGAGGCCCCGAACGGAGACATCTATATCGGCACCAGTGGCGGGCTGTACCAGTATCGGGATGGTCAGCTCCTTGCACAGTGGGCTGCGCGCGAACTGGGTTCGAGCAGCGTCACCGCGCTGGTTTTCGATAGCGTGGGCGACCTCTGGATCGGCACGTACGATGCCGGCGTCAGCCAAATGCGGGATGGTCGCGTCATCGCACATCTGGATCGTCGCAATGGCTTGCACCAGCTTTCCGTACGCACCTTGCTGTTCGATGCCGATGGCAGCCTGTGGCTCGGCACCTCGGAGGGCCTTGTGCACTACACCCATGGCGAGGGCATGGTCATCGATCTGTTCCCGAAACTGGCTCCCGATTTCATCCTGAGCCTGACGCTGGCACCTGATCGCAGCTTGTGGATTGGCACTGCAATCGGACTGGCGCATCGCGATCTTGACGGGAACGTGCGCACGTTCGACAAGGCGGGCGGTTATCCGGCGCTGGATACGTTCGATATCCAGTTCGAGGATGCCGACAGTGCCTGGCTGGCAACCGATGCCGGCCTTCTGCTCATGCGCGACGGTCACTTTCGGGCACTCGGTCGTGCCCAGGGAATGCCGAGCGACACGCTGTTTCGTCTGCTGATCGATAGCAGCGGCGCATTCTGGCTGACCTCCAATCGCGGCCTGGCCCGTGTCGATCGCAAGGCTATCGAGGCCGTACTGGATGGCACGAAAGCACGCCTGGTCCCGACCCTGTTGACGGCGGACAATGGCATGACGGCAACCCAGTGCAATGGCGGCACTGCGGCGGCGGGCATGCTCGCCAGCGACGGAAGCCTGTGGATCCCCACCTCAAACGGAGTCAGTCATCTGCAGCCGGCGAAATACCCGTTGCCGCCGCGTCCGGCAGTACCGTTGAGCGTGGAATCCGTCAGCGTCGATGGTATCGAGACTTCGCTGCCGCTTGAAGTGCCCGCTGCTGCGCGACGCATCGAGTTCGATCTGGCCGGGCTGGCATTTTCCAGCACCGACGGCCTCATCTATCGCCATTGGCTGGAAGGGTTTGATAGCAGTTACGGGGCGCCCGTCAGCGAGGCACGTATCGGTTACACCAATCTTCCACCCGGTCGCTACGTGCTGCATACGCAGGCACGCAATGGCATGAACGGCGTTGAAGGCAATTCGCTGGATCTGCCGTTTGTCGTACTGGCGACCTGGATGCAAACCCGCTGGGTCCAGTTGCTGATCCTCGGCACAGTCAGCTTGCTCGTCATGCTCCTCTACACCAGCCGAATCGCTACGTTGCGAAGCAATGAACGACGCCTCGAAGCGATGGTTGACGAACGCACCCGTGAACTGCGCGAGCGTGCGATCGCACTGGATGCCGCCAGCGAGGAGAAGAGTCAGCTGCTCGAACAGCTGGGTCATCAAGCCTTGCATGACAGCTTGACCGGACTACCGAATCGGCACCACGCCGATGGCTACCTCGCCGAACGATTCGCCGCCATGCGGCAGGGGGCATGCGTACTGTTCATCGCGATCATGGATGTTGATCATTTCAAGCGCATCAACGACGACTGCAGCCATCAAGCCGGTGACCAGGTCCTCGGCGCACTTGCCAAGCGCATGCGCGCAGCTGTCGGACTCTGGTGTGCCCGCATTGGCGGCGAGGAATTCCTGCTGATCAGCGAACAGCCAAGGGAGGCCAGCGCTGGCTTGTTCGAAGCATTGCGAAGCGACGTTGCATGTTCACCAATCGGCAACTTCCAGGGCCTGCCGATCAACGCGACGATCAGTATCGGCTGGGTCGATGCCGCAGAGTTTTCGCGCGTAGACAAGGCGCTCGCGGAGGCGGACCGACTCCTGTATCAGGCCAAGAGCGCAGGGCGCAATCGAATCGAGCCCGCCGCCTGATCAAACGTGCTGTGTCGTGCAGGGCGTGACTGTGCACGCGGTCAAGGTGGTTGAAGCAGCATCCATGCACGGCTGATGTCCTGATGCTGGCTTGTGTGCTCTTGAACGAAAGCTCTCGCCGGATGCTGCCATCCGCTGCGCTGATACTCACCGGGCTACGCCCCGGCCCCACCCTGTCCAGATCAGCAGCGAAAACTCCGGTCAGCGCGTTGGATTCACGGCGTCCGACGGACTGTGCCAACTCGTCGGGCCCGGCTCCCATGCGGGCGTGCGGCAATACCGGTGCAGCTTGGCGGATTCCTCACGGCCGCCGGGAAACGCGCGCCACTCATGCATCACGCGCATATATCCATGCGCAACGCTACCTTCCGGTACTCGGCGCCGATACCTAGCCTTGCATGGGTCGCGGTCGTTTGGCCGTCCATACAGGATGTCCTCCGATGTCTGCCCGTTTCTCCACGCCGCCGCCGATACCGCTTGCCGAGGACAAGGGCCGGCTGCTTGCGCGACTGGTCGATGGCCTGGACAGCCAGGCGCTGTGGTGGCTCTCGGGCTATAGCGCCGGCCTTGCCGGCAACCAGGCCAACGACCAGCCTGAAACGTCAGCACCCGTGCCCGCACGCAGCGCCACGACCGCAACGATCCTCTACGGCAGCCAGACCGGCAACGCCAAGCGGGCGGCAGAGCAACTCGCTGCGGACATCGAAGCCATCGGCGCCAGCGTGCGTCTGGTGAGTTCAGATCGCTATTCACCGCGCAATCTGGCATCGGAACGACTTCTCTATCTTGTCATCAGTACGCAGGGCGATGGCGACCCGCCGGACGACGCACGTGGATTCTTCGACTTCCTCACCAGCAAGCGCGCGCCGGCACTGCCCGAGCTGTGCTTCGCCGTTCTCGGCCTTGGCGATTCAAGTTACCCGCAATTCAATGCGGCAGCCCGGCAGATCGATTCGCGTCTTGCAGAGCTTGGAGCGTCACGCCTGTTCCCGCTCGGGGAAGCAGACGTCGATATCGAGACCGTCGCCAAGCCGTGGAGTCGGCAAGCATTCGAACATGCAACGGAATCCGCATCTGCCCCAAGCACCAACACAAGTGTCTTGCCGTTGCGACGAATCACAGGCATCAGCGGTGCACCCCGACATGATCGCAACACGCCATTCGCCGCTCAACTGCTGTCGAACCAGCGCATTACCGCCCGCGAGAGTGACCGCGAGATCCACCATATCGAGCTTTCGCTGGAAGGATCTGGCCTGGAGTACGAGCCGGGTGACTCGCTCGGGGTCTGGCCGCGCAATGCAACAGCGCTGATCGACGAGGTTCTGGATGTGCTGGACCTTGATGGCGAATCGCTTGCTACGCATGACGGCGAATCCCTGACTCTGCGGGAATGGCTGGAATCTCGACGCGAGCTGACCCGGCTGGCGCGCCCCTTCGTCGCGCGCCACGCTGCCGCTTCCGAGCAGGCCGATCTCAATCGCCTGCTGGCACCGGAACACTCGGAGCGCCTCAAGGAATTGCTGGCGAGCCATCAGATCATCGATTTTCTGCGAGCCTATCCAGCGCGGTGGGAGGCCGAGGACCTGGTCGCGACGCTGCGACCATTGACCCCGCGCCTTTACTCAATCGCATCCAGCCGAAAGGTCGTTGGAGACGAAGCACACCTGACCGTCGCGCGCACGGCTTGGGAATCATTCGGACGATCACATGCCGGCGCTGCATCCGGTTTCCTCGCGGAAGCCGGAGACGACATGCGTATTCCCGTGTTTGTAGAGCGCAACGATCGCTTCCGCTTGCCTTCGGACGATGCACGCGACGTGATCATGATCGGCCCAGGAACCGGTGTTGCCCCGTTCCGTGGATTCGTACAGGAACGTGCAGCAACCGCTGCTCGTGGCCGCAACTGGCTGGTGTTTGGCAACCCGCGCTTCCGCAGCGATTTTCTCTACCAGATCGAATGGCAGGAGGCCCTGCGCGAGGGCCGGCTCGACCGCCTCGACCTCGCGTTTTCGCGTGATCAGGCAGAGAAGGTCTATGTACAACATCGCCTTCGCGAGCACGGCCGTGAACTGTACGTC
>NZ_JBAWHJ010000143.1:0-4232 GCF_049593775.1 Dokdonella sp. | reverse complement strand
CCCTTGAAGTGGCGATTCGGCTTCAGCCACAGGCTTTTCACGCCTGGCGCTTCATTGACAATGCGTACAAGCCGAGCTCGCGACTCGCTCAGTGACCAAAGCGGATTGATGGCCGACGCCAGTCGATCCCAGTCCTCCGGGACATTCAACGGGGACAGCAAGGGATGACGAAGCCATCGACGAGCGCCGGATGCGGGGACTTCGGGGCTGGCGGTTCCGGTATTCATCGTGTATCAATCCTGTTGAATGAACATATGTTCACTCAAAACGTCTGGAGTTTCCACTCCAATCCGGAAACCAGGGCCGACGGCCTATACTTCAGACCCTGCCAACTGCGTCGTTTTCGCCGGGAGATCGCCATGTCCCTGACCAAGCCAGCTTTGACGCGCAGTGATGTGGAAGCGCCAGCAACCCGCATTGAGCGCAAGGAGCGCACTCGTCAGCGCCTGATTGAAGCGGCACTCGCCCTGATAGGACAGGGCCGTGGTTTTTCCGCGCTCAGCTTGCGCGAGGTGGCACGCGAGGCAGGCGTGGTGCCTGCCACGTTCTATCTCCACTTTCGTGACCTGGATGAATTGGGCCTGGCCCTGGTTGAAATGGGCGGCGTGACACTTCGTCGCCTGCTGAGAGAGGCGCGCCGCGACGGCATTCCTCCCACCGACATGCTTCGTGGCTCGGTACTGATCTACAAGCGGTTCGTCGAGGAACGCAGGCTGGTGTTCCGCTTCATCGCTGGCGAGCGCGGAGGCGGCTCGCGAATCATCCGCGACGCCATCCGCATTGAAGAGAGTCATTTTGCTTCGGAGATGGCACAGGATCTGCGCAGCATCGGCACCTTGCCCGAGCTTTCCAGCACAACCCTGCAGATGATCTGCGGGCTGGTCGTAACCACGATGCTGAACGCGGCCTCGGATATTCTCGATCTTCCACCAGACCAGCCCACGCGGGAACAGGAGCTGATCGAAAATTTCGTGCGACAGTTGCGCGTGGTTTTCCTGGGTGCGGCACGCTGGCGTGACCAGCGCTAGCCAATCCTGATCAGGGCGCCAGAAAAACGTGCTGGCGCGTCCGTTCAGAACTGGCGAGCAGGTGAGCTTCGTTTTCCGCAGATCACTTCCCATGCGATCATTCGCGGTCCACCGCCAGCGATAGAAAGCCCGTGACCCGTGATGACCCGAAGCCCGCCGATGCCGGCGATCGTTCCGAACTGATCGAACGTCTGCGCGATGCCACAGCAACGTTGCTGGCCGTTGCGGAAAACTGGAGCCTTCTCGACGAGCTTGCGCCGGAAGATCGCAAACTGCTGCATCAGGCGGTTGCCCGGGTTTATCACCCCGATCCGATTTCACGTCGCCAACGCATGAAGGCCGCCGAGCGCGAGCGTACAGAACGCACCATCAGCAAGGATGATGCCTTGCTCAATGCAACCGGTATACGGAAGTTGCGTGCAAAGCCCGTATTCACGACACCCAATGTTTTTCCGCCGGAAAGCCTGGAGACCCAGGATACGGATGACGAAGCAGTTGCCCGACGCGAGTCGGTTGATCTGCAGCATTGCTATGTATGCAAGCAGAAATACACGTCAATACATCATTTCTACGACCAGCTTTGCCCCGAATGTGCTGCGTTCAACTTCAGCAAACGGTCGGAACTGGCTGACCTCAAGGGTCGCGTGGCATTACTCACCGGCGGACGCGTCAAGATCGGCTATCAGGCAGGACTCAAGCTGCTGCGCGCCGGAGCCGAGTTGATCGTGACAACCCGTTTCGCGCGCGATTCGGCAGCGCGCTACGCCGAGGAACCTGATTTCGCCGACTGGGGGCATAGGCTGGAAATCTACGGCCTTGACCTGCGACATACGCCCAGTGTCGAGGCGTTCTGCAATGAACTGCTGAAGACACGCTCACGGCTCGATTTCATCATCAACAATGCCTGCCAGACCGTTCGCCGGCCGCCTGATTTCTACAGGCACATGATGCAAGGAGAGTCCGCCGCGTTCGACGACCTGCCCGACAAACTGCGCAAGCTGATCGGAGGCTACGAAGGCATGCGCAATCCGGCGATATCTGGAAGCGGGGAAGGGCGTCAACTTCAATCCGGCGACAGCAAGATTTCGCATGCGGCACCCGGGCTTACTGCAGCGGCTGAGCTGTCGCAACTGAAGCTGCTGCCCGAAGAGCTGTTGGCACAGGAGCATCTGTTTCCCGAAGGTCGACTGGATCAGGACCTTCAGCAGGTTGATCTGCGTGGACGCAATTCCTGGCGCCTGCTGATGGCCGAGGTGCCGTCGGTCGAGTTGCTCGAAGTCCATCTGGTCAACGCGATTGCGCCATTCATCATCAATGCCAGGCTCAAGCCCTTGATGCTGGCCACGCCGGAACGTGACAAGCACATCGTCAATGTTTCGGCCGTGGAAGGACAGTTCTACCGAAACTTCAAGACCACAAAACACCCGCATACCAACATGGCCAAGGCCGCGCTCAACATGATGACCCGAACCGCCGCCACGGATTATCACAACGACGGCATTCACATGAATGCCGTCGACACAGGCTGGGTCACGGATGAAGATCCCGCAGAGATCGCCGCTCGCAAGACTATCGAGGAACGCTTCCATCCGCCGCTCGACATCATTGATGGAGCAGCGCGTATCGTGGATCCGATCATCCACGGCGCGAATACCGGCGAGCATGTCTGGGGTCAGTTCCTGAAGGACTACAAACCCACCAGTTGGTAGGTTCCAGGCATCAGATCGTCATTGATTGACCTGCATCAATAGACGCACGGTGGTTAGTTTGTAGCCTTGCAGTCGACGGAATTTGCCGTTGCCATGGAGCCATTCGCCATGTTCAAGCACATCCTCATACCAACCGACGGTTCGGATCTTTCCGCGAAGGCGATCGAAAAAGGTATCAAGTTCGCCTCCGAAATGGGTGCGTCGGTCACCGGGCTGAATGTCGTGCCGAATCTCCATCTGATCGACTATCAGCTGCAGATTCTCGAAGAAACACGCGAGACCCTCAACGAGGCCACTCGGTCGCGTGCCCGGGGGATACTTGAAGTGCTGGCCAAGGCGGCCAAGGCAGCCGGTGTCGATTGCAAGACCGAGATTGTCGTATCCGATCATGCCTACAAGGCAATCATCGATACCGCCAGAAAGCAGGGCTGTGACCTGATCCTGATGGCGTCTCACGGGCGCAGCGGAGTGGGTGGCGTCTTGCTGGGTAGCGAAACACACAAGGTGCTGACACACAGCGCCATCCCGGTACTTGTTCTGCGCTAGCTCGCTGTCAAGGTTCAGTCAGCCATCGGCACTCCTGGTTTGTACCGGCTTGTCTAACTCCTGCGTTGGCGTCATGCTCGGTGGCTGATTTCCCTGTTTTTCTGGAGTGAGCATGAATTTTTCCAAGACGGCTTTGATCATTCTGGCTACCGCGTCGCTGGTAGCTTGTGGGGGTGCCCAGCGCAAGGCATCCAGGGCCCAGGCCCAGTCCTACAAGGCCAGCGAAAGTGTCTCCAAAGAGCGCTTGCGTCTGGTCGATCAGTACCGCAAGTGCGTCGATGACGCGAAGAACGATTCCATCAAGATCGAGGCCTGTGACTCCTACCTCAAGGCAGCCGAGGCGCTGAATTAGGATCGAGCGTCAGAGCCAGGCTCTGCTTACAAGTCAGGAGACGACAATGAAGATCCAGATCAATACGGATCACACGATCGAAAGTGATGATCGCCTGATCAGCCACGTCAGTGGCGTGATCGAGCATTCGCTCAGTCGGCATGCAAGTCATATCACTCGAGTCGAGGTGCATCTTTCGGATGTAAACGCTGGCAAGTCCGGGCCGGACGACAAGCACTGCGCGGTCGAAGTTCGGTTGGAGGGGCGCCAGCCCATTGCGGCAACAGACAACGCGAGCGGCGTCGATGCAGCCGTTCGAGGCGCCGCCGATAAGGCAGGCCGACAGATGGACAGCGTCCTCGGTAAGGCTCGCTGAAGATATCCGGGGGGATGGAGTTGCAAGGGCGGAAACCTTTGTGGATCCGCCCAGGTGCACTTCGGAGGATTGATCTTCTATTTGACATAATATGCATTGTGCATCGAGTTATTGCTCGTGGCGACGGCCCGTCGGTGATTCCGACCAGTACTGAGAACCGGGCTCTGCAAACCTGTGACATTCTCTTGATTTCTCTGGATAGTCACACCTTTACCGAGCTCTCCGGATAGTCACAACTTAAC
>NZ_JBAWHJ010000142.1:0-7825 GCF_049593775.1 Dokdonella sp. | reverse complement strand
CTGAAACTGACCAGTTCGATTCAATGAGGAGTTCGATCATGAATATCACCCGCTCACGAAACCTGCGCCCGTTGCCGCGCGCAGCTGGCTTCACCCTGATGGAAATGATCGCGGTCATCGTACTGCTGGGCATCGTGATCACGATTGTCGGCGGCGGCATGATGGATACGTTCGGTGGCGGCAAGTACAAGGCAGGCACGATCCAGGTCAAGAAGCTGGCTGGCTCGGTCGAGCAATACCAGATGAGCGTCGGCTCCTACCCGAGTTCGCTCGAAGACCTGACCAAGCGTGATGGCCTGGGCCCCTACGCCAAGGACACCGACCTGAAGGACCCGTTCGGCAATCCTTTCGTCTACAAGAAGCCTGGCGACGCCGGCCGTGATTTCGACATTATTTTCCTTGGCAAGGATGGCAAGGCCGGTGGCGACAGCACGAACAAGGATTACGGAAGCTGGGAATGAGAAGTCGGGAATAGAGAATGGAGAGTAGGGAATCGGTGAAGAGCAGCAAGCTTCCGGCGCTGACCGTTCGCGGCGGCGGAGTAGTGAACTCTTGCCCTGAACCTTCACGCTCGGCTCTTCCCATTCCCCGTTCCCCGTTCTCCATTCGCGGCCGTTCAAGAGGCTTCACCATGATCGAGATGATCGTGGTGATTGTCCTGATCGGTATTGTCGCCAGTGTCGTCGCGTTTTCATTCGCGAGGAGTCTGGACAGTGCGAAAGTGCAGGCTGCAAGCCGGGACCTGGTTGCCGGACTGCGTTACACGCGTGGCCAGGCCATCGTCAAGGGAGAGCAGAAGGTCCTCATGCTCGATCTCGAGAAAATGACCTGGCAGGCGCCGGGTCGGAGCGAAAAGGAACTTCCCAAGGACATGATCCTCCGCCTGACCACGGCGCAGAAGGAGCTGACCAGCGAGAGTTCTGGCGGCATCCGCTTTTTCCCTGATGGCAGTTCCACTGGCGGCAACATCGCGGTCGTTCTCGGTGAGCGGGAATGGCGCATCAACGTGGGTTGGCTGACCGGCGAGATCACCCTCGACAAGCCGGAAAGCGAGCGGTGACGAACTCCCCGCCATTGGTGCGGTCTGTTCGGAGTATGAAAAGGCTATCGCCCAGACCTGCGCGCGGATTCACCCTGATCGAAATGATCGCGGCCTTCGTGATTTTCGCGATTGCGGTCGGCGCACTGATGCAGATCCTGACGATGTCGATGAACAATGCCCGCTTCTCGGCTGATGAAACGCGCGCGGCCTTGTGGGCGCAGACCCTGCTCGACAATGTCGGTGTCGGCGAACGCGTCGAGGCCGGCAGCAAGAGTGGAGAATTTGATCGCAAGTTCCGCTGGGAACTGGAGGTCGAGCAGATCGATCCCGAGCTGGTCGTCGCCGAAGCCACTGACCCCAGCGGCACGGCGGGCATCGGTGGTCAGGCCGTTGCGGTAGACAATCCCGCCTTTGGTATTCCACAAATTGACCTGTTCCATGTCGTGCTCACCGTGATCTGGGGCGATACCGGTCGCGAGCGCAGCGCCCACTTTTCAACCCTGCGCACGGCCACGCCGGATCTGCGCGACGTCCGTTCGTTTCCAGGTAGCCCGCAAAGAAGCGGCGCATCCGGGCAGGGAATGAACAGCCGCAGCCCGGCACGATCGTCTGATTCTGGCGGGCGGGGACCGTGATGAAATCTTTCTCTCACAAGCGCATCAGTGCCGGTTTCACCCTGATCGAGGTCATGCTCGCGATACTGTTGCTGGCGGTCTTGCTGGCTGCCGCGTTCGGCGGCATTCGCTCGGCCGTCAAGGGCATGGCGGTGGGTGAGGACCTGATCGACCGCACCAATCGCCTGCGCGTGGCCCAGGAATTCATTCGCCATCAGATCAGTCGCGTATTGCCGCTGCCATTCGGGCAGGAAAGCGGAACCGGCTCCAATTTCCTGTTCCAGGGGGAGCGCGACTTCATGCGTTTCGTGGCGCCGATGCCGGGCTACCTCTCCAACGGAGGTTCGTACGTTCAGACCCTGGAGTTGTCCAATACCCGCAACGGCAAGCAACTGCTGTTCGGCCACGCGATGCTCAATGGCTTTGACCTCAAGCGGCTGGACAAGGATCAGGCGGAACCCGTCATCCTGATGGACCAGGTTGAAAGCGGCCGCTTCGAGTATCGCAAGCTGGATGACCAGGGCGAACTCGAAGACTGGTCGGATGACTGGGATGATCCAAGCCTGATCCCGGTCATGGTCCGCATCAATCTCAAGATGCGTCCGCAGGCTCTTGTCGGATGGCCGGACATGGAGATTCCCGTCGTCCTCGATGTGGGGGCGGCGCGTCAGTCCCAGAGTGTGCGCTTCGAGGATCTAGGTCAGTCCAATTCACAGGATGCCGCGACCATCAACCCGAGCGGCGGCGTGGGAAGCACGAGATGACAGCAATCCATTCACCACTCCTGCCGCACTTGCATCGAGCCGCGGCTCGGCAGGACGGAGTCGCCTTCGTGCTGGTCATGTGGGTCATCGCAATGATGTCGGTGCTGCTGGGCAGCTTTGCCCTGGTCGCGCGAACCGAAGGACTGCAGTCGCGCCACCTGTTCGACACGACGACCGCAAGATACGCCGCCGAAGCGGGCCTGAACCTGGCCGTGTATGGCCTCAGTAAATCGGACCCACTGCAGAAGTGGGTGGCTGATGGCCGCCCCTATACCTTCATGTTCGACGGTGCGGAAGTCGAGATCTCGATAACCGATGATGCCGGCAAGATCGACATCAACGCGGCCGATGCCGCATCGCTCAGGAACCTCTTTGTCGGCGCGGGTGTCGAAGAGCAAAAGGCGGACGAACTGGCCGGTGCGATTCAGGACTGGCGTGATCCGGACGACCTCACTTCACTCAACGGCGCGGAGCGCGCCGACTATAGGGCGGTTGGCCTGCCTTACAGCCCACGCAACGCGCCCTTTGAAACGCTTTCCGAGATCCAGCAGGTGTTTGGCATGGACTACGATTTGTACACCCGAATCGAGCCAGCCATCACGATGTTTTCGGGGCGCAGCAATCCCAGCGCAGCCTACGCGCCCATGGAGGCCCTGATGGCGATTCCCGGAATGACCCCTGAGCAGGCTCAGGATCTGATCAATCAGCGCCAGCAACTGCCCCCGGGAATGCTGGGCCAGGCAGCCGGCAATCTGCTGATGCCGGACGGGTCGCCACTCATGGCGGACGGTGGGGGCCTCACGTATAGTATAAAGTCGCGTGCCACGCTCCCGAACGGGGCTAGCACCATACTGGATGCAACCATCCGCTTGGGTGGAATGAACTCGGCGGGGCGTCCCTATGTGGTGCTTCGCTGGCGTGATGGCGAAACCGCGTAACTCATTGTGAAAGAAGCCCTGGACAGACAACTGGCCCGTCTGCGGACGCGCCTTGCCAAGACACCGCTGCCGCGATTCTTTTCGTGGTGGGGAACGGAGCTGCTTGCCTGTCTCCCGGAACGATGGCGCAAGCTGCTGGGTGGGCGCTCCGAGGCCCTGCTGATCGAGCTCGGCGAAACGGACATTGTCGTCTCGCACGAGTCGGGCAACGAGATTCGTGAATTTGGCCGGGTCGCCCTTGATGCCCCCGCAGAGTCGCAAGCCGCCGAAATTCGCCTGCTGCGCGGTCGCATAGAGAACCCCGGTGTGCGCACCATTTTCTGCGTGCCTGAGTCCCGTGCCTTGACTCGCAACCTGACCTTGCCTGCTGCCGCCGAAGAAAACCTGCGCCAGGTATTGTCGTTCGAGATGGACCGGCAGACGCCGTTCAAGGCCGAGCAGGTCTATTTCGACAGCCGGGTCAACGCGCGAGACGCAACCGCACGCACCTTGCGCGTCGAGCTCGTCGTATTGCCACGAGCCTTGCTTGACGCCCAGTTGGGCACCATTGCCGGTGGCGAGCTCGAAATCGACGCTGTCGATGTGCGTGCCGGTGATGCGGCGGGTGGGGCGCGACGCGGAGTCAATCTTCTGCCAGTCGAGCGTCGTGCCAAGGCCCACGATCGGCGCTGGATGATCAATGCGGCACTCGCCGGGCTGGCCCTGATCCTGCTTGTGTTCAACATGTCCGAGTCACTGCACAACCGCGCCATCGCAGTTGAAACCATGCAGGCGGAAGTCGAGAAGGCCGCGGTCGCCGCTCAGCAGGTCCTTGAGCTCCGCAAGACACTTCAGGATTCTGTCGAGGGAGCCAACTTCCTTTCCGAGAAAAAGCGAAAAGGCCCGCTGGTGGTTGCCATGCTGGATGACCTGGCAGCGCGACTGAACGACGATACCTATCTTGAGCGGCTAAGCATCGAGAACAACCAGATCCAGTTGCAAGGCCAGAGCAAGGAGGCCGCCAGCCTGATCAGTGTGCTCGGTGAGTCGCCATTCCTGGCCAATCCGAAACTCGAAGGCCAGATCCAGCCGGATCCGCGTACCGGAAAGGATCGCTTCACGATCAGCGCCGAACCGCTGGCAGTCGCCGTCGACTACGTGCCCCAGCGAGCTCCGGCAGTGGAAGCCGCAGCGCCGGAAAGTGCACCCGAGCCGGTTGAGTCCGATGAAGGCAAGGAGGACGCCGATGGCACGCCTTGAGCTTCGTCCCAAGGACGGCAGGCTGCTTGCCGTGGCCCTGCTGCTCATCGTTCTGCTCACCATCTATGTTTTTGGCGTGCACTGGTGGTTTGTTTCGCCGCATCTGGAGTTTTACGGTCAGATGGATGACCTGCGTGAGCAGCAGCAGCGCTATGCTCGCGTCATCTCCGAGCGACCCACCATCGAACAAAAGCTGGCCGAAGTGCGTGCCTACGAACAAGGCAATCAGGCATTCCTTGCAGAACCTGATGCCAACGCAGCCTCGGCCGGACTGATCACGCGCCTGCGCCAGGCGCAGACCGACCAGTCCGATCCCAAGCGCTGTTCGGTCGTCAGCAATACGCCCTACAGTGGTGGTCAGGAGGAGCGCTACAAGCAGGTAGTCGTCCAGGCAAGGTTGCGCTGCGACCTGGAATCTCTGGCCGCGATTCTCTATGACCTGGAAAATGGCAAGCCGTACCTGTTCATCGATCAGTTGATGATCTACAAGCAGCAGACCTACGTGCCACCCGGTGCCAAGCGCGTTGCCAGCCCTCTCGATGTCCGCTTCAACCTGTCCGGCTATCTGCGTGAGCCCGGGAAGGAAGTGCCATGATGGACGTCAAGGTCGCGCGAATGTTGACCCTGGTGCTGGCAGCCGGTTGCGGATTGCTGCTGGTGACAGCCCTGATCCAGTTGGCCGGCTATGGCCGAGGCTATGGATGGCTGCCTCCCGAAGCCGGAGACGGGCAGGAAACCTTGGCCGAGATCGACCGCAATACATTCAGCATGCCTGCGTTTTCCAGCTATTCCGAAGTGGACGCGCGCCCCCTGTTCAACGAGGATCGCAAGCCGACGCCCATCATCGATGACGAAGTTGCCACCGAGGGGCCTCCGCCGGTTCCGCTCAATGTCACGCTGACCGGCGTAATCCTGGTGCGCAAGACCGAATCGACTCCGGAATTGCGAATTGCCATGGTCCGCGACAATATGCGGAACGAATCGCAGGCACTCAAGGTCGGAATGCCATTGGCCGGCGATCAGGCTGGCTGGACACTGGTTTCCGTCGAGCCGCGGTTGGCGACATTCAAGAATGCGAGCGACGAGACGGCAGAAATCGAACTGCTTTCGGCCGCCATGCCTGCGCAGCCACCGGGTGCACCACGGGCCAAGCAGGTAGAGCCGGCAGCGCCAGGCGCGGTCGCTCCGGATAGCAAGAACACAGGTGCCGATTCTGATCTGGCAAAGCGGATCGAAGAGCGTCGGCGACAAATGCGCGAAGAAGCCGAGCGGCTTCGTTCGCAACGTGGGAACTCACCCACCGAGCAGAAGAATTGACGGAGTGATCCACGTGCCATCAAGAATTTCCATCCTACTGATCACGCTAACGCTCACAGTGCTCGCCGGCTGTGCGAGTGTGCCGCCGATCGACCGCACGCGAGCGCTGCCAGAGGAATCGGCACAGACGCTCACAGCCGATAATTTCGCCGCGGATATCGCCCCCGGGGCCAAGCCGCTGCCGAACTGGTCGGCTGGCATTGATGTTGACGGTGACGACACCAAGGCCTTCGAGCCACCGGAACCGGAGATCCAGGTCGGTACCGGGCAATTCATCGACGAGGAAGCCGCGCGCAGGCCGATTCCTTCTCCGACCGGCGAAGGCCAGGTTGATTTCAACTTCGAAAACAATCCGATTCAGGCTGTGGTCAAGGCCATTCTTGGCGACCTGCTCCAGCAGAACTACACCATTGCTCCGAACGTGGGCGGCAATGTCTCGTTCTCCACGGCCAAGCCGATCCGCGCCGACCAGGCCATGTCGGTGCTTGAAATGCTGCTGTCCTGGACCGGCAATACACTGATCTACAAGGACGGTCGCTATACCGTCCTGCAGATCAAGGATGCCTTGCCTGGTAACCTGACTCCGCGAATCTCTTCGCCGAATCTGGCACGTGGCTACGAAGTGCGTGTTTTCCCGCTGCGCTATGTATCGCCCAGCGAGATGGCCAAACTGCTCAAGCCCTATGCCAAACCAGAAGCCTTCATCAACATCGATACCGCGCGCAGCATGCTCGTGCTTGCCGGTACGGCTTCGGAGCTCGCCAACTATTCGCAGACCATCGAGATTTTCGACGTCGACTGGCTGAAAGGCATGTCCATCGGCGTGTTCACGCTGCAGAATGTCGAAGTCGGAACCCTGATGCCCGAACTCGACAAGGTCTTCGGCACGGCCGGTGAATCGCCACTCGCAGGCATGTTCCGGTTCATTCCGATCGAGCGCTCCAATGCAGTAATCGTGATTACCGCGCAGCCTGAATACCTGCGCAAGGCGGAGGACTGGCTCAAGCGGCTCGATCGCGCCGGTGGCGAAAGCGCCACCCAGTTGTTCGTCTACGACGTCAAGAACATCAAGTCGCTGGATCTGGCCGATTATCTCAGCCAGATCTTTCTTGGTTCAGCCAGCAGTGGCGGCTCGGGGCGCTCCGATACTTCGGGCGCTGTTGCTCCGGGTCTTGCTGCTGCCACCATCGGTACTGCGGCTGCGACTGGGGGCAATAGCGCGCTGGCGTCCACTTCACGACTGAACAGGCGTGCCGGAAATTCCGCTGGCGGGCAGGGCATGGCGGTTCCGGGCGGTGCGGCTGCCGGCGATTCCGATATCCGTATCACCGCAGTCGAGGACAGCAACCAGTTGCTGGTGCTGGCCACGCCGAACGAATGGGAATCCATGCAGGGGGCCATCCGTCGTCTCGATATTGCGCCGCTGCAGGTGCATATCGAAACCAAGATCCTTGAGGTGGCGCTGACTGGAAAACTGGAATTTGGCGTCAAATGGTGGTTCCGAGGATTGACCGGTGAAGGCTATCCGGCCGACTCCTATCAGAATCCTGGCGATCAATTCCCCTATCCGAATGGGCTGGATCGTCAACGTAGCCTGGCTGGCGCGGCGACAACCCCGGTATCGGCCGGAGCCAATATTTTCGCCTCCTACCTGAACAGTCAGTTTCAGGTAGCCCTGAGCGCCTTGCAGAATAGCGGCCAGGCCAAGGTCCTGTCGGCCCCGTCGTTGATGGTCATGAACAATCAGGAAGCCCAGATCAACGTGGGTGAGCGTATCCCTGTCGCCACGACCAGTATCGTCGGCGTGGGCGGTGCGGTGAACGGATCCAATCAGACCGTACAGTCTGGCGTCAGTCAGACCTCCTACCTGGATACTGGCGTGATCCTGACCGTCAAGCCGCGGGTCAATCC
>NZ_JBAWHJ010000141.1:0-3064 GCF_049593775.1 Dokdonella sp. | reverse complement strand
ACATCGAGCGCGCCGATATCGACACCGAGTTCAAGCGCCGAGGTGCTGACCACGCCATCGATGCTGCCGCTGCGCAATGCGCGTTCGGTCTCGCGTCGCTCGGTCGGCAGATAGCCGCCGCGATAGGCGCGGATGCGTGCGGGCTTGCGCGGATCGTGGTCGAAAACGTCCTTGAGGTACTTGGTCAGGATTTCGACCATCAGCCGCGATTGCGCGAACACGATCGTCTTCATCTTCGCGCGGATTGCATGCCGCGCCAGGCGCATCGATTGCGAGCGTGCCGAGGCGCGGATGCCGAGATCAGGGTTGATCACCGGCGGATTCCATAGCAGCACGTGGCGTTCGCCACACGGCGCGCCGCTCTCGGCAATCGCGTGCACCGAATCGCCGAGCAGGGCTTCGGCATGCTCCTTCGGATTGCCGATCGTTGCCGAGCAGAGGATGAAAGTCGGTGACACGCCATAGAACGCACACACGCGTCGCAGGCGGCGAATCACGTTGGCCACGTGCGAGCCAAACACGCCACGGTAGGTATGCACCTCGTCGATGACGACATAGCGCAGGGATTCAAAGAACTGCGCCCATTTGGTGTGATGCGGCAGGATCGCCTGGTGCAGCATGTCCGGATTGCTGACCACGATATCGCCCTTGATGCGAATCGCCTGGCGCGCATCGTTCGGCGTATCGCCATCGAAGGTGAATGCGCGCAAGCCGAGCGTGCCGGCCGTGTTCAGTTCAAGCAGCTCGGCGACCTGATCCTGCGCCAGCGCTTTGGTCGGGAACAGGTATAGCGCCTTGGCCTTCGCTTCACGCACCGCCTCGATCACCGGCAGGTTGTAGCAAAGCGTCTTGCCCGATGCGGTTGGCGTAACGACGACCACGTGCTCGCCGCGCTGTACATGATCCCAGGCTTCGCGCTGGTGGCTGTAGAGCTCGGTGATGCCTCGCCGTTCCAGCGCCTCACGCAGGTCTGCCGACAATCCCGGCGGGAATTCGGCAAATCGTGCGGGTTGTGCCGGACGCCTGAAATACCCGGTGATGCGATCCCCGTACTTGCGCGCCCAGCGTTCGACGAGTCGTTCGATGGATCGTGGTGGGGAATCGAGCAGGGCAGGTTCGTTCGCGATCGTCATCGTGGCCTCCAGGGGAAGCACACGTGTATAGGCGGATGTGATCTCAGGGCGTGCGACGAGATATCGAGCAGGGGAGTCGATCTGGCTGTGAATGGTTCGCGGCAGCTCTTCGTAGGAAACGGCTTCAGCCGTGATGCCTTTGGATCCGTGACGAGGGGCATCGGACATGAATGTCTCTCCTGCGAAAATCTGACGCACACCGCCCGCCTTTCGCAGGAAACGGCTTCAGCCGTGATGCTCTTCTGGTTCTTGCGGGTCTCAACGGGCGAAAGACAAAAGCATCGCCGCTGACGCGCCTCCTGCGAAGGGCTCCTGGAGCATCGCGGCTGTGCAACTCGCGAAACTCGCGCCCTCACTTGACGTCTTCTCCAACATGTGACCCAATAGTCACATGTACGCGATACGCGAAACCGCAGCCCCGGCGCCGGACATCTGGCAAGCCCTGGCCGATCCGACCCGGCGCACCCTGGTCGATCGGCTGGCCACCGGCAGCAAGACGACCTCGCAGCTCTGCGAGGGCATGCCGATGTCCCGCTTTGGCGTCATGAAACACATCGGCGTACTCGAGCGTGCCGGCGTGATCATTTCGCGCAAGCAGGGGCGCTTCCGCGTCAATCATCTGAACGTGGCGAAGATCCATTCACTGCAATCGCGCTGGTTGTCCGCACGTGGCACCGCAATTGCAACAGGGCTGGAAGGTCTGGCCGAAATCCCTGGAGTAAACGACATGTCAAAAATCGAATCCGCTGCAAGCGCAGGCATCATCGATCTGGCCCTGGATTGGCCGGTAGCGGTTTCCGTCCAGAAGCTTTGGGAGGCGCTGTTCGAGCACCCTGAAGCCTGGTGGCCACGTGCCTATCGCGCCGGCAGCGAGGATGCCGTGATGACGTTCGACCAAAAAGTTGGTGGATGCCTGCGCGAGGAAGCGCCCAACGGTGGCGGGGTGCTCTGGTATACCGTGTTCGCACTCAACCCGAGACGATCAGTTGATCTCGTCGGTGATCTGGCAACGCGCTACGGCGGCCCGGCCCGATCGACCCTGCACCTCGAGATCGTAACCGGCGAAGCAGACGGAACCAGCATCCTGAAATTGACCGATGCCATCGTCGGCCGCATCGGCCCGGACATGCACACCTCGGTCAGCAGTGGCTGGAAGGCGATTCTTGGTGATGGCCTTGTCGCACATCTCAACAAGCAGGCTTGACTACCTGGCCCACTCACCCGTTGGCAGCAAGCATTTCCCGAACCGAATGCAGCTTCCTCCAGCCAAGATACATTGCTTGCGTTTCGTAGGAGCCGGCTTCAGCCGCGATGCTTTTGTCGCAGTGCGCAGAAGAGCATCGGGCATGAATGCCTCTCCTACGAAAAGCCAATCAATACCCCCGCACCCGGTCAACCACGCCGGTGATGGACTCGCCAACCTGCAAACGCCGAATCTTGTCGGCCACCTGCGCGCAGGCAGTGGAGTAGGGCGTCAACGCAGCCACATGCGGTGTCATGCGAACCTGGCGATGTGTCCAGTAGCGATGCTCGCGTGGCAAGGGCTCGCGATTGAAAACATCGAGATAGGCTTCCGATAGCCAACCCGAATCGAGTGCTTCAAGCAATGCCTCGTCATCGACCAGCTCGCCGCGCGAAAGGTTCGCCAGCGCCGCACCTTCCGGCAGGCGCGCGAGTGCATCGCTATCCAGCAAGCCATCGGTATCGCCAGTCAACGGCAGGAACACCAGCAGCAATTCGCTGCCAGCGAGTACCGAATCGAATCCCGTGGATCCGTGCGCGCACCGCACGCCTTCGATCGTTTTCGGCGTGCGACTCCAGCCCGATACCGTGAACCCGAACTTCGCCAGCGCCTGTGCGACGGCACCACCCAGCACACCCAAGCCCAATACCCCAATCGAAAAATCCTCGCGCATGCGCAAACTGCGAGG
>NZ_JBAWHJ010000140.1:0-2616 GCF_049593775.1 Dokdonella sp. | reverse complement strand
GGATCGCACGCCTCAATATCGATGGCAGTGTGGACGCCACGCTCAATCCAGGCACCAACAGCACGGTCAACGCACTGGCACAACAGGCCAACGGCAAACTATTGGTTGGGGGTGCCTTCACGTCTCTGGACTTCACCGCGCGCAATCGCATCGGGCGACTGCACGGCGATGGCCGAGTCGATGCCGCGTTCAATCCCAACGCGAACGGCAACGTCAAGGCGCTGCTGGTACAAGCGGATGGCAAACTGGTAATCGGCGGGTCCTATACAACGATTGCAAACGTGGCGCGCAATCGTATCGCCCGGCTCAATTTCGACGACAGCATCGACGTGGGTTTCAATCCTGGTGCGAACGGCGATGTGCATTCGCTGGCGGAGCTGATCGGCGGCAAGCTGCTGGTGGCAGGCACCTTTTCCTCGATTGGTAACCAGGCGCGAGGCGGCATTGCTCTGCTCGATGCCGCCGGTACCGTTGATGCGTCATTCGCGCCGACATCGAATGGAACGGTCTATTCCCTCGCGCAGCAAGTCGACAAGAACATCCTGGTCGGTGGCATGTTCAGCGTGATGGCCGGCGCATCGCGCAATGGCCTTGCGCGGATGGATCTCGCAGGAAAGATCGATCAAAACTACAACCCCGGCGTCAATGGCACGGTCAACGCGATGGCGCTGCAACCGGACGGCAAACTGCTGGTCGGCGGAACCTTCAACATGATCGGTGGATTGACGCGCAACAATATTGCGCGCTTGAATGTCGACGGCAGCGCTGACGCCAGCTTCAATGCCAGTATCACTGGAACCGTCAACTCGCTCGTCCTGCAAGCCGATGGCAGCGTGATGGTGGGTGGCAATTTCACGGCAGCGAACAGCAGTACGCGCAACAACGTCGCGTTGCTCTACCCCACCGGCGTGGTGGACTTGTCATTCAACCCAGGTGCGGATGCCACGGTGTTCGCACTCGCCTTGCAGGGCGATGGCAAGCTGGCCGTCGGCGGAGCGTTCAGCACGGTCGGTGGACAGGCGCGAAGCAACCTCGCACGCCTGAGTGCGCCGCAAGCTGTCACCGATTCGCTGCAATTCATCGGCTATTCGAATGGAGGCAGCGTGATCCGCTGGATCCGATCGGCTAGTGCACCGGAGCTGGTGCGGCCGCCCGAGCTGCAAGTCTCCACAAACGGAACCACCTACGCGCCAGTCGAGACCATGCTGCGCACCAGCAACGGCTGGACCTTCAGCGGCTACAACGCGCCGCAACTGCCCTTGTTCTACCTGCGCGCCACCGGCGTGGCTGCCTCTGGTCAGTACGCTGGGTCGGGCAGCCTGATCCAGAACGCGCGACAGGCTTCCACACTCAATAGCGACGGCATTTTCAGGAGCGGTTTCGACTGATCGTAGTGCGTCCCCGCCCAACCCATCAACGGAGTAGCGACATGCGGAAATCCTATCATTTATGGCTGGCGAGCCTGACCCTCCTGTTTCTATCCGGCGGCACGTGTGCCGTAGGCGTCGAAGACGGTTTCTCGGCAACTGTCGATAATGGAACGGCAAGGGCGCTTGCGGTCCAAGGCGACGGAAAAATCCTGGTTGGTGGCGGGTTCACATCGATCAATGGCCAGCCGCGTGAAAAGATCGCTCGCGTACATGCAAATGGTAGTTTCGACGCCAGTTTTGTCGGGGCATTGGTGGAATCTACGGGATCTGCCCAAGTACTCGCCACAGCAGTCCAGGTCGATGGAAAAATCTTGATCGCAGGGTTCTTCTCGCAGGTGGGCGGGCTACCGAGAAAAGGCATCGCACGCCTCAATCCTGACGGAAGCCTCGACGCCAGCTACAACCCTGTACTCGACGGCAATGGAGTTGGCCGAGTGCTCAACCTGCAGCCGGACGGCAAGCTGATCATCGGCGGTAGCTTTTCCAGCGTCAGTGGCTTTGCGCGCGCAAACCTGGCGCGCCTGAACAGTGATGGGAGCGTCGATACAAGCTATGCGGCTGGCGTGGGCGGAATCAGCAGCGTCGAATCGGCGGCGCTACAACCGGATGGTCGACTGATCGTTACCGGGGGCAATAACGGAGCAATGTTCATTCGCTTGAATCCCGACGGCAGCCCGGATGCAACATTTCAAGCCACAAGTGGTGGCTATGTCTTCGGTCTCGCGATTCAGCCAGACGGAAAGATCTTCGCTGCGGGGGAAGAGTCTTTCAGGCGCATCAATGCCGACGGCAGCGACGATTTGAGCTTTGTGGCGAATCTGGATTCAGACGTCAACGCGATTGCGTTGCAATCGGACGGCAAGATCATTGCGAGTGGTTCGTTCACGATGGCGAACGGACAGGTTAGAAACGGAATTGCGCGCTTCGACACCAGTGGCAATCTGGACGCGACATATGATCCGGATGTACAAACAAGCGTCTCCGCATCGGCGCTTCAGGCCGATGGAAAGTTGGTGGTTGCTGGCGGATTCAGCAACATCGGTGGCCACCCTGCCTTCCGGATCGCACGCCTCAATATCGATGGCAGTGTGGACGCCACGCTCAATCCAGGCACCAACAGCACGGTCAACGCACTGGCACAACAGGCCAACGGCAAACTATTGGTTGGGGGTGCCTTCACGTCTCT
>NZ_JBAWHJ010000139.1:0-3447 GCF_049593775.1 Dokdonella sp. | reverse complement strand
GACCTGGTCTGCTACCGCCGCCATGGTCACAACGAAGCAGACGAACCGGCAGCGACGCAGCCCTTGATGTACAAGGTCATTCGTGCGCGCCCACCGCTACGCGAGCTCTACAGCGAAAAACTGATCGCAGAAGGCACGCTGTCGGCTGACGACGCCAAGGGCATGGTCGACGACTATCGCAAACTGCTGGAAGCGGGCGCACCGATTCCCGGTGTCGATGCCGATTACCACGACTCGCATGGTGTTGACTGGTCCAAGCATCTTGCCAACGACATTTTCGAAGTGGTCAAGACCGGCATCAGCAAGAAGGCACTGGCGGCAGCCAACGCCCACCTGCTGACGATTCCCGATGGCGTCACCCTGCACCCTCGTGTCGCCAAGATCTACGGCGATCGCGACAAGATGGCTGCCGGCAAGCAGGAAATCGACTGGGGCTTCGCAGAAAACCTGGCCTATGGCAGCCTGGTCGCCGACGGTCACAATCTGCGCCTGGTCGGTCAGGATGCGGGCCGGGGAACCTTCTTCCACCGCCACGCCGTGATGCACGACCAGAGCTCCGGCTCGCACCATGTACCGCTGAAGACGATTCGCGACGATGCCAGTGTCGAGGTGATCGACTCGCTGCTCAGCGAAGAGGCCGTGATGGCCTTCGAGTATGGCTATGCGACTGCCAAGCCGAACACGCTGGTGATCTGGGAAGCCCAGTTCGGCGATTTTGCCAACGGTGCACAGGTCGTCATCGACCAATTCATCTCGTCCGGCGAAGCGAAGTGGGGCCGTCTGTGCGGCATCGTCCTGCTCCTGCCGCATGGCTACGAAGGCCAGGGCCCGGAACATTCCTCGGCGCGCCTCGAGCGCTACCTGCAGCTTTGTGCGATGGAAAACATGCAGGTCTGCGTACCCACCACGCCTGCTCAGATGTTCCACATGCTGCGCCGGCAGATGCTGCGTGCCTGCCGCAAGCCGCTGATCGTGATGACGCCGAAATCACTGCTGCGCCACAAGATGGCAGTGTCTTCGCTGGACGACCTGATCAACGGGCGCTTTCATCTGGTCATTCCCGATGTCACCGCGACGAACGCGAAAAAGGTCAAGCGCGTCGTTTTCTGTTCGGGCAAGGTCTACTACGATCTGGTCGAGGAAGCGGCCAAGCGCGATATCAAGGATGTAGCCATCCTGCGCGTTGAACAGCTCTATCCGTTCCCGCGCACCGAGGTGAAAGCCGAGCTGGAAAAATACCCGGCCGCGAAAGAGGTGGTCTGGTGTCAGGAGGAGCCCATGAACCAGGGTGCCTGGTATCAGATCAAGCACCATTTCCAGGCCGTGGTGACCGACAAGCACACCGTCGCCTACGCTGGCCGACCACGCTCTCCGGCCCCTGCCTGTGGACATCTGGCCCGCCATCTTGCCGAACAGGCCGCGCTGGTCGAGTTGGCTCTGGTTTCACCCATCAGCAGCGACTACGCTCTGGAATGACGCCTGATCGGCATTCCGTTTCCCTTCGCCATTCACCGAACAGCACCAACGCCCCAGGACAGCACTCATGAGCCTTGAAATCAAAGTTCCGGTTCTCCCCGAATCCGTCTCCGATGCGACCATTGCCACCTGGCACAAGAAACCGGGCGACGCGGTCAAGCGCGACGAGAACCTGGTCGATCTGGAAACCGACAAGGTCGTACTCGAAGTCCCGGCACCCGCGGATGGTGTACTCAAGTCGATCAGTGCCGAAACCGGCGCAACCGTTACCAGCGGCGAACTGCTGGGCGTAATCGAGGAAGGTGCAGTCGCCTCGGTCCCGGCCGCCGCCGATGAGAAGGCCGCTGACAAGAAGAGTGACAAGAAAGCAGACAAGGCCGATGCAAAGGCACCCGCGAAGGGAGTGGATGAACTTTCTCCGGCAGGGCGTCGCGTGGCGACCGAGGAAAAGATCGATCCTGCCAACGTCGACGGCACAGGCCGTGATGGCCGCGTGACCAAGGAAGATCTGGTCAAGCACGCAAAGTCGGCTGCGCCCTCTTCCAGCAAGTCAGCAGCTCCGACACCGGGGGATCGTCCGGAAGAACGTGTACCGATGACACGCATGCGCGCAAAGATCGCCGAGCGCCTGATGCACTCGAAGAATTCGATCGCAATGTTGACGTCGTTCAACGAAATCAATCTCGGCGCGGTTGCAAAAATGCGCAAGCAGCTTGGCGATGAGTTCCTCAAGGCAAACGGCGTCAAGCTCGGCTACATGAGCTTCTTCGTCAAGGCAGCCGTAGAAGCACTCAAGCGCTATCCGGTGGTCAATGCTTCGGTCGACGGCAACGACGTGATCTACCACGGCTATCAGGACATCTCGATCGCCGTTTCAACCGACCGGGGTCTGGTCACGCCGGTACTGCGCGATGCGCAAAACATGAGCTTTGCCGACATCGAAAAGGCGATCATCGACTATGCGACGAAAGCACGCGAAGGCGGCCTCAGTCTCGATGACCTGCAGGGCGGCACATTCACGATCACCAATGGAGGCACCTTCGGCTCGCTGTTCTCGACCCCGATCGTCAATCCGCCGCAGAGCGCGATCCTCGGCATGCACACGATCAAGGATCGCGCGATCGTTGAAAACGGCCAGGTTGTTGCCGCACCCATGATGTACATCGCGATCAGCTACGATCACCGCATCATCGACGGAAAGGATGCAGTCCTGTTTCTCGTCGACATCAAGAACCAGCTTGAGAATCCGCACCGGATGGTGCTCGGCATGTAATGCCTTGCAACAGCCGGGAATCGGGAATAGAGAATGGGGAAGGGCAAGAGCTTCTCCGCTTTGCTCTTTCCCATTCCCTACTCCCCATTCCCTTTGTGAGCGAATGCAATGAGCGAAAAATACGACGTCATCATCATCGGAGCCGGTCCGGCCGGCTATGTGGCTGCGATTCGCGCCGCGCAACTCGGCATGAAAACGGCATGTGTCGATGATTTCATTGGCAAGGATGGCAAGCCGGCGCTTGGCGGCACCTGCCTGAATGTGGGTTGCATCCCCTCCAAGGCCCTGCTCGATTCGTCCAAGCAGTTCCACAACCTCACGCATGGATTCGAGGCACACGGCATCAGCGCGAAGGACGCGAAGATCGACGTCGCCACCATGGTTGGGCGCAAGGACAAGATCGTCAAGCAGTTCACCGGCGGCATCACTTCGCTGTTCAAGGCCAACAAGGTCACTGCGATTGCCGGTTATGGGACGCTGAAGGCCAATCGTGTCGTTTCGGTCAAGGCTGCGGATGGCAAGAGTACCGATTACAGCGCAACCAACGTGATCATTGCCACCGGCTCCGTGCCGATCGAATTGCCGTTCGCGAAGTTCGATGGCGAGCACATTGTTGACAACGCTGGCGCACTCGATTTCGACGAAACTCCGAAGCGCCTCGGCGTGATTGGTGCTGGCGTAATCGGACTGGAACTTGG
>NZ_JBAWHJ010000138.1:0-1621 GCF_049593775.1 Dokdonella sp. | reverse complement strand
TGAAATTTCATCAAACGACAAGGGGCAGTTTTCGTTTGTGCTGAAGGCTTCCAATGGGCAAGTCATCCTGCGCAGCCAGATGTATGAATCGAAAAGCTCAGCACAAACCGGCATCGCGTCGGTACAGACAAATTCGCCGCTGGATGAACGCTACGAACTCAGCAATGCCAGCGATGGTCGACCGTATTTCAATCTGCGCGCCGGCAACAGCCAGGTCATCGGCACGAGTCAGATGTATTCATCGGACGAAGCGCGTGCAACCGGTATTGCCTCGGTCAAGACCAACGGGCCAAGCACCGACGTGCGCGACGCCTGAGCAGACCAGATTCCGGATCAGGGAGTGCCTGATCCGGAATTCACTGATGTTCCGATTCCGTCTCCTGCCCGGCAGATTCAGCTGCTCGAACTCAGATCTTCGAGGAATCGAGCTCTACATCGGCAAACTGCCAGGACTCCTCGAATTGCTTCTCGACCTCAGCGGCTTCTGCATCGCGCTGCTGCGCTCGAAGACTGCTGGCGAGGCCAACAAGACTCCATCCATTGACAGGATTTCGCTCGAGTTCGGCGCGATAGACCGCTTCGGCTTCTGCAGGCTTGCCTGCGTCGAGCAGGACTGCACCCAGGGCATGACGCGTTGGTGAATGCCAGCCTGGAGGCTCGTCGTACGGGATCCGGTCTTCGATGACGACTGCTTCTCGCAAGGTCGTGATGGCGCCATCCTTGTCGTTGTTGAGCAGGGCGATTTCGGCCTTCAGGCTAAGCTCGGCGATGTCGGCCGCATGGCTGATGGGGTAGCGTTCCCAGACCATGATATTGCGCACTTCCGGTGCCGCGGCCAGCGGTTGCAAGGCGGCAAGGTGTTGCTCGGCGTCCTCCTTGCGTCCCTGACGGGCCGCCGCGGTGCCCTGGGCGTAGTGCCAGATCACGCTGACATAGGGCAGGTCCGGGGCGGGATTGGGCAGGGCGACAATTTCGTCCCAGCGACCGAAGCGGACATGATCGAACCACGGGGTCAGCCAGTAGTGCTGCATGGCCTCAAAGCCTGGCGTTCGCAACAGCTCGGGATTGGCCGTGCGCTCGGCTGTGTGTGCAGCCGATTCGCGGGCCAATGCGCTGTTGCCCTCCATGCTTGCTGCGAACCACAGGAAGTGATGGTTGTGCGGCACGTAGCCGAGTGGATACAGGCCATTGGCATTGCCCCGGCATACGGCCAGATATGCATCGTCGGCGCGTATCGCCACCTGGTTGGCGAGTACCGCATCGTTCCATCGCCCTACCCGAGCGTAGATGTGGGCAGGCATGTGCACCAGATGGCCAGAACCGGGAATCAGGTCGCGCAGGTGATCCGCTGCCGCTACACCGCGCTCCGGATTGTTCGAGGCTTCAACCGCATGCACATAGAGATGCAGCGCGCCGGCGTGGTCGGGGTTGCGGGCCATGATGGATTCGAGTTGGGAGACTATTTCAACGGTATTTCCCTTCGGCTGGCGCTTGTCGTCGTAGAAGTCCCATGGTTGCAAGTTCATCAATGCCTCGGCATACAGGGTTGCTGCATCGAGATCATCGGGACGCGTGCGAACCAGCTCGCCGGTTGCTGCCGCGTACGCCTCGTCCAGCGGGC
>NZ_JBAWHJ010000137.1:0-3101 GCF_049593775.1 Dokdonella sp. | reverse complement strand
GCGTACGATGCTCTGGCCATAGTCGAAAGCGGACCGAGAAGCCTGGAACCATCGACGCCTGGGCAAATCGACTGGATTCCTCCTCTCCTTATAGAAAGCAGATGATCGACTCGAAGCCAGATCCAATCAGGGGGATCATGGCGAAGACCGCACCAGGTGATGGCGCAAGGCGATGTGCATAGCGCGAGCCGAATTAAGGTCAGGGATTGAAATTGAAAACGGCCAGTTGGCCGGGACCTCAGAGGTCCTGACGATATTGCACGTAGGGCATGCGTGCCTGTGCGGCATCGGCATCGCGTGAATTCGCCGGATCCAGCGGTGCCGACCAGAGGTTCTGCGCACCGACGGTTACCTCGCCACGCCACGGCGTGCGCCAGGATACGCCGAGATCAAGACCGCTCCAGCGGCGACTGCCCTCGAAGCCCGGATCTTCAAAGCTGCTGACACGCCCAACGATGCTTCCACGCAAGGCGCCGCTTGTAACACCCAATCCTATCGAGGCCTGGTTCAAGTCCAGCCCGGCTCCGGAAAGGCCATACCAGACCGGTGACAGTTCGGCCTGGCTCAGCGCTGCGGTCAGGTCAATGATCGGACCGTGTCCAAGCTGCCATGACCCGCGCGCACTGAGCGTACGGCCGGAATTCAATGTGTAGCCATCCATGCCGGGCATATCGAGCAGGGAAAGATTGATCGGATCGCGGACTACATGAGGATGAGCAATGACAGGCAACTGCGAGTTGCGCCCATCGAGCCAGGACAATCCGAAGGAGAAATCAAGACCGACCTCTGCCGAAGATGACCAGCCCAGCCCCAGGCCCGCGACCGCCACACCTGCTTGTGATGCGGCGCTGCTGGCCGCATAGCAGTTCGGCGAGATGCAATCCAGCGTCTCACCCATGTCATATGAAAGCGGCGCCCCACCCTGCCAGCCGACAAACATGTCAGCGCGCAGCCCATCGGAGAGGCGCATGCGCAGCCCGGCGGAAAAGAGGTCGGTTGCATCGACGATGCGCAAATCGGAAACGCCGCCGAAGGCAGGTGACGGTGGCAGCGACGGCGCCCCTACGCCACGCGACATTCCGACAATGGCGAGCAGACGACCATCAGGACTGGCCCACAGCGGCACAACCTGTCCACCGCTACCGGCCAGGCCGGGATTGACCTCGAGCGAGAGCAGGCGGTCGAACATCGGTGTTTGCGCTTGCGTCAGCGTTGCAGGCGCGATTCTCTGTGCCGCCGCCGAAAGCGGGAGCAAGATGATCAGCAACAAGGTGGCGACGCGCAGCAACATGGACGATTCCGCTGGTTGAATTCCAATGACCCTGATGGAGCCCCAAAGTTCCCCAAAAAGCGCCCATCCCGACCGGGACAGGCGAGCAAGACCTTACTGAAAGGATACTCCGCTTTACGAAAAATCAACAGTCAATTGACATCAAGCATGGACCGCAAGCGATTGAAAAATTGTGAATTGACGCAGATTCCATGCTGTCTGGCGATTCCATGGCCACCCAGGCAGGACCTGCCGGGCCATTCCGGACTCCGCAAACGCCCAACTCAGCCCCTCGACCGGCATGCATGTATTCGGGCGTGGTGCCCAATTGGCAGAAAAATGAGCGTGCTGGGCTCAAATGGAACTGCCTTGAGACACGCTCTTCGTCTGACCATCCCGACATCGGCAGGGGGCAACGGCAGAGCCGCGGCCTCCGGCTGCTTGAGAGGCGCTATCCGGCTCCAAGACTGCCGGGCGGGAATGTCGTCCCTTTTCGCGAGCCCGTCTCGCGAAAATGGGGGCGAAAAAAACCGCACGTCCATGCCGATCCCTATTGGGCGGACTGCGGCCCCGGCGCCAGTGGCTGCGCAGCAAAGAGAGCGGCAATATCCACTTCATCCATTCGGTAATCGCGATTGCAGAATTCGCAGGTGATCTTCATCTCCCCGGTTTCAGCCAACGCCGCGCGCGCCTCCTCAGCCCCCAGGGATCGCAGCATGCCCGCTACCCGCTCCGGCGAACAGCTGCATTTGAAGCGCAACGGCCGTGGCGGTTGCAGAAGCACTTCTTCCTCGTGGAACAGGCGCAGAAGAAGCGTTTCGGCTGGCAGCTCCAGCAGCTCGACTTCGGTCAGGGTTGCGAGCAAATGTTCGACGCGGTTCCATGCATCGGCGTCCTGCCGAAGGGAAACTCCGCCTTCACGCGCCACATCCTGCAGCATGATTCCGGCACAGCGGCCCGCATCTGCGGCAAGGACGATCCTTGTCGGCAGTTGTTCGGATCGCTCGAAATAGCCTTCGAACGCCCTGGACAACTGCTCCGCGTCCACAGGCACCAGGCCCTGGTAGCGCGTATCGGTTCGCGCGTTCTCGATGGTGATCGCCAACTGGGCACGCGGATCCTGCAGATCAACGCTCGCGCCAGCTTCTGCACCGTCATCGATTCGGGCAATGCCGCGCAGGTGACCATCGTGCGTGCATTCGGCGAACAACAGCCGCAAGACACCAGCATTGCGCAGATGAACCGAAAGGCTGCCTTCGTACTTCAGGGCACCGGTGAACAAGGCACTGGCTGCCAGCGCCTCGCCGAGCTGGCGGGTCACGGAAGGCGCGTTGGTCGAAAGCGTGCGGACTTCGTTCCAGACCTCATCGAGGTGCACCAATACGCCCCGCACGTTGGCCCGCTGCAGATGGAAGGTATATATGGAGTCACTGGTGCCGGGCATCGCCGATTTCCGTTTGGTCCGAACACGGCAGGTGCGGGCATCGAGGGCATTTTGCAAGCGCGGCAGCCGCCGCAGGGGCGTGCCTGCCGGCGTTCGGGCGGAACCGCCGCCCGGCTCCACGAGGCCATGACTACGCCTGCTTCCGGGTACCTGATCCACCGCCAAGCGGAGTCCGGCTCATGCCCCAACCGGTGGCACTATCGCTCCCTGCCAATCAGGATTTAGGATCCGGATCCTGCCGTCTGCGGCGGGTGAGGCGTGACACGGTTTTTTCGGATGGATCCGACCACTTTTCAACAGACGACACTTGTCTCGTACATCAACTTTTTCCGGGGATCCAGATGAAACCGAAATACCTGGCACGCACGACGCTGGCCGCGTCAATCC
>NZ_JBAWHJ010000136.1:0-8243 GCF_049593775.1 Dokdonella sp. | reverse complement strand
GCCCGGTCCGGCCAGTGGCCACGCGCCAGCGGTAACCCTTGCGATTGCCAAGAAGCCGGGCAGCAATGCGGCCGACATCACCACCGCCGTCAGTGCGCGCCTGCAGGCATTGAGTGGCGAGGTGATTCCGTCAGACGTGCATTTCTCGGTCACTCGCGACTACGGCCAGACCGCCAGCGACAAGGCCAACAAGCTGATCCAGAAGCTCATGTTCGCCACGCTTTCGGTAATCCTGCTGGTGTTGTTCACGCTCGGCTGGCGCGAAGCGATCGTGGTCGGCACCGCCGTCATCATCACCTTGATGCTGACCCTGTTCGCATCGTGGGCGATGGGCTTCACGATCAATCGCGTGTCCCTGTTCGCGCTGATCTTCTCGATCGGCATCCTCGTCGACGATGCCATCGTGGTCGTCGAAAACATCCATCGCCACCAGCGCCTCGGCGGCACCCGCCTGTGCGAGATCATCCCTGCAGCGGTGAGCGAAGTCGGCGGCCCGACCATTCTCGCCACCTTCACGGTAATCGCCGCGCTGTTGCCGATGGCCTTCGTCTCGGGCCTGATGGGTCCGTACATGCGCCCGATACCGATCAATGCCTCGGTCGGCATGCTGTTGTCGCTGGCCGTCGCCCTGGTGGTGACGCCGTGGCTGGCGCTGCGCCTGCTCGCGCATCATCAGCCAGAGCCGGAAAACGCCGCAGCGGAGGAAAGTCAACGAGAGGGTTGGCTCAATCGCGCATCGCACAAGATCATGTCGCCGTTCCTCGAGTCCGACCGTGCGCCACGGCGACGGCGCCTGCTGTTCGCTTCGATGGGCATTCTGGTGATGCTGGCGGTCGGACTGGTCGTGATCCAGGCCGTCGTCCTCAAGATGCTGCCGTTCGACAACAAATCCGAATTCCAGATCGTCGTCGACATGCCCGAAGGCAGCACGGTCGAACGCACCAACGAGCTGCTGGGCAGACTCGCCGGCAGCCTGTCCGACGTGGCCGAAGTGAAGGACTGGCAAGGCTACGCCGGTACCGCCGCACCGATCACATTCAACGGCCTCGTGCGCCAGTACTACCTGCGCAGCGGGCCACTGGTCGGCGACCTGCAGGTCAACCTGGTCGACAAGCACGAGCGCGATCGCCAGAGCCACGCGATTGCACTGGCCGTGCGTCCGCAACTGGCCGCGATCGGCAAGGAGTTCGGTGCTTCGGTCAAGCTGGTCGAAGTGCCACCCGGGCCGCCGGTGCTCGCGCCGATCGTCGCTGAAGTCTATGGCCCCGATTACGCCTCGGTGCGCAAGACTGCGCTGGCGCTTGAGAAGAAGTTTCGTGCCGAGCCCGACATTGTCGATATCGACACCAGCGTCGAAGCCGATGCGCCACGCGAGATCATCGTCGTCGATCGTGTTCGCGCCGCACGCCTGGGCCTCGACCAGGCCAGCATCGCGCAGGCCCTGCGAACGGCCTTGTCCGGTGACGACGCAACCTACCTGATGGACGGCCATGCGCGCTACGCGGTGCCGGTGCGATTGCGCCTGCCCGCAGGCGACCAGGCCGCGATCGAGCAGTTGCTGGCCCTGCGCGTGCGCGCAACCAACGGCAACCTGGTGCCGCTTTCGGAAGTGGTCGAAGTGCGCGAGGCAAACTGGGAAAAGCAGATCCTGCACAAGGACCTGCTGCCCTATGCCACTGTTACCGGCGACGATGCCGGCCACACCGACAGCCCGCTCTACGGCATGTTCTCGATGGTCAGCGACCTCGGCAAGGCCGACGACGGCAACACCGCGCTCGTGCAGACCTTCATCGATCAGCCCCAGGACATCACCACGCCCGCAGTGAAGTGGGATGGCGAATGGCAGATCACCTACGAGACATTCCGCGACATGGGCCTGGCCTATTCGGTCGGCCTGGTGCTGATCTACCTGCTTGTGGTCGGCCAGTTCAAAAGCTACGTGGTACCGCTGATCATCATGGCCCCGATTCCTCTTACCGTGATCGGCGTGATGCCGGGCCATGCCCTGATCGGCGCGCAGTACACGGCGACCTCGATGATCGGCATGATCGCGCTGGCCGGCATCATCGTGCGCAACTCGATCCTGCTGATCGATTTCATCAACCATGAAATTGCCCGCGGCCGACCGCTGCGCGATGCGGTGATCGACGCCGCAGCCGTGCGCGCCAAGCCGATCGTGCTGACCGGCGTGGCGGCCATGGTCGGCGGCTTCTTCATCATCGACGATCCGATCTTCCAGGGCCTCGCCGTATCGCTGATCTTCGGCATTCTTGTTTCAACCGCGCTGACCTTGCTGGTCATCCCGCTGCTGTACTACGGCTGGCTGTCGGGCAGCAACCGCGCAGCCAAACTCCAGGAGACAAGCCATGAGTGACACCGAGGAAATCCGCCTGACCCTGACCCAGGAGTCGGACTACGCGTTTCGCATCGCCTTCGATGAAACCTCGCTCGACGACTTGCATACCGACGAGCCAGCGCCGCCAGGCGCTGACAGCGGCCCGAACCCCTCGCGCCTGCTGGTCGCAGCCGTAGCCAACTGCCTCAGTGCCAGCCTGCTGTTCGCAATGCGCAAGTACAAGAATTCGCCAGCAGGCATCGTCACGCATGCCACGGCAAAGATTGGCCGCAACGAAGAGAACCGACTGCGCATCATGCACATCGATGTCACCATTAAACTGCCGGATTCGGCGACCGACTACGCACAGATCGACCGCCTGCTCGAACAGTTCGAGAATTTCTGCGTCGTCACCGAAAGCGTGCGTGCCGGCGTACCGGTCTCGGTCAGTGTCACCGACAGTGCGGGCCAGACGCTCAAGGCTGCGGAGCCGGCCTGAAAATCTGCGCTCGCGCGACTGCGCTGGTCAGCTTTCGGCCGCGATTGCGCAACGCCATCCTTCGTCGTACTCGATGATGAGAAGATGGCTCCTGCGTTGATGCGCATCTGCCCTATTCGCGGCAGCGTCATCGATCAGGAGTCCGCTGAAGATCGCTCATTCGACTGAGCATCACTTGCAGTACTTCGTTCCACAAACACACAGGAGAAACACCCATGTCCAGCGTCGGCTATCACGAACCTTTTGAAACCCTGTCGCAGGAAACCCGCGACATGCACCGCGCCATTGTTTCGTTGATGGAAGAGCTGGAGGCGGTGGACTGGTACAACCAGCGCTGCGATGCTTGCGGTGATGAAGCGCTGAAGAAGATCCTCGAGCACAACCGCGATGAAGAGAAGGAGCACGCATCGATGCTGCTCGAATGGATTCGCCGCCGCGATCCGACGTTCTCCAGGGAGATGAAGGATTACCTGTTCACCGAGAAATCACTCGCTCACGACTGAGGTCGAAGTGTTCGCGGCCTTTCAGTTCGACGCGGCACCTGACGCCGCTGGCGCCTTGAAGGCCGACCGCTGGACTCCGATCAATCGATCTTGATCGGCTCGCCCATGCCGGGTAGCTGGCAGTTGAATCCCCTGGACTCGAGGACTTCCTGCAGCTTGCGCATGCCGCGATCGTATTCGCCGTGGACGAGGAATACCCTGCTGCGTGGCGCATCACCCAGCCATTCGAGCAGGCCGGGCTGATCGGCATGTGCCGAGAAGCCGTTGATCGTCCAGGTCTGTGCGCGAACCGGGATGTCGCTGTTGAAGATGCGTACGGTTTTCGCACCATCGATGATGCGTCGCGCCAGCGTGCCTTCGGCCGCGTAGCCGACGAACACGACGCTGCTGCGCTCGCGCCAGAGGTTGTGCTTGAGATGGTGACGCACGCGTCCGCCATTGCACATGCCGGAACCGGCCAGGATCACCGCGCCGCTATCTATCGAGTTGATCGCCATGGACTCACTCGTTTCGCGGGTGAAGTGCAGGCCCGGCATGTCGAACGGATCGCCATGCTCAAGCTCCTCGATGAATTCCAGATCAAAACATTCCGGATGACGACGGAAGATTTCGGTGGCCGATATCGCCATCGGCGAATCCAGGAAGACATGCAGGTTTGGAGGCAGCAGATCGTTGCGGAATCCCTGATGCAGGTAGTAGAGGAGCTCCTGGGTGCGCTCAAGCGCGAAGGTAGGAATGATTACGTTGCCGCGCCGCGAGGTGGTTTCGCGAATGGCCTGGTAAAGCTCCTCGACGGAATCCGGCACCGAACGATGCGGGCGATCGCCATAGGTGCTTTCCATGACCACATAGTCGGCTGCCGGTGCCGGCATCGGATCGCGCACGATCGGCCGACCGCTACTGCCGAGATCACCGGAAAACAGCATGCGCCTCTGGATGTCCCCGTCATCCAGCTCAAGCAGGATCGACGCAGAGCCGAGGATATGGCCGGCATCGAGAAATCGTGCGCGAACGCCGTCGGTCACCTGGATGGTGTCGCCGTAGATGACATCCTTGGCGAAGAAATCGAGTGCGTGGAGCGCATCATCGATGGTGTAGAGAGGCCCCTCGGGTGCATCGGCATTGCCATTGCGATCATCACTGCGCCGCCGGCTCGCTGCGCGGCGCGCTTCCTGTTCCTGCAGGCTGGCCGAATCGAGCATGACGACACGGGCCAGCTCGCGGGTCGCGGCCGTGGTGAAGATGCGTCCGCGAAAGCCACGCTTGATGAGTAGCGGAATGCGCCCGCAGTGATCCAGGTGTGCATGGGTCAGCAGCAGCACGTCGATGGATGCCGGATCAAACTGGAACGGATCGGCATTCGCCTGTTCGGTTTCGCGGCTGCCCTGGAACATGCCGCAATCGATGAGGACGCGTCTATCGTTGCAGGTGACCAGATGACACGATCCGGTGACCTGTTTGGCGGCTCCGTGGCATGCGTAGATGATCATGGGTTCTCTCGTGCAGGGGCTGGTTGGCTGTGCCGACCGAAAGCGTGCAGTGCCAGGCGCAGCCCTTCCAGCCAGAAGAAGGTCAGCACCAACAGGATCGCCGTGCCGGTGAGGCTGGCCAGTGTGGGCAGTGCAAGACCCATCACCTCACGCAGGTACGGTACGCCGGTTGCCAGCGCAAGAACGAGCACGATGCCGATGAACATCAGCCGCAGCCAGCGGTTGCCCATTCCGCCATGCGCCATCAACGCATGTTCCGGATCGCGGTTGGCCAGGATCAGGGCGAACAAGCCGATGACGAGCGCGGCGAACACCGCCGTGCGGCTCTGCATCGCATCGATGCCGAGGCCGAGCATGACGCCGTAGCCGACCAGCAGGAGCACCGCCGCACCGATGCCCTGTACCACGGCAACCACGATATTGCCGGCGGCGAAGGGTGATGACTCTGCCGGGCGCGGTGGCCGTTGCATGATGTCGGCGGACTCGGGTTCGGCCTCGAACACGATCGAGCAGGCCGGATCGATCAACAGTTCCAGCAGGACGATGTGCACCGGCATCAGCAACACCGGCCAATGCAGCAAGGAAGGCAGCAGGGTCAGCACGATGATCGGCATGTGCACGGCGAACACGAAGCGGGTGGCCTTGGTGATGTTGTCGTAGATGCGCCGGCCCTGGCGGATTGCCGCGACGATGCTCGCGAAGCTGTCATCGAGCAGGACCAGCGCCGCCGACTCGCGCGCAACGTCGGTGCCGCGCTTGCCCATGGCGATGCCGACATCGGCTGCCTTGAGTGCAGGCGCATCATTGACGCCGTCGCCAGTCATGGCCACCACTTCGCCATCCTCGCGCAGCAGGCGAACGAGGCGCAGTTTCTGCACGGGCTTCAGGCGCGCGCAGACATCGACATGGCGCAGGCGTTCACTCAGCGCCTGATCCTCAAGCGTATCGATCTCGCTACCGGTGATGACATCGGGCCGCTCGCTGAGCCCGACCTCGCGGGCAATCGCCATGGCCGTGGCCGGGTGGTCGCCGGTGAGCATGATGATGCGGATGCCGGCGGCGCGGCATTCGGCGATGGCTGCCGGCACTTCGGGCCGCGGCGGATCGACGAAACCGAGCAGGCCGAGGAACTGGAAGCTGAAATCATGCTGGCTGCGCGGCGGTGTTTCACCTTGCCAGCGACCCCGCGCGACGCCGAGCACGCGCAAGCCGCGCGCCGCCATGGCTTCGGCCTGATCCAGTATCTCCTTCGCAGGCGCGGCATCCAGATGACACAGATCGACCACCGCCTCGGGCGCACCCTTGGTCGCCAGCATGTGTTGCGAGCGCGCACCCGAGGGGAACACGCGAGTCATCGCCAGGATGTCCGGCGAGAGACCGTATTCGAAATCGGGCGACCATTCCGCATGCACGTGTTCGGTGCCGGTCAGCCAGTGCAGGCCGAACTGCTGGATCGCCTTCTCCATCGGATCAAACGGATCCGACGGCGTCGCCAGCATGGCGAATTCGACCAGCTCGTGGAACGGCTCGGCGAGATCGACCGCTCCTTCGTGGACAAAGCGCGCGTCCGCCAGTTGCAGTTCAGCCACCTGCATGCGGTTCTCGGTCAGCGTGCCGGTCTTGTCCACCGCAAGTACCGAAATCGCGCCGAGTGCCTCGACGGCCGGCACGCGCCGGGTCAGCACCTTGCGTTGTGAAATTCGCCACGCGCCCAGGGCAAGGAACACGGTCAGGATGACCGGGATCTCTTCGGGCAGGATGGCCATGGTGAGGGCAATGCTGGCAAGCAGGCTTTCGAGCACGCCCTGCGCGTTCCACAACCAGTTGATCAGGAAATAGAGCGTGGCCAGGGCAAGGCCGCCGACAGTCAGATTGCGCACCAGGCGACGCGACGCGAGTTGCAAACCGGAGCGCGGTTCCTCGGTGGCCGCCAGCGCCTCGCCGATGCGCCCGACGGCTGTCGCACTCGCGGTCGCAATCACTTCGGCCAGACCGACACCGCGGGTGACCAGGGTGCTGGCAAACAGCGCACCGTGTTTTTCACCGGGCAGCTTGGACACCGGCACCGCTTCGCCGGTCAGCAGCGATTCGTTGGCATCGAGCTGACCATCAAGCAGCAAGGCATCGGCGGCGATGCGATCGCCCTCATGCAGCACCAGCAGATCACCGACAACCACTTCACGGCCGGGAATGCGCAACTCCTCGTCATCGCGCATGACCAGCGCACGCGGGGCTGACAGGTCGCGCAGCGATTCCAGCGCGCGTTGGGTCTTGCGTTCCTGGGCCAGGGTAATGCCGATCACCACGAACACGAAGGTCAGCAGGAAGATGGCCTCGGCGGTATCGCCCAGGGCCAGGTAAAGCCCGCCGGCAACCAGCAGCATCAGGAACATGGGTTCGACCAGCACACCGAGGACGATCGCCGCCAGCGACCTCGGTGTTGTCCCCGGCAGCATGTTCGGGCCATCGCGCAGCAGACGTGCCTGGGCCTCCGCAGCGCTGAGACCGTGCAGGTTGTCGGTACGGGGCGGGCGGGTCGGCGTCATTCGCCGAATACCGCGGCCGCACGCGATGTCATTGAAACAGGCAGCATTCGAGCTCTCCGCGCTCAGCGATGTCGGCGATGGAAACTGGCATTCCTAGCGTTGCACGGAAGGGGTCGGCAATGACTTGACCTGAGTCAGTGTATTGGCGGGCAGGTCGAGCTAGTCTGCCTGCATGACAAGCGTATTTGCTCTGAGGAGATCACGTTGAAAGCCATTCTTTTTGCACTGTTGATGGTACTTGCGGCGCCGGCGGCCCAGGCTCAACACGAGCACGAGCATGACGCTCATGCCGCGCCGGCTGCGCCAGCCACGAATCCTGCCCAGCGGTTTGCAACCGATGCCGCCCTGCGTGAAGGCATGGGACGCATCCACGAGGCGCTGAATGAGCTGCGCCACTACGAGATGGGTCACATGCCGGAATCCATCGCCGTGGAAAAGGTCGATGAGATCCAATCGTCGATCGACTACCTGTTCGAAAATTGCAAACTTCCGGCCGATGCTGATGCAGCCCTGCACGCCATCCTCGCACCCCTGCTCGGCGCCGTTCAGTCGTTCGAGGAGGATCCTAAGGACATGACCGCACTGGCCAGCATGCGCAAGGCGGTGGATGATTATCCGCATCGCTTCATCGATCCGGGTTGGCCGTTGCCGGCAGACGCCTCAGGGCACGCCGGACACTGACGCGATGGGCGAACCGGTTCCTGTATGGCAATGCATCGGCTGCGGTCGCATCGAGGCGCCCCGGACCTGCATCGGCGTGTGCCAGGATCGGAAAGTCTTCATGGTTTCGATGAGTGATCATCAGGAAGCCCTGGACCAGATCCAGCAATTGATCGTGCAGGCCGATGCCATGCAAGGCCTGCTCAATCG
>NZ_JBAWHJ010000135.1:0-22014 GCF_049593775.1 Dokdonella sp. | reverse complement strand
CTTGCTGCGCATAGCCGAAGGTGGCGGGCGCGCGCGCCACGTCGCCTGAGTTCGTCATGGCCGAGCACGTCGACAGCTCTTCGTGGACCATGCTTTCGCTTGGCGATTCCTACAGCATCGGTGAAGGCGTGCCTGCCGATCTGACCTGGCCTGCACAACTGATATCGCGATTGCGCGCCGCAGGCAGGCGAATGGATGATGTCGAGATCCTGGCCACCACCGGCTGGACCACGGACGAACTGCTCGAGGCGGCCGCACAATACACGTTCAATCCGCCCTATGCCCTGGTCAGCCTGCTGATAGGTGTGAACAATCAGTTCCGCGGTCGTCCTCTGGAAACCTACTCTATGGAGTTCGAGCGTCTGCTCGATCTCGCCGTCGAGCAAGCCGGAGGTGAGGCGGGCAAGGTCATCGTCGTTTCGATTCCCGACTGGGGTGTGACCCCGTTCGCGCGAAAAGAAGGCTTTGACGATGCTGCGGTCGCCGTGGAAATTGATCGTTTCAACGCCAGCGCCCGTGAGCAGGCCATGCAGCGGGGCGCGCATTGGGTCGACATCACCGGCGCATCGCGCGGCGTCGCCCGGACATTCATGGCAGACGACGGCTTGCATCCGTCCGACAAGCAATACGCGCTGTGGGTCGACCTGATCCTGCCCGTTGCCTGCCAGTTGCTGGATACACCTCTTCGCAGGCCGGACTGAAAGCGAACTGACATCGGTCGTTCTGCCTTGCCTCTTCCCGGTTCAGACAGGGAAGAGGCAAATCACCAGGCAGCGCTGGCTGCAGCAGATATCAGGTCGCCACAGCCCTGCCGGTGGTCAGTCGTGCGCGATTTCGAAGACGTCGACGCGAACGCTTGCCGTTGCGGTGCCGCCCTGGCCATCGGAAATCGTGTAACTGAACGTGTCGATTCCGGAGAATCCGTGGATCGACTGGTAGTGGATCGTGTTGTCCGGATTGATGGTGATTTCGGCGATGCCGGGGCCGGTGTGATCAACCGAGATGACGGTCAGCGGATCGCCGTCCGGATCGCTGTCATTGGCCAGCACGTCGATATCCGTCGAGTAGCCCTTCAATGCACCACCATCGTCGTCAACGGCGACCGGCGGCTGGTTCGACTCATCGGCGGTGTTTACCGTAATGCTCACCGTGGCAGTGGCCGTACCGCCGTTGTCGTCGCTGATCGTGTAGGTAAAGCTGTCCGCGCCGGAATAGCCTGGTGTCGGCGTGTAGCTGACCTGGCCACCGACAATCGTTGCCGTGCCATGCATCGGCGCTGACACGCTGCTGATGACCAGCGCATCGCCATCCGGATCGCTGTCGTTGGCAAGCACGTTGATCAGGTTGCCGGACGAATCGAAATCGACCGTGGCGGCGTCGTTGACGGCCACTGGCAGGCCGTTCAGATAGACGCGAGGTCCAAGCGTGGTCGTGCTGGACTCTTCCTCGAACTTGTAGACGTCGACGGTGCGCTTGTGTTCGGCAGGATTGCGCAGCGCGCGTTCGATCCAGGCGGGATTGGCCTGGACAGGCTCGCGCACCCATTCGACCTTGTCGGACACCGGCTCCGGCGCTGGTGCCGGAACGACCTTCTCTTCGATGGTCAGGAAGTCGACGTCGACGCGGCGATTTTTCTGCCTGTTCTCGGCCGTGTCATTCGGGAAGCCAGGATTCAGCTCGCCGTCTCCGCGGATATCGATTTGCTCCGCGGGAATGCCGCGGCTGACCAGATAGGTCTTGGCGCTTGCTGCACGACGTTCGGACAAGCGCTGGTTGTACGCTTCGGGGCCAACCGAATCGGTATGACCCACCACACTGACGCGGCTGACACGAGACACGGACGCAAGCTTGGCCACGAGTTCATCGAGCGCAGCGATGGCATCGGGACGCAGTTCGGATTGATCGAATCCGAAGAAGGCATCGCCATCAAGGCGGACTTCGTTGCGAATCACCTGTGGCTCGGCGGGAGCCGCAGCGGCGGCAGGCGCCGGCGTGCGCACTTCGACCATGCGGAACGGCTCGCGGACTCGATAATTCTGACCGAAGTCGTAGCGGACCAGCAGCCAGCCACGCGAATCGGACTTGTCGATCTCGAAGTCGCCCGACTTGCGCAGGTATTCGCCTTGCAGCGAGAGGCTGAACGGGCTGTTGCGGAACAGCTTGTCCATGCCCAGGGAAATGGTTGACTGGTCGGAGTTGAAGTCACCCTTCTCGTAATCGAATCCGCCGCGCACGCGCAGCAGCGGCTCGTCAAAATAAGCGCCGAGGCGGAACCCGACACCGTCATCGTAAGGGTGCTCGAAGAAATCGGTCAGGGTTTCGACCGTCTGCAGCTGTGTATAGGCGCCACCGGCGTCACTTCCGGTCAACGTGGTGGTGTCGGTGATCAGGGTGGAGTTGATCAGGCGTGAGCCAGAGGTTGCATGGCTGTAGTAGCCGCTGAAGAACAGGTCATTGCGCTCCCAGCCGACACCGATCGTCGCCTTGCGGTCCTGGTACATGTTCTGGTCGCCGGCGCCAAAGAACTTCCAGACCGTGGCCTTGTCGCTGTCTGCCGATCCGAACAGGCGGTTGTAGCTGACCTGGAGGCCACCGGAGCTGCCCTGGCCAAGCCAGAGTTCAGCCAGCCATGCCGATTCGTCGGTCTTGCCGAGGATCGCGAGGATTTCGCCCAGAACATCACCATCGTTGTCCACGCCAAGGGAGACTCGGGCATTGGATCCGACATAAGTGACTGGAATCGTGACATCACCCGAGGATGGCTCGGAAGGTGCCTGTGCATGCGCCGTCGTAGCGAGTGCGATGGCGACGCAGAGTGGCAGCTGGCGGATCATGTCATTTCCCCTGACGGTAGTCGTTTTCCTGAACTGCGAATTATCCAGTATTTTTCACTGCCGGCCAAACATCGCCGGCCGCGGCCCTGCGCTACCATGCGAATCCAGATTCATTCCGGATTACTGTTCTGCCCTTGCGCGTGCCCGCCTGCGCACCCATATGCGGGTCATGCACCGGAAGTCGAACCGACTCCTGTATTGAACCCAATGTCCTGAGGAAAGCCCCATGTCCGATACCCAACCCGTCCACCAGCGCATCGAAACGATGCTGGCCAGCAACCGCGTCGTCCTGTTCATGAAGGGAACGCGTGACGCGCCAAGCTGCGGATTCTCGGCGGCAACGGCTGGCGCTTTGAATAATCTGCTTGACGACTACGTGACTGTCGACGTTCTGGCCGATGAAGGCATTCGTCAGGGCATCAAGGAATATGGCAACTGGCCAACGATTCCGCAGCTCTACATTGACGGTGAGCTGGTCGGCGGCGCCGATATCGTGCAAGGCATGGCTGCCAGCGGCGAACTGCACAAGCTGCTCGGCCTTCCCGAGCCTGATCGAACCCCGCCGGAAATCACGATCAGTGACGAAGCGGCCACCCAGATCCGACAGGCGCTGGGCGAGGCCGAGGGCACGGGTCTGTTCCTGGCCATCGACGAGCGTTTTCAGCCCCAGTTCCAGTTGCGTGAGGTCCAGGGCAACGAGATCCGCGTGAACGCCAACGGCATTGACGTCCTGTTCGATCCAGCCAGTGCACAGCGTGCCAAGGGTGCCCATATCGGCTGGACCGAAACCGCACAGGGCGAAGGACTGTCGATCGACCTGCCTGCGGCACCTCCAAAGGTGCACGGCCTGGACGTGCAAAGCCTCAAGCGACTGCTCGACGACAACAAGATCACGGTCATTGATGTGCGCCCGGCTGGCGAGCGTGAACTCGCTCCGTTTTCCGGAGCCGAGGTACTGGACGCCAGTTCCCACGATCGCCTGGTCAAGTTGCCAAAGGAAACGCCGCTCGCGTTTCTTTGCCATCACGGCAATTCCAGCCGGCGCGCTGCCGAACACTTCCGCGAGCAGGGGTTCCGGGTGGTGCACAACATAGAAGGCGGCATCGAGGCCTGGGCTGCGGAAGTGGACCAGAAGGTGCCGCGCTACTGATCCCGGTGGGTTGCAGCGACCAGGAGAGCCGGTGGCCGGCGGGAAGTACGATTCACTTCGTTGCGCCGCAGCATGGGTTATCGCCACGACTATGCCTATACTCATGGGAGCCGTGATGCAGTGAAGTGCATCACGGTGCGTGGTCCCGAGTACACAAAGTCCGGAGCATCCCGATGCGCTCGATCCTGCTTTCCAGTCTGATCCTGACCCTTTGTGCCTGTGGCGGTTCCGCTGGCAACCAGGCGGCTGTCGATGCCTGCCTGGCTGAAGCGAACAGTCGACTCATGGGCAAGACGTTCGAGATTGATACCGAAAAACTGGCCGCCAGCGCCGTCCCTGCGGACGGTGGTGAAGGCATGATGCTTCTCTCTACGCCGATCGTGTTCGATCGCGGACTCCCTTCCGAATTCACCCAGGTCTTCAATTGCAAGGTGCGCAAAGATGCTGCCGGCGCCAGTGTGATCTCGCTGGAGTTCATCTGGAGCATGGATGATCTCGATCTGGACAAGTAGCGCCCGCTCGTCACGGGCTGCCTGATCGCATGGCGCTGGCTATTGCCCCCATGTAGTCTGGACAGGACGCCGCCGTGTTTCCGGTGGCCTGGCCAGAGCTCATGTCCCAAACCTATCTCAAACGCATCCTGACCTCGCACGTCTACGACGTTGCCCGTGAAACAGCGCTCGAGATAGCGCCGGGGCTTTCCGCGCGCACCCGGTGCACCGTGTTGCTCAAGCGCGAAGACAGCCAGCCGGTGTTCTCGTTCAAGCTGCGTGGCGCGTACAACAAGATGGCCGGGCTGGGGCGCGCCGAACTGAAACGCGGCGTCATTGCCGCCTCCGCCGGCAACCATGCGCAAGGCGTAGCCCTGGCCGCAGCCCGGCTAGATTGCAAGGCCGTCATCGTGATGCCGGTGACAACGCCCGAAGTAAAGATCGACGCGGTGCGCAATTTTGGCGGCGAGCATGTCGAGATTGTCCTCGTCGGCGAGTCCTACTCCGATGCAAAAGCCCATGCCGACAAACTGGCTGCGGCGCGCAAACTGGTGTTCGTGCATCCGTTCGATGATCCCGACGTGATTGCCGGGCAGGGCACGATTGGCATGGAAATCCTGCGCCAGCATCCCGGGCCCATCGAGGCAATTTTCGCAGCGATCGGCGGCGGCGGCCTGATCTCCGGCATCGCCGCCTACGTCAAGGCCGTACGCCCCGAGATTCGAGTCATTGGCGTTCAAGCGGCCGACTCCGATGCCATGGCGCAGTCGATCGCGGCCGGTCGACGCGTGCGTCTCAAGGATGTTGGCCTGTTCTGTGACGGCACGGCAGTCAAGCAAGTCGGCAAGGAGACCTTTCGGCTGTGCCGCGAGCTTGTCGATGAAATCGTGCTGGTCGACACCGATGCGGTATGCGCGGCAATCAAGGATGTCTTCGAGGACACGCGCAGCATCCTGGAGCCTGCCGGCGCGCTTGCCGTCGCCGGCATGAAAGCCTGGGCAGCCGCGAACCAGGTGCGCGGGAAAACGCTGGTCGCCGTGGCTTGCGGTGCCAACATGAACTTCGATCGCCTGCGTTTTGTTGCTGAACGTGCGGAAGTCGGCGAAGCACGTGAAGCGGTGTTCGCAGTCAGCATTCCCGAGCAGCGCGGTTCGTTCCGACTTTTTTGTGACGCCCTTGAGGGGCACAACATCACCGAATTCAACTACCGAATGGCCGGTGCGGAAAAGGCGCACCTGTTCGTTGGCGTGCAGGTGACTGGCCACCGTGATCGGTCGGCAATCGCACGCAATCTGCGAGCACAGGGGTTCGCCACCCTGGATTTGAGCCAGGATGAATTGGCCAAGCAGCATCTGAGACACATGATTGGGGGCCGTTCCGCCGCTGAAGGCAACGAGCTGCTGTACCGCTTCGAGTTTCCGGAGCGCCCCGGCGCCTTGCTTCGATTCCTCTCGGTAATGAATCCCGAATGGAATATTTCCCTGTTCCACTACCGCAATGAGGGGGCGGACTTTGGCCGCATCCTGGTCGGCATTCAGGTCCCGGATGGCGACATGAGGCAATTTCGCGCCTTCCTCGCAAAACTCGGCTATCCGTATTGCGACGAGAGCGCGAATCCGGCCTATCACCTGTTCCTGCGCAACGGTGACACTGCAAGCTGACCGCTGGGGCAAATGGCCATCGCAGGTCCGTGATGGGTGCAGTTTCATGCGCTGGTTGGCGTCATGGTCAAAGTGAACGGTTCATGCAGCGGCTAGCACCCTGTAGCCGGTAGCGCATAATCAGACAGTCTTCAGAACGGAGCTCATCCGATGGGATATGCAATTGCATTGGCAGTATTCGCTTTCCTCGCATTGGCCTTTCGAGGCTGGGGATTCCTTGCCTGGATCGTGAGCAGCGCGGTTTTTCTCGTTGGTTGGCGTTTGACGGGAGTCGCTTCGCCAGAACTCTTTACTGCGGTGACTGCAATCCTGATCGTGATTGCTGTCGTGTTTGGCGTGCCCGCGATACGTCGCGTGCTCGTCTCCCGCTTTGTCATGCCGGTTTTTGCCAAGGTGTTGCCGCGACTGGGTGATACGGAGCGCACCGCACTCGAGGCCGGAACGGTCTGGTGGGATGCCGATCTTTTTTCCGGCATGCCCGACTGGCAGAAACTCATCGATTTCGATGCGCGTGGCCTCAGCGAGGAGGAGCAGGCCTTTCTTGACGGGCCGGTCAACGACTTCTGTCGCAGCATCAATGACTGGGAGGTCTACCAGCAGCGTGATCTGCCGCCCGAAATCTGGGCCTTGATCCGCAAGTACCGCCTGTTCGGCTTGATCATCCCAAAGGAATACGGCGGGCACGGATTCTCCGCGCTGGCGCAATCGCGGATCGTCACCCGGATATCCAGCCGTTCGGTGACGGCGGCAGTGACAGTCATGGTGCCGAACTCGCTGGGTCCCGGTGAGCTGCTCATGCACTACGGAACCCAGGCACAAAAGGATCGCTACCTGAGGCGGCTGGCAGAAGGTGTGGAGATTCCCTGCTTCGCGCTGACCGGGCCGGAAGCCGGCTCGGATGCTGCGGCAACACAGTCCGAAGGCATTGTTGAAAAGCGCATGATCGACGGCAAGGAAGTGCTCGGATTGCGCCTGAACTGGCTCAAGCGCTACATCACCCTGGCACCGGTCGCGACCTTGATCGGGCTCGCCTTCCGGCTCAAGGATCCGGACCATCTGATTGGTGATGAAGTCGACCGCGGCATCACCTGCGCGCTGATTCCACGCGATACCCCCGGAGTCGAAATCGGTTTGCGTCATGATCCGATGGGCGTCCCGTTCCACAACGGCCCGACCGTGGGTCGCGATGTCTGGGTACCGCTGGACGCGATCATCGGGGAGCGGGATGGCGTGGGAATCGGTTGGCGCATGCTGATGGAATCGCTCGCGGCAGGTCGCTCGATTTCACTGCCCGCCTTGAGCATAGGCGCGGCCCAGATGGCGACCCGCATCTGCGGTGCCTATGCAACCGTGCGCGAGCAATTTGATACCCCTATCGGACGTTTCGAGGGCATCGAGGAACCGCTGGCACGAATCGCCGGCATGACGTATCTCATGACGGCAACACGCACGTTGACTTGCGGAGCACTCGATGCGGGCGAAAAGCCGGCCGTGATCGGCTCGATCGCAAAGGCCTATCTGACCGATGCGATGCGTCAGGTCGTATCCGATGCGATGGACATCCGTGCCGGCAGCGCCATCCAGCGCGGCCCACGCAACATGCTTTCGCGCGCCTGGGACGCGGTGCCGATCGGCATCACCGTGGAAGGCGCAAACATACTGACCCGATCGATGATCATCTACGGGCAGGGTGCCATCCGTTGTCATCCATTCGTGCAGAAGGAAATCGAGTCGGTTGCGAACAAGGATCTCAAGGCGTTCGATCTCGCCATCTTCGGCCACGTCAACTTGCTGGTGACGCGTTCGGTGCGGGCATTGTTGCTGGCGTTGAGCGGATCTCGACTTGCCAGTGTGCCCCGGACTGACGATACCGCACGCTACTACCAGCACCTGTCGCGCTTCTCTGCCGCATTCACCATTCTTTCCGATACGGCAATGGGAACCCTGGGCGGCACGCTGAAGCGTCGAGAGAAAATATCCGGGCGACTTGCCGATGCGCTGGCCTTCCTCTACCTGGCATCAGCCGCACTCAAGCGCTATCACGATGAAGGCAAGACCACAGCCAATTTTGGCCTGGTGCGCTGGTCGGTCGAATACAGTCTGTACCGCGTCCAGGAAGCATTGCTTGGTGTGCTGGAGAACCTGCCGATGCGACTGCCAGCATGGTGGCTGGGATGGCTTATCTTTCCGCTGGGTGCACGTTTCCGCCCGCCTTCCGATCGCATTGGCAGGCGCGTGGCTCGCGACATTCTCCTAGATCGCGAAGCGCGTCAGACGTTGACCGGAGACATTTTCGTTCCGGATGCCGACGAACCCGGGCTTGGCATGCTTGAAGCCGCGCTGGACAAGGCCGTGGCGGCGTTGCCCATCGAAACCAGGTTGCGTGATGCGGTGCGCGCAGGCGAACTGGATCGAGCGCCTGGCCACATGCTGGATGATCTTGGCCTGGCTGCTGGTGTGATTACACAGGGCGAATACGATCGCCTCAATGACGCTCGCGATGCGCGAGACGAAGTGATCCAGGTCGATGCGTTCGACCCGGAGCTCTACAAGACCCTGCATTGAGGAATGACGAATGAGTGCGACCTGGTATTTCGACTTCATCTCGCCGTTCGCGTATCTGCAACTGCCGCGTGTGCGTGCGCTGGCCGAACAGCATTCGATCACGCCGAAGCCCATCCTGTTGCCCGCGATCCTGCACCATCACGGTCAGTTGGGTCCTGCGGAGATCCCGCACAAGCGCGTGTTTACCTACCGCATGGTGCAGTGGAGCGCCGAGCGTAACGGCGTGCCGCTGCGCTTTCCGCCGGCACATCCGTTCAATCCGGTCAGTGTGTTGCGCCTGGCCATCGCTGCAGGATCGAGCTGGGAAATCGTCGAAGCACTGTTTGACCACATCTGGAAAGATGGCCTGGCTGCCGACTCCGCAGAAGCACTGCGGACCGTGGCCGAACGCATCGGTGTTGCCGATGTGGATGCGGCCACTGGCGCCGTCGAGGTAAAGGATCAGCTGCGTGCCAACACCGATGACGCCATGGCGCATGGTGTATTTGGCGTTCCGACACTGCGTGTCGGTGAGCAGCTGTTCTGGGGCAATGATGCCACTCCCATGGCAGAAGCCGCCCTGGTCGATCCGCACAGGTTCGAGCAAGGTGAGTACGCGCGATTGGCTGACCTGCCGAGTGCGGCCAGTCGCCGGCGCTGAAACTCACAGTGCGTTCCCATTGTGTCCGTGGGCTGAATGAAAACTCGGCGGATTACGATGCGTTCACGATTGACTGGTTCTAATGCGTCCCGCGGCAGCCCCCTGGCAGCAACCGGGCAGGCAAGCGCCGCTTACGAATGGGAGAAAACGCATGTTGAAGAAACTTATGCTTGTATCGACACTGACCGTGGCTACCACCCTGGCCGCATGCAGCCAGCAGGATTCAGCTGTCGAAGCGCAACGCAAGATCGAGGAAGCCCGGCAACAGGCTTCGGAAGATCTGGCCGAGGCGCAAAAGGATGCCAATGAGGTGAGTGCCGAGGCGCAGAGCAAACTGGAGGCAGCACGCGTGGAAGCACGCGCAGAAGTTGCCGAGGCGGATGCCAGGGCAAATGAAAAGATCAATGCCGCGACGGACCAGGCCATGGATGTCGCCAAGGATGCCAGCGGCGATGTAGCCGAGGTCGAGGCCGAGACAGTGAGCAAGCAGGCCAAGGCCGACTATGATGTGGCGGTCGCCAAGGCTGACGCCAACCTCAAGGTTGCTCTCGAACGTTGCGACACGATGGCTTCGGCCATGGCTGGACCGTGCAAGGATGAGGCGAACGCAGCACATGAAGTTGCCAAGGCCAATGCCAAGCGTGCGCTTGATGATGCCCATGCAGTGGCAAAGGATCTCAAGCGCTGAATTGCACCACATGATCCCGGCGGGTATTGACGGGACGATGCGTGCGGGGAGTGGTGTTTGCCGCTCCTCGCACGCGGCTGTATCCACCCCCGCGATCTTGCGACAGCTATCCGCGCTTGTAGTCTGCGTCTCACTTCTGTGCATCGGCCTTGGTTCGCAATCCGTCATGGCGATTTCGATCCATGAATGTCACGGCAGCGATGGCGTGATCAGGTTCCAGGACAAGCCCTGCTTGCCAGGGGAAGCGTCCCGGAGGCGCACCCTTGCAGAGGATCCCGTCCGCGTCGCCTCGCCCGAGTCCGCGATCGTCAGTCCCGCGACGGATGATCGGCATCAGCCCGACGTCGGCACGACCTCGCCGTCGGCGGAGGTCTTGCCCCCGTCTTCGACCTATCTGTGTCAGCGCGACGATGGCTCGCGCTACATCAGCGAGAGCGGTGTCGGCGAACGGCATGCCTTGCCCCTTGGCGCGCTTGGCTATCCGCCCATGTCGCTGGGAGAAGCCTATGGCGGACCGAACGGCATTGGCGTATCGGCGCCGGGTTTGCGTGAGGTGCCGGTCGTCCCTTCACGCCGCGGCGGTGCGGCTGGTCTATACACGTGGGTGGAAGACCCTTGTGCGTGGGTCAGTGGAGAACCGCTTTGCCGATTCTATGCAGAGCAGCTTGATGATGCGCAACGCCGAATGCGTTTCGCGTTCAGTGACACCACGGCGCAGGTGCGCATCGAATTGGAAGCCTGGCAAGCACGCGTCGCCACCTGTCGGTACTGAGGTGCGCGCGCAAGGTTGCCAGGCAGGACGATGGAATGTGTCTGAAAACCGGCGAGGTCTGCCTCTGGCCTTGCTCACTCTCCCGGTGGGAGAGGGACTGGCAATCGAAAGCTGGCGAACCATGCAAACACCCACCTAGATCAACCGGTCGGATTTCGGTGCATGTCTGCTTTCCAGATCAAGCAGAAATCGTTTGGCTGACAACCCGCCTCCGTAGCCGGTCATCGAACCGTTGGCACCGATGACGCGATGACACGGGACCACGATCGAGAGCGGATTGGCGCCATTGGCCAGGCCCACGGCGCGACTCGCCTTCGGATTGTCGATGCGTCGGGCAAGTTCGGCGTAGCTGATGGTCGTGCCGTAGGGGATTCCGCCCAGTGCCAGCCAGACCCGTTTCTGGAATTCGGTGCCGGCCGCGTCAAGCGGAAGATTGAATTCAATCAGTTCACCACGGAAGTAGGCGGAAAACTGTTTCGTGGCTTCGGCGAGCCGGGATGGATCACGTTTCCACTCCGAAGGAATAGCCAGTGGTCGACGTGCATCCGGCAGGCCGACATGCTGCAGGGCGTGCCCATCTCCTGCCAGCACGATGTTGCCGATTGGGGTTTCCATCGTGTCGTAGATCATGTTCCTGTTCCGTTTAGTTGGCGCTGCGCCAGAGCAGCATGACGGCATAGGCACGCCAGGGGCGCCACGCTTCGGCGATGGATGCCATGGCCCTTTCGGTGATCGCCACGCCATCCCCGGCCAGCTTGCGCAGGACCAGATCACCCGCCGGAAATGCATCGGGTCGCGATTGCGCCCGCATCGCGATGTACTGGGCAGTCCACGCTCCGATACCGGGTAGCTCGCATAGGCGCGATACAAACGCGTCCAGCGATTGGACACTGGAAAAATCCACGGTCCCCTCGGCGCAGGCGCGCGACAGTCCCCGAATTGTTGCCGCGCGAGCCCGGGTCAGGCCGATCGATTCAAGCGGAGCCTCGGCGAGAATCGTCGGCGCCGGAAACAGGGCGCCGAGTCCGGCACCATTGCTGGGTTCGTGCGCGAGTCCGTATCGTTCGACAAGTCGTGAGGCAAGCGTATGCGCTGCGGCAACCGAAATCTGCTGGCCGAGCACGGCTCGAACGGCGAGCTCATGCGCGTCCCAGGCACCCGGCAAGCGCTGCCCGGGCCAACGCCGGGCCAGCGGCCGCAATCGTTTGTCACGCTGCAAGACCTTCATGATGGCCGCAGGATCAGCATCGACGTCGAACATGCGTCGTACGCGTGCGACCAGCGTGCCAAGTCGTGCAGGACGCACGTCGTGGACGCGCAAGCGCAGGGCAGGCTGATCCTCGATGGCCGATACTTCCATCCAGCCGGGCTCTCCGTCGATCAGGACCGTGCGCCGGTAACTGCCATTGTCGACGCGTTCGACGCCGCGAATGGCGCGGCGCTCGTAGAACGCCAGCATTGCAGGAAAATCGTACGGCGGGCGCCAGGGCAGACGCAGTTCGATGGCTCCATCCGCCGATGTGCCGCCGCGCCCGCGCCGAATCTCACGGGGCGGCTTGGCGTAGGCATCCAGGAACGCGGCATTGAACCGACGCAGGCTTGCATAGCCCGCGGCGCCAGCGATATCCGTGATTGGCAGGCTGGATTCCATCAACAATTGCTTGGCGAACAGCAGGCGTCTTGTCGACGCCACGTCGTTTGGGCTGGCACCCACCTCCTGGTCGAAAAGGCGGCGCAAGTGGCGCTCGCCAACCCCGATCCGCATGGCCAGCTCGGCAACCGGGCTTGCGTCCAGCATGCCTTGCTCGATGAGGCCCAGCGCTGCGGTCACCAGCGCACTGCTGGAATGGTGCAGGGGCGAACCTGGTGCGGCCTCGGGACGGCAGCGCAAACAAGGTCGAAACCCCGCAGCAGCCGCCGCCGCCGCACTGGGGTAATAGGTGATGTTGCGTGGCTTGGGTTGCGGTGCAGGGCATACCGGTCGGCAATAAATCCCGGTTGTCTTCACGGCTGTGAAGAACAATCCGTCGAACCGGGTATCGCGAGTCAGGCGTGCCTGTTCGCATACGGCCGTATCGAGTGTCTTGCTGGTGGGCTGGACTTGCATGCCGCCTAATCTAGCAGCGTTGCTCGACACTGACTCGCCATTTTCGGCCATGGATGCGCGAAGCCACCAGCAGTATTGTCGGCAGCTGGATTCGGGCCAAACTGACGGATAGAACCTGATGCCGGATGGCACCAGTTCCGTGAACGTGATTCCCGCGCAGACGGGAATCGCTTCAGGACACCCGCAAGGCTGTTGGCGAGAACCTCCCGCCTGAGCGGGTCTGAATTGATGGAGCGCTGCCTTGAAGCAGTGCCATCCAGTTCAGAACCCGTAGCGGAGGAATCCGCCATCGACAGCAATGCATTCTCCGCTGATGTAAGAGGCCGCAGGCAAACACAGGAAGGCGATTGCCGCGCCGACTTCCTCGGGTTCGCCGATCCGCCGCATGGGTGTGCGATCCAGTACCTCCTCGAGGTAATCCTCGTCGGCGAGTGCAGGTTCGGATCGCTGGGTGCGGATATACCAGGGCGCCACCGCATTGACGCGAATGCCGTCGGCGGCCCACTCGCAGCTGAGGTTCCGTGTCAGTTGATGCAGGGCAGCCTTGGTCATTCCATAGGGCGAGCCGGTGCGCACCGAAATGCTTCCCGAAACCGACCCGACATTCACGATAGCCGCATTCGCGTGTTGGGCCAGGTGTACGTGGGCAAGTCGACACATCTCGAACGCGGAAACGAGGTTGGTATCGATCAGGCTTCGATACTCCGTTTCGGTGTAGTCGAGCGTGGCCTTGCGCAGATTGTTGCCGACATTGTTGACCAGCAGGGACAATTCAAGGCCGAGATCGCAGATGTAGTCGAACACCTCCAGTCGTTGTTCCTGCTCGGTAACATCGGCACCAAACGTGTGCAGGGCGGTGCCGGGGAACTCCTCGGCGAGTTCATCGCGGACTTGCTCGAGCAGGGTTTCATCGCGGGCCACCAGCATGACACTTGCGCCCAGCGAGGCCAGCTCGCGCGCAGTAGCCAGGCCGATCCCGCGGCTTGCGCCCGTGACCAGGGCCAGTTGTCCTTCGAGTCGCCAGCGTGATGGATTCATGGTTTCGGCTGCTTGTTTGACTCAGTGCAGGGGCGCAGACTCGGGTCGCCATCGACCTGGACCCGAGTTCGCCATGTTACGACAAACCCTGCTTCCCGCCTGCATCATCCTATCGCTGTGCATGCTGCCGGCGTGTTCCTCGCCCGCGCAGCAGGACAACGAGCCGGTGGCAGATGAATCCGCCGATGCGTCTGCCACGCAGAAAAAGAAAACGGTTTTCGATGAGCAGCTCAAGGCCCTGGACAAAGCCAAGGCCGTGCAGGCCACGCTCGACGAAGCCAAGGCTGCACGGGACAAGGCCATCGATGAGGGCGGTTGATCAGCGTTGACTTGAGCGTTGCCGAATCAGTCCAGCGTGCAGAAACAATGGGCGACCACGCCGTATCGATTCCCGCCAAGATTGCGCAGCAACGCGATGTTGCGTTCGAGTTCGGCGTTGCCAAGAACCATGCTCGGCAATGAGGCCAGACCGGCCCAGCGCCCGATACTGACGGCTGCTTCGCTGTCACTCATGGAAAGTGCAATGCGCTCCCAGGCGCTAAGTTGGGGCTCGATGTAACGGGTGCCGAAGTCCTGGCCCAATTCTGCCTGCGCAGCTGCAGCGGCGATCGCTTCATGCAGGCCGCCCAGCTTGTCGACGAGTCCGCGCTCCTTGGCCTGCGAGCCGCTCCAGACTCGACCGCGAGCAACTTCGTTGATCTGTTCTTCGGATTTTCCACGAGCGGCTGCAACCTTGCTGATGAAGTCGCGATAGCCTTTCTGGATGACGCTGGTAATGATGGTTTCGACTTGTGGATTGAGCGGCATGCGGATATCGAACGCGCCGGCAAGCGGTGTCGTTCCGATTCCGTCGGTGGTGATTCCGATCTTTGCGAGCGCTTCAGGAATCGTCACGAACAGGCCGTAGATGCCGATCGAGCCGGTGATGGTGGTTGGCTGCGCCCAGATTTCATCGGCATCCATCGAAATCCAGTAGCCACCGCTGGCCGCGACATCGCCCATCGACACCACGACCGGTTTTCCGGCGTCGCGTATCAACTGGACTTCGCGGCGGATGATTTCAGATGCGTAGGCATCGCCACCGGGCGAATCGACGCGAAGGACGACCGCCTTGATCTCGTCATCTTCGCGGGCCTCCCGGAGCAGACGGACTGCTGTCTTTGCACCCACCATTCCCTGTGCCTGCTCCCCCTGGACGATCTCGCCCTGGGCGACAACCACGCCGACTTGCGGTCGAGCGTCAGGCAGTGCTTCGCCGATCTGCAGGGCCAGATATTGCGACCAGTGGACCTGTCGGAATGAATCACCTTCCTCATCCGGCTTGCCCATGGCAATGAGCAGTTCACGCGCCTGACTGCGCGTGGCCAGCTTGTCGACGAGACCGGTATCCAGGGCAAGTTTGGCAAGGTCGCCGCGGTATTTCGGCACGAGGATGTCGAGGTGTGCGATGTCATCGCTGATGGCTTCGGCGTCGAGTTCGCGCATCGAGGCAATTTCATCGACAACCTCGTTCCAGATTCCGCCCATCCAGAACAGGCTGGCCTCCTTGGAGGCATCCGAGGCGTGATTGAGAATGTAAGGCTCGGCTGCGGATTTGTATTCGCCGACCTTGATCAGGTGGACGTTCACGCCGAGCTTGTCGAGTGCATCGCGGTAGTAGCTGCGATAGCTGGCGAAGCCCTCCAGCAGGACCGCGCCATCAGGATCGAGAAGGATTTCGTCGGCGTGGGCGGACAGATAGTACTGGCCCTGGCCCATGCCTTCGGATACCACCACGATGTCCTTGCCGGTTTCGCGAAAGCGGTCAAAGGCCTGGCCAATTTCGCGCATCGTGGAAATGCCGGCCATCATCTGGTCGGGTACGAGGACGATGCGGTCAATGCGTGCATCGGCTGCGGCCGAGTCGATGACGCGCAGCAGGTCGCGCAACTGGATTTCCTTGACCGGGTCGCCAGTAAGGTTCGCCAGGGCACGACCGCTGGCATCGGTGCTGTACTGCTCGACGATCACGCCCTTTGGATCCAGCACTAGGGCGGTCTCGGTGTCGAGAATCGGCGTGGCGCGAAAGAACGCGGAAACCAGCAGGATGAGCACGATCAGGAAGATCGCGTTGAAGACCAGGTGTCGGGTGAAGTTGAGGGTGTTCCAGATTCCGCGCACAAAGCGCACGAACAGGCCCGGGTTGTTTTGCGACATCGAGAAAGCTCCGGTTCGGGTGCAAGGCCCGAAGATCTTGAGTTCAGGGTAGCGGAATGACTGGCTCCAGGCATGCGCCGAACGGCACACGCCAGCACTCCGGATTGTACGTGTCTAGACTTGCAGCCGATTGGCCAGTCGCCAGAATCGTCGGGTCAGCAGGACCGCTGCGACGCTGAGGCCGGCAATCAACCCCATCCACATCCCGCGCACACCGAAATCCGCCCTGAAAGCGAGCCACAGCCCCGCCGGCATTCCGACCGCCCAGTATGCGAAACCGGTGATAAGCATCGGCACGCGGGTGTCCTTGAGTCCGCGCAGGGCACCATTCGATGCCGCCTGGATACCATCGGACAACTGGAAGATCGCGGCCAGCGTGAGCAATTGCGCAACCAGGGCGATGACCGCGGTATCCGTCGTGTACAACGAAGCGATTTGGGAGGGGATGCTGAACAGGATCGTCGCTGACACGATCTGAACGCCCAGAGTCAGCAAGAGGCCGACGGCGCCAGCCAGGCGCACGCCCTGGATGTCGTTGCGTCCTCGCGAGTGTCCGACGCGAACCGTCGTGGCCATGGCAATCCCCAGCGGCACCATGAATGCCACCGAGGCGATGTTGATGGCGATCTGATGGCTGGCGATGATGTCGGTACCGAGCTTGCCGATGGTCAGGCCGACGGCTACGAACAGGCCGGCCTCCATCAGCAGGGTGATCGCGATGGGGCCGCCGATATGTAGCAGTTCGCCGATCGCACGCAGGCGCGGTCGATCAAAGCGTTCAAGCAGGCCAAGGTCGCGATAGGTCGAGCGTCGTGCCAGATAGACTGCGAAGGCGATGCACTGCAGCCAAAGCACGATGGCCGTTGCCACGCCGCAACCGAAGGCGCCGAGTCGCGGTACACCCAAGGCGCCGTACATCAGGATGTAGCCGAGCGGGCCAAGCAGGACCAGGCCGAGTACGCTGAAGTACATGGTTGGCCGGGTGCGCCCCATGCCTTCGCTGAGTCCGCGGAGCACGAAAAACACCGACAGTGCGGGGGCACCCCAGGCGACCGCACCGAGAAATGCGCTGGCATCGGCGACAAGGCTAGCCTCCACGCCAATGATTCCGAACAGCAGTGGCCCAAGCCATGCTGTTGCGAGGCCGAGGAAGATGCCCAGTGGAACGGCAAGCCACAGTGCCTGGCGAAACAGCGGGCCGATGTCCTCGTTGCGCTCTGCGCCGTGCAACTGGGAGATCGAGGGCTGCAACGACATCATCATTCCGATGATGACGATGATGGCCAGCACCCAGACGTTGCTGCCGAGCGCGACGGCACCGAGTGTGTGCGCATCAAGATGCCCGGCGAGCACCGTATCGATCAGGTTCATGCCGATCGCTGACAGCTGGCCGAGCACCAGCGGAAACGCCAGTCGCACGGTGGCAACCACTTCTCTGGCCGCCCGGGGGCGATCGATGGATAGAATGGAGGTCATCAAGCGAGCATCCTGCGGGCGCGGATTATAGCCGGGTCGCTGAGTCGGCGCCGCCCTGGTGGCGCAGTCGTCACCATGGCGGTTCGCGTGAAGTTTGCGTTGCCCTGGCGCTAATTGACTGACCATCCCACAACGGACCCGCAAGTGGTTCTGCACGCGAAGCTGCGAATGTCTCAGGCGCGCGATGCGCAGGCCCGGCCGGTCGACCGCCTGCTCACGGCGCGGTTTTCCGCTTCCGGCGGTGGAGCCCCCGCTTCCCGGTCACCGGGAGCCTGACTCCTGCATCGATGCAGTCGCACCCACGGAGCGCTGCACGACGATGGATGCACGCACGTGAAATGAGGTCGAATCGATCGAGCGTGCCGGAGGCTGCGGCTGCTGGCAGGCCCCTCAGTTACGCCGAGCAGCCTGTCCGGGCGTTGGGCGTTCACCTCGTCCTGCAGCGCAGCTGACGCACATGCAGAGCGCAATGGCAGTTAGGCCACTTGATCGGTGTTGCCCTAAACTCGGGTGTCTGCGTTGCGGTGTTGCGGGAATTCTCTTTCCCGCCTCCAGAAGGAGTGTCGTCCATGCGTGTCATGCTGACCGGAGCCACCGGATTCCTGGGTCGCCATCTGCTCGGCTGCTTGCAGGCCGCGGGAGTCGACGTAGCGGCCGTCGTTCGATCCAGGGATGCAGCTGAAGAACTGGGCAAGCAGGGCGTGTTCGCCACTATCGGTTCGATCGAGGATCCCGGAGTCTTGCGCGAAGTCCTGTCCGTGCCGACGGATTGCATCTTCCACGTGGCTGCTGATACACGCCAGTGGAGTCGATATGCCGAGGAGCAGACCCGCACCAACATCGAAGGTACGCGCAATGTGGTTGACGCAGCACGCGCGAGTGGTGTTCGCCGAATCGTGCATACCTCGTCGGTCTCGGCCTTTGGTCAACAGGAGGATGCGCTCACCGAATCCTCGCCGCGGCTCGGCCGACAATCATGGATCAACTACGAGCGCACCAAGGCGATCGCCGAAGAGTTGGTGCTTGAGGCCGACGCTGGCGGACATGTCGAGGCCATCGTGCTCAATCCTGCGCATATCCTTGGGCCCGGCGATACGCACAACTGGGCCCGCATGTTCCTGATGATCGATCAGGACAAGTTGCCTGGCGTACCACCAGGGTCGGGGGCATTTGCCGACGTACGCGAGATCGCCAAGGCGCAAGTGTCCGCTTGGCGGCTTGCGGCGCATGGCGAAACGTTTCTGCTCGGCGGTGTGCAGGCCAGCTTCCTTGAACTGGTCCAGTGCATCGCCCGTGAACTCGGCCGCAACGTGCCAGCGAAAACATTGCCGGCGGGTTTCTTGCGTGGCTATGCGCGCGTCCTCGATGCGATCAGCCGGGTTACCGGTCGCGAGCCGAGTCTCACGCCGCAGGCAGTATCCTTCACCTGCCACCATCTGCGCGTGGACTCGGGCAAGGCGATGCGTGAACTCGACTACAAGATCACTCCGCTGGAGGATCTGGTGCACGACACCTGCGTCTGGTTGCGCGCACAGGGAATGCTGCGCGCGAAATGACCGCCACGATCGACCAGCCTCCAGCACCGCCGCCGTTGCCCGAAGACGGCAGGCAACTGACCGCACCCGACGCGGAGTTCAGTACGCCGAATGCGGATTCGCTGGAAAGAGTCTGTCCGAACTGCGGAGCGCCGGTCCAGGGCCCGTTCTGCTATGCCTGTGGGCAGTCCGAGAAAGGAATGATCCGGCATTTGTCGGAAGTGCTGTCGGATCTGGCCGATATCGTCCTCAATGTCGATTCCCGGATCTTCCGTTCACTGTGGGATCTCTACATTCGGCCGGGTTTCCTGACTACCGAATATCTGCAGGGACGGCGTGCGCGCTATGTGACCCCGTTCAGGCTGTTTTTCTTCCTGACCATCATCGCGTTCTTCGCGATGCAGGCATCGATTGGTCCCGATGATTGGCAAGACGATATTGAGGATGCCAGCACGCCACAGGAGGTCACGCAGCGCGCTGACAAGATCCTGCGCGCGCTGACCATCGCCAGTGATACCCCTGGCCTCGATGGCGAGGCGAAGGCGAAAATCGAATCGAAGATCGCAGAAACCCGGATAAGCGGTACTACGCGATTGCTGGAATTGGGACTGGAGAGCGCCAGGACGCCCGAGGATGTGAGTGCGGCCGTTGATGAGGCGATCGCAGCCTTGACCAGTGCAAGAGATGATCCGGTGCTTGCTCCGGAAGCGAAGGAGCATTTCGACGAGATCATTGCCAAGGCTCGCGAAAGCGGTGCCGTGCGCATGGAAGAACTCAAGGAAGACGCTGATGCACTGGCCGCTGGAAAGCCACTACCCGTGCGCGAGAAGAAAACGGAGGTAACCCTTTTCAATATCAACGGCAAGCCGTGGCATGCGAAGGACAACCTGATTGCCGTGGATTGGTGGCCCGATGCGCTTAACGACAAGTTGAACAGCACCTTGGCGCATGTCGATACGAACATCAGGGAGCTGTCAAAAAATCCCAAGCGCATGGTGTTTGAGCGCATCTTGCCTGGCTGGTTCGCGGTATTGCCGCAGACCCTGTTCGTGGTCATGCCGCTGTTTGCCGTTTTGCTCAAGGTCTTCTATCTGTTCAAGCGCCGCCTGTATATGGAGCACCTGCTGGTTGCCTTGCACAGCCATGCGTTCATCTTCATGTCGGTGCTGGTCATCCTGTTCCTGAGCATGCTTCGCGGGATGGCCGAGAGTTCACCCGTTCTAGTCGAGTTGATCGAATGGCTGCGTGCGGCTGCCTGGTTCTGGTTGTTCATCTATTTGCTGATCATGCAGAAACGGGTCTATGGCCAGGGGTGGTTGATGACCTCGGTGAAGTACTGTGCGATCGGCCTGTGTTACTCGATTTTCCTTTCGTTTGCTCTCGGTATTGCAGGCTTGATTGCGCTGGCGACCAGCTGATCTGGGCGGGCCTGGCAGGCAGGTGCGTGGCGCCACAGAATTTCGATGGCAAACGCCGGGATACGTCCGCGCAGCCATCCGATACCGGTTCGGGTGTCGAAAATGTGCCAAATCCGCGTTAAATCGAGGCTTTTTCCAGCCCGCCCCGGCCGCGTTTCCGACCTCGCCGTTTTCGGCTCTGTCAAGCATGTTTTGCACAGTTGTCCAAATGGGTCCGAATCCGCTCAAACCGCAGCACAGGGCGCGAACGCCTCTTGCGGGCTCATGTGTAACTCATTGAATATATTGATCGAAAATCGACTGGTCAAAGTTTCACCAAGATGACAGCGAGCCCGCCTGTATGGGCCGGGGAGGCCACTCAGGTGGCCTCGTCCACAAGCTTATCCACAGGCCCTGTGGATAAGCGAAAATCTTCTGGGAGGGCAGGGACTTGCCGGGTTTTTCTCGGGATCTTGTGAAGACTTTGCTGCAAGCGCGCGAGTGAAGGGGCTGCGGCGCTGCTGGACCATGCCTGTCAGCGGGAGGATTTGGCGATTTCGGCCCAGCGTCCCGATGACATGTCAGTGGGCGGTCGTGGATTGACGTGTCCACAAGCCGGGCTGCCGTCGAACGCAGCGCAGGTTTGCCAACCGAGCGCGCAAAGTCCGGCAGTCTGCCAATGGCGCGGGTACACTGGCCGCTTGGCCTGACCAGATCCACGATTTATGCCGCGCATCGTCCGTGTGGCGGTCCCGGTGCCGCTGCTTCGACTGTTTGACTACCGACTTGCACCCGACATGCCTGATCCCAAGCCGGGCTGTCGCGTGCGGGTGCCGTTCGGGCGTCGCATGCTGACTGGAGTCGTATTCGGCCTGGCCGACAGCAGCGAAGTGGCGGACGCGAAGCTGCAGGATGTTTCGGCGCTGCTCGACGAGCAGCCGTTGTTGACCGATGAACTGATGCAGACGCTGGCCTGGGCGGCAGGCTACTACCAGCATGCGCTGGGCGAAGTCTTCGAGGCTGCGTTGCCGACCGGCCTGCGCAGCGGCCGCGAACTTCCCGAAAGCGGCGTGCCAGGATTCGAATTGACAGCTGGCGGCCATGAGGCCTTGCAGTTGCCTGGGCGCCGGCGGGGCACGCGCACGCATCGCCTGATGGATCTGCTGTCCGACAAGGCGCATTCAACATCCTCGCTCGATCACGAGCTGCCGGGCTGGCGTTCGGCAGCTCGCAGCCTGCGCGCGCGCGGATGGGTCACGGAGCGTCGCCTGCCAAAGCAGGAATCCGGGCAAACGCCGGTAGCCGCACCAGTGCTGAATGCAGAACAGCAGTCTGCCGTGGACGGGATTCTCGGCAGCGCAGGGCAATACTCACCTTTCCTGCTTGACGGCGTGACCGGCAGTGGCAAGACCGAAGTCTACCTGGCCGCGATCAGCGAGGCCGTCAGGCGGGGACGACAGGCGC
>NZ_JBAWHJ010000134.1:0-11902 GCF_049593775.1 Dokdonella sp. | reverse complement strand
AGAGACGTGAAGGCACCCCCAACCAATAGTTTGCCGTTGGCCTGTTGTGCCAGTGCGTTGACCGTGCTGTTGGTGCCTGGATTGAGCGTGGCGTCCACACTGCCATCGATATTGAGGCGTGCGATCCTGAGGGCAGGGTAGCCACCTGCAGTCAGGAATCCGCCGCCGATCAACAGCTTTCCATCCGGCTGGAGAGTCGCGGCGTAGATCACATTGTCGACGTTCGGATCGTACGATGCGTCCAGGTTGCCGTTGGTGTCAAAGCGCGCGATCCTGTTTCGCGCGACTGGGCCGATCGAACTGAAAGCGCCGCCCGCAATGACGCTGCCATCGGACTGCAAGACGATATCGTGCACTGTTGCGGTCAACTGGACGTCGAAACTCGAGTCATTGCTGCCATCGACATTCAATCGCCTCAGCGGATTGATACTCGGGCCACCGCTGGTCAGGTTTCCTCCAGCTGCCAGTATCTTGCCGTCAGGCTGGATCACTAGAGCAAGGGTCGTATCAGCGAGACTTGCCTGAAACGTCGGGTCAACAGTTCCGTCCGGTTGTAACCTGGCGAGGTCTGAATTTCCTCCGACGATCAGCCCCCCATCCGCTTGTAGCGCCATCGCGAAGAGGAACGCGAATCCGTTCGGTGCGAACGACGTGTCGAGACTGCCATCGGCGTTCAAGCGAGCCAGGTTGGCGCGGACCACTCCACCGACGCTGTTGAATCCTCCAGCCACGATGACTTTTCCATCAGGCTGTAGTGTGATCGCGGCGATAAAACCGAATCCGCTGCCGAAATCCGGGTTGTAGCTGGCGTCGAGACTGCCGTCGGCGTTGAGACGGGCCAACTTGTTTCTTGTAACACCATCGACTTCCGAAAAGTCGCCGCCAATCAGAATGCGTCCGTCGAATTGCAGCACTGCAACACGCACGAGTCCGTTCGGGAAGCTGTCGGCGAAGCCCATATCCAAGCTGCCATCGGCATGCACCCGAGCGATTTGTCGACGCGACTGTCCATTGACGGTCGGAAACACGCCACCGACGATGATCTTGCCATCGGGTTGCACAGTGATGGCTCGGGCTGCCCGTCCACCCTGATCCGAAAGCATGGTTGAAAAGCCGTCATTGACGCTTGATGCGAGCACGTGGGCGGACGCGAGTAGAAATGCCAGCCCGGCCAACCATGAATGATGAATTTTTCGCATATCGCTATTCCGTTAGTGGGCTGGGTGGGGACGCGCTTCAGTCAATCAAATCCGTTCCTGGAAATACCTTCGTCGTAGCTGTTGGTGGTCTGTCGCGTGTTCTGGATGAGGCTGCCCGAGCCGTTGTACAAGCCGGAGCTCGCAGCGCCGCTGGCGCGCAAGTAATACAGCGAGTTCGTCGGCAGGGTGGCGAGATCGCCAAAACTCCAGCCACGCGCGGTGCGCTGCATGGTGCCGATGTTCTGGAAATCCGTACCGTTTACCGAAATCTCCAGTCGCGGGGCACGGGTTAGCTGCGGCGCACTGGCGGAGCGCATCCAGAGGAGTAGTGCACTGTTGTCGGAATAGCGAATGAAATCCAGCGAATCGGACACGGCCTGGGAAGCACTCAAGCGTGCCAGGTTGCTTCGGGGCTGCCCGCCGAGTGTGCTGAAGCTGCCACCAATAACCAGTTTTCCATCAGCCTGCAGGGCCAATGCGTTGACCGCCTGATTGGCGCCAGGATTGAACGCCATGTCGAGGCTGCCGTCGGCGTTCAACGAGGCCAGCCGGCTTCGTGGTTGGCCGTTGATCGCCGTGAAGTTGCCACCCAGCATCAATTTGCCATCGGCCTGTAACGCCATCGTGGCGATCGATCCGGTGATACTCGGAACGTAGGAAGCGTCAAGACTGCCATTCGCGTTCAGTCGGGCAAGTCTGCTTCGTGCTTGCCCTGCGATGGTGGTGAAGTCGCCAGCAATCAGCAGCTTTCCGTCCGGCTGCGCCGATAGCGCATAGATCGAGCTGTTGGCATTGGGATTGAAAGACAGGTCGACGCTGTTGTCGGCATTCAGGCGAGCAATATGATTTCGAGTTTCGCCATTGATCAGCGTGAAATCACCTGCTACCAGTATTTTTCCGTCGGCCTGCGTCGCAACCGTATAGACGATATCGTTGGTTATCGGCGCGAATCCACCGTCCACGCTCCCGTCGGAATTGAGCCGGGCGATGTAGTTTCGCGTCTGGCCACCGATCATGCTGAAATCACCGGCGACCAGCAACTTGCCATCGCTCAGTTGCGCCATTGAAAAGAGCTCGCCGGTCAGGCCAGGATTGAAGCCCGCATCCAGCGTGTCGTCGGCGTTGATCCGCGCCATGCCGTTGCGAGACGTTCCGAAAATGGTGGTGAAGTAGCCGGTGACAACACGCTTGCCGTCCGCTTGTACCAATATGGCGGTAACGGCATTGTCGGGATTGGGGTCGAAAGCCGCATCGATGCTGCCATCGCCATTGAGTCTGCCCAGCCGGCTGCGTGCCTGGCCATCCAATGTGGTGAAGCCGCCGCCTATCAGAAGCTTGCCGTCGCTTTGCTGTGCGATCGAATTGACATAGCCGTTCGTGCCTGGATTGAGGGTAGCGTCGACACTGCCATCGATGTTGAGGCGGGCGAGCTTGGGCCGCGCATGGCCGCCAACACTGCTGAAGTTTCCGCTGATCAGCAGTTTGCCATCCGCTTGAAGTCGTATCGTCGTAATAAAGGAGTTCGCGTCAGGATTGTAAGTCTCATCCAGATTGCCATCGGTGTCGAAGCGTGCGATGCCATTGCGTGCTTGTCCGTTGGCCACCGTGAAACCGCCAGCCACGATGATCTTGCCATCTGCCTGCAGGGAAACGGCACGCGCCCCGTTATTCAGACTGGCTGCAAAACCGGTATCTACGCTGCCGTCACTATTCAATCGACTCAACCCATCGGCTATCAAGCCACGCGAGTCCGGAGAAATGCCCAGCGCTGCCAAAACCTTGCCATCCGGCTGAATCGTCAATCCATAGATGGTGTTGTCGCCCTGGAACCGAAACGTGGGGTCAAGACTGCCATCGGCGTTCAGGCGAAACAGGGTTTCAGATCTGCCAAAAGGGTTTGCCTGGGTGATCGGATCGAACGACCCGCCCACAAGTACCCGACCGTCGGCTTGCAAGGCCAGAACCGTTGCATCGCCAACCAGGGCCGAGTTGAATGATGCGTCGACACTTCCGTCGTTGTTCAGACGCACGAGCGGTACATTTGCCACGCCTCCGGCGCCGATGAAAGACCCGCCCACCAGAACCTTTCCATCGGACTGCATGGCGAGCGTGTATGCGATTCCTTCGCTACCGAGGTTTGGGTCGTAGCTGACGTCGAGGCTGCCGTCGGCGTTGAGACGCGCGATACCGTCCCTCTCCGCACCACCCACGGACGAAAACTCACCCGCAATGACGATTCGACCATCGGCCTGGACGGCGCTGTCCGAGACTCCCCGAGAGTCGACGATTATTTCACCGAAACTCATATCGGTGCTGCCGTCGGCATTGATGCGACCAACATTCAGCCGCGACTGACCGTTGATGCCCACGAAGATTCCGCCAAAGAGGATCTTGCCATCGTCTTGTACATTCAGTGATCTGACAACGCCATTGACTGTCGTATAGAACCGGTCTTCGACGTTCGATGCGAGTGCATCGGTCGACAGGATCAATAGCGCCAAGCCTGTCAGCCATGAGTGATGGAATTTCCGCATGTCGCTGCTCCGCCTGAAGTTCGCCCAGAGCACGACGATGCATTGCGGAGAGACGGAAGTTCTTCAGTACCTCTCAAGGAGATATCAAGGAGTTGTCAAGCCATTGAAAAACAGGGTGTTTTACAAGCTATTGCCGCCGAATCGGCAGCGATCCAGCGCGGTGTCACGCCGTTGGATCATGGCTGAAACTCATGATCCCGGTGCCCGCCACTGGCTTAATTGACCACGCCGGTAGTCAGAACCGGCGGTTCCCCGCGTTAATTCGAATGGCGCGGCATCGTCCGCATCCGAGGCCGAGCGCGGGGACTATTCGAAATGGCGATCCGCCCCGATCATTCGAAGCCATCATAGAAGATGCCGTCATTGCGGCTCAGATAGGAGATGCGTGTGCTCTGGATCAGGCTGCTGGAGCCGCTGTAGAGACCCGAGCTGGCGGCGGCGGTGGTGCGCAGGTGGAATTGAAAATTCAATGGCCGAAGCCAGCCGCTGTAGAGCCAGCCGCCAGAAATGCGCTGCATGCTACCGATCGTGCCGTAACTGCTTCCTTCGTTCACTGAGACTTCGAGCTTCGGCGGCAGTGCCAGTTCCGGTGCGCTACCGGAACGCATCCAGCGGACCACGCTGCCGCCCTTCTGGTAGCCGATGATGCTCAGTGAATCAGTGGCCGTTTGCGGCGCACTCAAGCGCGCCAGGTTGCTGCGTGGCTGGCCATCGAATGTAGCGAATGCGCCACCGGCAACGAGCTTGCCATCGGCCTGCAATGCGAGCGCGTTGATCGTCGCATCGGCGCCAGGATTGAATCCGGCGTCGAGGCTGCCATCGGCATGCAACAACGCCACATTGCTGCGCGGCTGCCCGTCTACGGCACTGAACGCACCGCCCACCAGCAAGCTGCCATTGGCTTGCAGCGCCAAGGTGTAGACAATTCCGACCACGTCAGAAACGTAAGTCGCGTCGGCGCTGCCATCGGCATTCAGACGGGCAAGATTGTTGCGGGCCAAGCCTCCGATGGTGTCGAAGTCTCCGCCGACCAACAGTTTGCCGTCTGCTTGCGGCGCCATGACGTAGACCAGACCATCGGCGTCCGGATTGAACGTTGCATCAACGCTGCCATCGGCATTCAATCGCGCAATGCGATTGCGCGATTGTCCGGCGATCATGCTGAAGTCGCCAGACACAAGAATCTTTCCATCGGCTTGTTGCGCAATGGCGTAGACGTTGGTGTTGTTTGGCGACGGATCGAATGAGGTATCCACGGTGCCGTCGGCGTTGAGGCGCGCGAGGTGATTGCGGGCCTGACCGGCGATCGTGCTGAATGCGCCCCCTACCAGGAGCTTGCCATCGGCCTGTTGCGCCAAGGCGTAGATGCTGTTGTTCGGGCCCGGATTGAAGCTCGTATCGAGGCTGTCGTCGACATTCAGGCGCGCTATACGATTGCGCGAAGCGCCGCCAAACGAACTGAAGAGTCCGCCAACCACGAGCTTGCCGTCAGCCTGTACCAGCATCGCGAACACCGCGTTGCCGGCACCGGGATTGAATGCGGCATCGACGCTGCCGTCACCGTTCAGACGGGCAATGCGGCTGCGCGCTTCGCCATCCAGCGTGGTGAAGCCGCCCCCTACAAGTAATTTGCCGTTGGTCAGTTGCGCGATTGCGGCAACGTAGTTGTTTGGGCCGGGATCGAGGGTCGCATCGACGCTGCCATCGATGTTGAGTCGGGCCAGCCGTTGACGTGACTGTCCGCCGATACTTTCGAATCGCCCACCCACCAGAAGCTTGCCATCGGCCTGCAGGGCCAGAGCCGATACCCAAAACGTGGCGTCAGCCTTGAACGCTGCATCCAGGCTACCGTCGGCATGCAGGCGTGCAACCCGGTAGCGAAATGTTGTACCGATCTTGGTGAAGTAGCCACCCACGATGATCCTGCCGTCGGCCTGCAGCACAACCGAAGTCACCTCGTCATCCGGCTCTGCACTAAAACTTGGATCGGGGCTGCCATCGGCGTTGAAGCGCCGGATCGCAGGAGTGGGAATGGCTCCCGTCGTGAGTCGCTCGCCCGCTGCCAGCACCTTGCCGTCTGGTTGAATGGCCAGGGCTCTGGTCCACCAATTTATACTTTGCTGGAACGACGAATCCAGGCTGCCATCGGTCTCCAATCGCGCGATGTAGGCGCGAAATATGCCGTCAACGAAGTCGAAAGTACCGCCCAGAACAAGTTTTCCGTCGGCCTGGATCGCCAACGCATCGACATCGCCGCCGCTCACATCCGGCACATAGGAAACATCCAGGCTGCCATCGCTGTTCAAGCGCGCGAGATTTACTCGCGCCACGCCTCCAACGGTATCGAAGTTCCCGCCAACCAGAAGCCTCCCATCAGACTGCAAGGCAAGCGCCTTGATTTCGAAACCACTGCTGCTCCTGACACTTGGGCTGTAGCTCGCATCGACACTGCCATCAGTGTTCAAACGCACAATGTAGTATTTCACCAACGCGCCGACCTGGGAGAAATTGCCGGCTATCACGATGCGTCCGTCTGGCTGAACGAGCGCTGCCAACACGTTTGCGTTTAGTGTGGGCGCGGTGAAGCTTGGGTCAATACTGCCATCAGCATTGAGGCGCGCGATCCGCTGTCGAGCTTGCCCGGTTATGGATGTGAATTCACCACCCGCGATGATCTTGCCATCGTCTTGCACGGCCAGAGTTAGAACATTGCCGTTGGCATCCGCCGAGAAGCCGTCATCGACGTTCCAAGCGAATGCGCTATAGGACAGGAACAACCCGACCAACAGAAGCAGTCGGCATGTGGTGGTGAAGAGCGATGGCGGAGTTGCGAGGTTGCGGGTCATCGGAAACGATTCCTGAGTGGAGATTGGCCGCGCAGGATTTCGAGCATGCAAGGGGTTGGCTCCCTGCACATCGAACCTGACATCAGCGACTGGCGGCCGCAGCGGAGGGCTCCGCAGAGCGACGGCGGATGGCGTCGCTCTGGCAATGAACCGGGACGCGATTCATGAATGGGTCACTCTCAGCGATTTCGTCAATAGATACTGGCAAGAATTGCAACATTGTTCTTCGAACATGGCGCGAAGGTGTTCAACCACAGCCCCTCAAGAATTCTTCTCTGCCATTGGTAGCCATTGATCCCATCGATTTCTGGAAGATCCGCCAGGATGTTCAGGTGTCGTGTCCACACTGGCGATCGATCACTGGAACCCATCAATGAAGATGCCATCGTTGTAGATTGTGGAAGCAACTCTGGCACTCTGGATCAGGCTACCCGATCCGCCATAGAGGCCTGCGCTGGCCGAGGCGGTTGCACGCAAATAGAACGATGTGCCTTGAGGTGGAAGGTAGTCGGTGTAGTGCCAGTCACCGCCATCGCGCTGCATGGCCCCGACCAATCCCCAAGTGTTTCCGCCAACGGAAAATTCCAGTTGCGGCGACCGGGACAGTTCTGGCGCACCGCCTGATCGAATCCAGCGAATTACACTGCTACCGCCCGAATAGCCGATAAAGTCCAGCGAGTCCGTAACCATCTGTGGCGCACTCAGACGCGCGAATTTGCTACGTGGTTGGCCGCCAAATGTATTGAACGCTCCACCGACAACCAGCTTTCCATCGGCCTGCAGTGCGAGCGCGTTGACGACCGCATCTGCACCAGGATTGAAGTTTGCGTCGAGGCTGCTATCGGAGTTGATCAAGGCGAGATTGCTGCGCAGCTGGCCATTGACTTCTTCGAACAATCCGCCCACGAGCAATCGACCATCGGTCTGCAGCGCCAGCGTGTATACGATTCCGTTTACTGTCGGGATGTAGCTCGTATCGAGATTACCGTCGGCGTCCAGACGGACCAGATTGCGGCAGCTCTGCCCATCGATCACATCGAAGCTGCCGCCCACCAGCAATTTGCCGTCCACTTGCAGCGCCACCGCGTTGATAGGGCCATTGGCGTTGGGATTGAAGATCGAATCGACGCTGCCATCGGAATTCAGTCGTGCAATCCGATTGCGGGTCTGGCCGCCCATCATGGTGAAATCCCCCGTCACCACGATCTTTCCATCGGCCTGTTGGGCGATTGCGTGGACGGCGTCGTTTGGCGATGGATTGAACGTGCCGTCGACGCTGCCGTCCGTACCCAGGCGCGCCAAATGATTCCGCGTCTGGCCACCTATAGTGGTGAATTCACCCGCCACCAGAAGTTCTCCGTCGGCCTGCTGCGCTATCGCGTAGACGCTATTGTTTGCGTTCGGGTTGAAGCCCGTGTCAAGACTGTCATTGGCATTCAGGCGCGCGATGCGGTTGCGCGTGGCTCCGCCGAACGAACTGAAAATTCCGCCTGCCACGAGTTTGCCATCAGCCTGCTCGAGCATCGCGAATACCGCATTGCCGGCACCGGGATTGAACGAGGTATCAACGCTGCCGTCGCCGTTCAGTCGCGCGATACGGCCGCGTGCTTCGCCACCCAGCGTGGAGAAGCCCCCTCCTACCAGCAACTTGCCGTCCGCCTGCTGTGCGATCGCGGAAATGTAGTTGTTCGCACCCGAATCAAGAGTTGCGTCAACGCTGCCATCGATATTGAGGCGGGCGAGCCGTATCCGCGGCTGACCGCCGATCGTGCCGAATCCACCGGCAACCAGCAGCTTGCCGTCGGACTGGAGCGCCAGATTTCTGATGGTTGAACCAACGCCGGGGTTGTAAGCGGTGTCCACGCTACCGTCGGTATTGATTCGTGCAATGTTCTCTTGCGCTGTGCTACCGATCATGTCGAAGCTGCCACCAACAAGGATCTTGCCATCTGCTTGTACGGCGACCGTTTCAACGAAACTGTCAGGAGCCAGAATCGGGAAGCTCAAGTCGCGGCTGCCATCGGCGTTCAAGCGCACGATCAGGCCATACCCAACCACCACAAGCTTGCCATCCGGCTGAAGTGCCATGGCGTCCATGGTGTAGGGGTCAAGGTACCCCAGGAATGTCGAGTCCACACTGCCATCAATCCGCAGACGTGCGATATTGGCGTAACCCGAGTTATCAATTGAGAAAGTGCCACCAGCGATCAGTTGACCATCGGCCAGGATGATGAGCGCCTCGACGGTTCCACCAATTTCCGGCGCGTAAGATAGATCCAGGCTGCCATCGATGTTCATGCGCGCAATGTTCTCCCGGGCAACACCGCCGAAAGTGTCGAAATTGCCACCAACTACCAACTTCCCGTCCGATTGCACAACTATCGAACGGATGTATTGCGTTCCAGCGTCACTGACATTCGGGCTGTAGTTGACATCGACGCTGCCATCGGGGTTCAGTCGCGCGATTCGGTCTCGTGCGTAGGCGCCTACCTGTGAAAAGTCACCGGCAATCACGATGCGGCCATCTGGCTGCACGACCGCGTGGTCAACAGCATCGTCGATCACGGCTGCGGTAAACCCCGGGTCAGGGCTGCCGTCGGCATTGAGTCGCGCAATGTGTTGCCGCGCTTGCCCGTTGATGGTCGTGAATGAGCCGCCGACGATGATCTTGCCGTCGTCCTGCACTACCAGTGCGAACACGTTGTTGTTGGCATCGGCGGTAAAGCCATCATCGACGTCCCAGGCAAATGCACGGGAGGTCAGCAACAACCCGAGAATAAGCAGCATCCGGTATGTGATGGCAGGTTTGGATCGCGGATTTCGGAGCTTGGGGGTCATAGAAAACGATTCCTGAGTGTGGGGGCGCAAGATCCCGAAAGGCGAAAGGTGGGCTCCCTTCACATCGAACCGCACAACAACGACAGGCAATCGCGGTATTTCCCTCCCGCTGAGCGACGCCTGACGGCGCCAAACAGGACGATGAACCGGGCCGCGATTGATGCTTGGGCCCAAGCATCGCCTGTTCCCTCGGAAAAGAAATGCAAGAACTGTGAAATTATTCTGATAACCCGTCGATTCAATGACTTGGAGACCACTGGCCGGGACGATCCCTGGCTCGATGGGGTGCCGGTGGTGTCGCTGGGCCTCGTTCATTCCCGTCCCGTTTGATCTCATCGGGTCGGTGGGGGTGCCGAAACACGCCGAACTGGCGTGCGGCAGCCGTATCCAGTGGCGCCGGGTTTCGCTATCGTCGAACCGCGATTCATCTAGATCATCAGAGGAGTACGTTGGGGATGAAGCCATTCGGTAGCAATGTGAGGTCGAGCCTGAGCCAGGCGGACTTCGTCAATGTCGCAAGCGACGCATTCGACGACGATCAGACCATTCCACAAATACTGATCGCGGCATGCGAACGCAATGCCACGCTGCCAGCGGCAAGCAATCTGGGTTGCAGCTTGAGCTATGCCGATGTGAATCGACTGAGTGCGGATTTCGCCGCCTACCTGCGCAATGAGCTTGGTCTCAAATCCGGCGAGCGCGTAGCGATCATGTTGCCAAACCTGCTGCAGTATCCCATTGCACTACTGGGCGTGCTGCGAGCCGACCTCGTCGCCGTGCTGGTCAACCCGATGTACACGGCACGCGAACTGCATCACCAGCTCAGTGATTCTGGCTCGGCCGTCCTTGTCGTTCTGGACAACTTCGGTGCGGTCGCAGCCGAAGCCCTCAAGGGCACGGCTGTCCGCACGGTCATCACCACACGGGTGGGTGACATGCTTCCCTGGCCAAAGTCCGCGATTGTCGATTTCACCCTGAAACACGTGAAAAAGATGATTCCGCCGTTCGCTATCGCAGGCGCCGTGCGCTGGCCGAAGACACTCGCGCGTGGTGCTGCCCTTCCTCGCGTCGAGTCGAAGGCCAGCGCGAGCGATACCGCACAACTGCAATACACCGGCGGCACGACCGGATTGTCGAAGGCAGCGGTACTTCCTCACAGTGCCGTGGTGGCCAACGTGGCCGCTGCGGAGCAAACCTTCGGACGGCTGCTTGATCCGGCGAGGGATACGGTCTTGATCTGCTTGCCGATCTACCACATTGCCGCCTATAGCAATCTCATCTTCAACATGGCACACGGCTACCACTCCGTACTGATTACCAATCCGCGCGACATTCCTGGCCTGGTTGCGACATTCGCGAAACTCAAACCCGCATTCTTTTCCGGCGTGAACACCTTGTACGACGCGATTCTCAATCATCCTGACTTCTCGTCGCTGGATTTTTCGAATCTGAAACTGTGCCTGCAGGGCGGAACGGCACTGCGCAGCGGCACGGCCGAGCGTTGGCTGAAAGTCACCGGTTGCCCGGTGATCGAGGGGTACGGACTCTCCGAAACCGCCGCCGCCATTACCTGGAACCGCGTGGACGGTGCCAACCCGGTGGGATCCATCGGCATGGCCGTGGCCGAAACGGAAATCAGCTTGCGTGATGAAAGCGGGCAGATCGTTCCGACCGGCGAGCCCGGCGAGCTTTGCGCACGCGGGCCGCAGATGACCAAGGCCTACTGGAATCAGCCGGAAGAAACCCGGAACGCATTCTTTGATGGCGACTGGTTTCGTACCGGCGACATCGCGCGCGCTGACGAGCAGGGCTATTACTACGTTCTCGATCGTCGCAAGGACATGATCCTGGTATCGGGATTCAACGTCTATCCGAACGAGATCGAGGATGTCGTCGGCCTGCATCCCGGCGTACTCGAAGCCGCCGCAGTTGGCGTTCCCGATGAAAAATGCGGCGAAGCCGTGCGTCTGGTCGTCGTACGCAGCGACCCTGCTTTGAGCGAAGACGATCTTCGCGCCCATTGCAGAAAGAACCTGACCGGCTACAAGCAACCCAAGGTCATCGAATTCCGCGACAGCCTGCCAAAATCCGCGGTCGGCAAGATATTGAGGCGTGAACTTCGGTAGCTCCGCCCTGTTCTGGTCGATGGCGGCCTATTCAAGCCGAGTAGAGCTTCCGACCAAAAGTTGCCTGCACTGGCTGTCCAGATTTGTTCGCCTTGATCGCTGCGAGTCCAGCACCGAACAGCCATGTGGCGGAACCATCTGCATTGGGCGGCTTCCAAATCCGGAATCAATCGAAAGCCAGACATCTGCGGGTCGCGCTCTAACCCGCAGCCAGTCTGCCCGGCGGCTGCTATGGGTCGACTTGCGACCGTCGCTGCTCGGCCAGAAGCGGACCATTAGTAGCGAACAGGGTGCAGCATAGAAGACAATTCTCAATGAGCCTTGCCGGTCTTGCGACTTGGGGGCTGCCCAATATCTCA
>NZ_JBAWHJ010000133.1:0-43499 GCF_049593775.1 Dokdonella sp. | reverse complement strand
GGTTTCACCTGTATCTATGGCAGGCCCTCATCGTCCTCGATGCCCTGATCGTGTTTCTGGTCTGGTTGCGCTACATGCCGCAGGAACCGCAAGCGGAAAAACTCGCCGTCAGTACCTGACCGAAACGGGCAATCTTCGGCCCGCTTCCGTTGGGCTTTGGTATAGTCGTAGTTCATTTCCCAAGTGAGAGAACGAATATGTCGATCGCCAAGGTCATCGAGTTCAGCAGTTCATCGCACAAGGGTGTTGAAGATGCCGTGCAGCAAGGCCTGAAAAAGGTCGCCGAGACGGTAAAGAACCTCCAGGGCGCCTGGGTCAGCGAAACCAAGGTCATCACCGACAAGGATGGAAACATCAAGGAATGGCGCGTCAATCTGCGTATTACCTTTGTCGTAGAGTAGGATCGAGTCATCGCCAGGGGATCTGGCACCTTCGGTGCCGAAAGGCTGCACGTCATGAGTGATCACGATCTCGTTATCGGATTTCTGGAAGATGACCCGGACCAGTCCGATCTGATCCTGCATTGGCTGGAGCAGGCGGGATACCGAACCCGTCTGTTCAATTCCGCTGCAGAGTTCCGTCGACGGCAGGGTTCCGAAGCCATTGATCTGCTGCTGCTCGACTGGATGCTGCCTGATTCCAGCGGGCCGGAGATCGTCGAGTGGATTCGTGCATCAGCCAACTCGAAACTGCCGGTCATTTTCCTGACGGCAAAGGGCACCGAAGCAGACATGGTTCGTGGCCTCAACGCGGGTGGAGACGACTACGTCGTCAAGCCGGCCAAACGTCAGGAATTGATAGCCCGGGTTGGCGCGGTACTTCGCAGGCTTGGCCTTGAAGGCAATGACGCCAGCCAGTTCGACTTGCCTCCTTACAATGTCGATTCAGCGCGACGTCGCATTTCCTATGCGGGGAAGGATGTCGAACTGACGCCGCGTGAATTCGACCTGGCCGCCTACCTGTTTCGTCGGCATGGGCGCATCGTGAGCCGCGATTCGCTGCTCGAGAACGTCTGGAACATGAACGCCTCGGTTTCGACGCGAACGGTGGACACGCACATCAGTCGCCTGCGCAAGAAACTGGATCTTGACGGAGAATTTGGCTGGAGACTGGCCGCCGTCTACCAGCACGGGTATCGTCTGGAGCAGACTTGAGTCCACAGGCGGCGCCGGCGCGGAATCGCGCAGTTGCTGCGGTCGTGGCTTGACATCCCAATGGGAGAATCCGCATGGCAGCAACAAGCAAGTCAGGCCGGAAAAAATCCGGATCGCGGTCCGCTTCGCATAAACTGGTCGCCAAACCGAAACAGAAACCGGTGAAAGCAAGGAGCAGGACCATGCCCGAGACCAAGAAACCTGCGAATGACGCTGACGCAGAGCGCAACGTCGACCAGATCCGCGACATCCTGTTCGGCGGTCAGATGCGTGACTACGAACGTCGATTCCTCGAGATGGGACAGCGCCTCGAAGCCGAGATGTCGCGTCTGCGTGAAAGCCAGGACAAACGCATGGCTCAGATCGACAAGCGCGTTGACGAGCAGTACGAGAAGCTGTCAAGGCAAGTGCGCCAGGAAGTGACCGACCGAAACGAGGCAGTGGATGATCTCGAATCCCGCGTGCAGCAGTCGGCGCGCACGGCACGCAGCGAGATCAACAAGGCGCTCGATGGCCTCAGTAGCGAGATGAGCGCAGTCGACGAGCGCCTGCGTGATGCATTGTCGGAGCTGAGCGCCGCACTCGATGTACGTGCCAGTGAAGCGGCAACTTCACTGTCGCGCACCAGCGCCGAACTTCGCGCGGAAAAACTAGGACGCGAGGATCTCTCCTCTCTGTTGACCGAACTCGCTCTGCGCCTGAAGGGCGATTTCGACTTGCCTTCCAACTGATCCAGGGCCGGCCGCCGCCATGAGCGACCTCGACCGGCTCAAGGAACTGCTGCTTGCAGACGAGCGCGAGAGCCTGCTCGGTGCGGAACAGCGCCTGGCCGAACTCGAACGACGGAATCGGCAACTGGCCGAGCAGTTGCCCGGACTGGTCCGCGCGGCGCCGCACAAGCCCATGACGCAAGCCCTGGCGAGTCCGGTCGCCGCGGCTCTCGGCAGCGCCGTTCACGAAAACCGCAGCAGCATCGTCGATGCCCTGTTCCCGGTTATTGGTCCGATCATCCGCAAGGCCATCGCCGAGGCGCTCCGCGGATTGATGAGCGATCTGAACAAGGTCCTGGAATACGGTTTCAGTCCACGCGGGATTCGCTGGCGTCTGGAAGCCTGGCGCAGTGGGGTTCCATTCGCGCAAATCGTCCTCAAGCACAGCCTCCGTTACCACGTCGACCACATCTTTCTGATCGAGCGTGATTCCGGACTGGTCCTGCATCGCGCCTCGTCGCCTGGCCTGCCTGATCTCGATGCGGACGCAATCGCCGGCATGCTTACGGCGATCGGCCAGTTCGTGCGCGATTCCGTTGCTTCGGATGGCAGCGATTCGCTCGAAGCTGCGCGGGTGGGCGACCACGTGCTCTGGATTCTCGACGGGCCGCGTGCCTCCCTGGCCTGTTTCATTTCCGGCATTCCGCCGGATTCCCTGCGCAACGTGCTGGCCGACCGTCTCGAGCAGATCCACGCGACCTACGTGGACAGCAATGACCCACCTTCGGCTGCCTCGGAGTTGCAGGCTTCAACCTGGCAAGCACAGCTCGATCCGCAGGAGTTGATGGCTGCCAGTGCTGCTCTTGCGGAACGCGACGACGCAGCCGGGCAGAGCACGTCGCGTTGGCCGTTGCTGGCGATCGTGCTGCTGATTCTTGCAGGGCTTGTATGGTATTTCGCGAGGATCGAGCGCTGGGATGCCCGTGTCGGGCAAGTCCGGTCGACGCTGCTGTCGCATCCCGGCTTTCTGCTTACAGGTATCGAATCCGATCCCTGGAATTCACTGGTCGTGCATGGCCTGCTGGATGCCGAAGCCGACCCCGTCAGCGCTCGGATCGGCGATGTCGATCTCGGCGAGGTGAAGGCGCAATGGGTCATCGACAGCTATCTCTCCACTGCTGATCCGATACTTGAGAAGCGTGTCGCCCGGCTCACCGAGCTTCCCGCTGGCGTGCAGGTGTCGGTCAAGGATGGGGTCCTGCGCCTTGCTGGAAGTGCGAGCAATGACTGGATCGCCGCCAACCGCACGCGCGTCGCCTGGATTGCCGGGGTTCAATCGGTCGACTGGCAGGTGTCGGCCACAACCGATGCAATGCAGGCGGCACGCGAGCAGCTCGTGGCGTTGGCAGCCAGGCTGTCAACGCTGGAGGTCAGCTTCGTACGCGAAGTGGAGCCGACTGCCGAAGGCCAGGCGCAGCTCGGCGAGATGGCAGCCTTGCTGATGGATGCGCAAAAACTGGCGGTGATCGCCGGACAATCGGTGAAAGTGCACGTCATGGGCTACAACGACGCCCCCGGTAGCGAAACCATCAATGCAAAGTTGCGCGATCAGCGCGCACAATGGCTGAGGGATCGGCTGCTCGAATCGGGCGTGCCGGATACCTGGTTTCGCGATTCGGCAAATGCCGAGTCAATTGAGCGTGACGAGGATTTTCGAGGTGCCCGCGTGCGCCTGGACATTGAGGCAGGATCGCCATGAGTCTGCAGGCTCGAAAAATTTGCATGCTCGGTGATTTTGGCGTCGGCAAGACCAGCCTAGTTGCAAGGTTCGTGCGCCAGACATTTTCCGAGAACTACCTGACTACGGTCGGAGTGAAGGTCGACAGCAAGCAGGTCGACTACGGCGCGGACAGTCCGATGAAGTTCGTTATCTGGGATATCGCCGGAAAGAGCGGGCTTGACTCACTCAACATGAGCTATCTGCGTGGGGCAAGCGGCCTTCTTCTGGTTGCCGACGGGACGCGCGAGTCAACGATGCGCGCGGCCATTGACCTGCTCATGCAGTCGCGCAGCGTGCTGCCGGATGCGCAGGCCATCCTTTTGGTCAACAAGCTGGATCTGGTCGAGCGCTGGGAAGTCGCGCCGTCAACTCTGGCCGAACTGCGCCAGACCCTGCCGGTGCTTGAAACCAGTGCACTTTCCGGTGATGGAGTCGAGCAGGCATTCAGCGAAATGGCTCGGAGGCTCAGCGCATGAGCGATATGCCTAAACTGACCGATTTCGAGCCGGAAGTGGCTGCCGGGATCGCACGCTTTCTGTTCGAGCGCGCGCAGCCACTCATGATCGAGTTCGACAAGGAGTGGCAATGGGTCAACCTGCATGGCGACCCGGCGCGGTTTGGATTCGACCCGAAGGACCCGGTCAATGGAACGCGTCAGCTACAGGACCTCTTCCTTGGCATGGCACTGGATGAGTCCATCGACCTGCCGTTCGTGCAAATGCCGAACGGTCGCAGCGCGCATGTGCATCTGGTCGTGAACAATTCGGGTTTCCAGGTGCTGCTGCTTGATGCGCAGGTCGAGCACGATCGCCAGCAGGCTCAACAGCAGACGGGCAACGAGGCCGTCCTGGTCGGTTATCAGAAGAGCAAGGCGATCGCGCAGTTGCGCCAGATCCGCACCGAGCTCGAATCACAGCGTACCCGCCTGCAAGAGGCGAACGCGCTGAAGAACGCGCTGATTGCCACCTTGAGTCACGATTTCCGCACCCCACTGACATCGATCTTCGGCTACTTGCACTTGCTCGAAGTTCAGGCCGTGAAGCCTGAAGTCTCCAATTCCCTGCGTGCCTTGCGGAGAAACGCAAACTATCTGTTCACGCTGGCCGAAAATCTTCTCGAGTACGCGCGCGCGGACAACCGTTCCAGTTTGCTCGCGCCGCAGGCGCTTGACTTGAGCGCACTCATCGAGGATCTCGATGCCATGTTCAGGCCGCTTGCGATCGAACGCGGCCTGGATTTCACTATCGATGTCGATGTGCCCACAGATGTGGTGCCGATACTCGACGAATTGCGCCTGCGCCAGATTCTCGTCAACCTGCTTTCCAACGCCGTGCGCTACACCGAGAAAGGAAGCGTTGGCGTCGGCTTCGGTTGGGATGATGCTGCGCTTTCCATTGAGGTGCGTGACACGGGAATCGGCATTGCCGAGGAGTTTCACGACAAGGTGTTCGTGGCCTTCAATCGGACCAGTCAGGCGCCTGGAAGCGGGGCTGGGCTTGGCTTGAGTATCGTCAAGCGGCTTGTAGCACAAATGCTTGGTGTCCTGGACTTCCAGTCCATTCCCGGTGAAGGCACGCGATTCCGCATCGTCCTGCCCAATTTCACAGGAACGCCCGAGCACGCAGGAGGCGCAATCACGCAGGTGCCGGATGCAGCGGACAAACGCATTCGACACGTGCTGGTTGTCGATGACGATCCGGATATCGCCCATCTTCTGGAGGTGTTGCTGGGTGAACTCGGGTTTCGTGTCAGCATCGTCGGCGACGCCGCGGCCGCCGTCGAGCGTGCCATGGCTGACCGGCCCGACATCCTGCTCGTTGATGTTGAATTGCCGGGGCTTTCCGGCAACACCGCGGTGTTTCGCTTGCGTTCCCAGGGCTACAAGGGACATATCGTGACCTTGTCTGCGACGCCCACCGAAGAAGCGCGAAAGGTCGCATTGAATGCCGGTGCCGATCAGTACCTGACCAAGCCGCTCAACATCGAAGAGTTTTCGAGAGTCATGCAACGGGCCGCACAGGCGCGCTGATCGATCGAACTTCACGCCGGGTGCCGAGTCTGACGAGAACGTCCGCCCTCGCTGGCAGGCTGTTCAAGGCGTGCTGGCTGAGTCGTTCGGTGTGCGCGACAAATCTGGAAATCGCATGCGCTGGCATGGCCTGACGTGCGCCACGAGCGCGCAGGACTTGCTCTTGTTCATCGCGCCAGCCTTGCACGACGTCGAAACCGGGTGCCTGCAGGACAAGCAATCGATCCAGCTTTTGCCAGAGCCTGCAGTAGTTGCCTGCGAGCTGCCGGTTGACCCAGCGACGCCAGCGACCGTCGGAATCTTCCGAGCTTTCGAGTGCGTTGATCGGGCGGCCCAGGGAGTTTCTGTCTTCGGCACCGAGGCCGACGCACCAGCCTTCGAGGATGATCAGGTGCGGCGGCTGCCGAATCGCGCGCCAGCGTGAAGGCGGCAGTCGAGTGTCGCGGCCCTTGTCGAAGCGCGGCACGCGCGGAAACGGATTGTCGCGTGCCGTGCGCAGGGCATCCAGTACCGATTCCAGCAACGCGACGTCATGCGTGCCGGGCACGCCGCGTGTCCGCAGTAGTGGATGGATGAGGCGGGCCAGCTTCGAGCGATCGCGTCGACCGAGGTAGAAGTCGTCGAGACTCAGCGCAATGGCATCGAGTCCTCGAGCTTTTGATGCGCATGCCAGTTGCGCAGCCAGGGTGGTCTTGCCGCTACCCTGCAGCGCCGACAGCCCGAGCACCATGTTCGCGCCATCTGACGGCAGGGTCGCGAAGAGCGTATCCAGCAACTGCGTGATGACCTGCGGAGCGAAGCCGCGCCGCGTGCTAGCATTTCCACTCATGAAACCTACTCGAACCGAAGGCACTGGAACCCCGGCACTGTACCAGCAGGCGATCTCTACCTTGCAGGCGCTGTTGGTCGAAGCCGGGGCTGCGGGTGACACTGAGCCGACCGCCATGTCGCTGTCCACGATCGGCAGCAATGGCCGCGTTTCATCGAGGATCGTGCTGCTCAAGCAAGTCGATGCAGATGGGCTGTGCTTTTTCACGAACTACGAAAGCGCCAAAGGTGGCCAGCTGGCAGCGCATGATCAGGCTGCGGTCAATTTCCATTGGAAAACACTGCGTGATCAGGTTCAGGTACGCGTTGAGGGACTGGTTGAAAAACTCGACGCCGCGGATTCGGATGCCTACTTCGCTACACGTCCGCGCATGAGCCAGATCGGTGCATGGGCATCGCTGCAATCGCAGGAGCTGCCGGACCGCGAGGTCTTCGATGCACGCGTTGCCGAGATCGAAGGAAAGTATGCTGGTGTCGATGTTCCTCGACCACCCACCTGGGGTGGCTACCGCTTGCGCCCGGATCTGTTCGAGTTCTGGTATGGGGCTCGCTTCCGACTGCACGACCGCCAGCGCTACGCGCTGGAAGATGGCGTCTGGCGCAAATTCCTGCTGTATCCGTGATGGCGCAGCGCGACGCCTACCCTCAACGCATCGTCTGCCTGACGGAAGAACCCACCGAAGTCCTGTACGCGCTTGGCGAAGAGCATCGGATAGTCGGTATCTCGGGATTTACCGTACGCCCGGCGCGGGCACGCAAGGAAAAGCCCAAGGTATCCGCTTTCACCAGCGCGAAAATTGGCGCAATTCTCGAGCTTGAACCGGATCTGGTCATAGGTTTTTCCGATATCCAGGCAGACATCGCGGCTGATCTGATTCGCGCCGGTATCGAGGTATGGATCAGCAACCATCGATCGGTTGAAGGAATCCTTTCCTATATCCGAAGACTGGGGGGGATGGTGGGTGCTGCCGAGAAGGCTGACAGATATGCGGCGGATGCCGAAGCCCATATTGCCAGCGTCATGGAATCAGCCGCGCGTCTGCCATTCCGTCCCAAGGTGTATTTCGAGGAATGGGATGTGCCGCCGATCAGCGGAATCCGCTGGGTCGCCGAACTGGTCCGCATTGCCGGAGGCGACGACATTTTTCCGGAGCTGGCGGAGAAATCGCTGGCAAGGGATCGCATCATCGCCGATGACGGGGAGATCGTGCGTCGCCAGCCTGACCTGATCCTCGGCTCCTGGTGCGGTAAGAAATTCCGTCCGGAAACTGTAGCGGCAAGGCCCGGTTGGTCGGCGATTCCGGCGGTCCGCAACGGCCAGATGCACGAAATCAAGTCGCCGCTCATTCTGCAGCCGGGCCCCGCTGCCGTGTTCGATGGCCTCGATGCATTGCACCGGCGCATCGCAGCAGTCGCTTCGGCCGAGCCGACGGGCTGATCAACAGGGTTGCAGGTGCCAGCCCGGCACTACAGCCGGGCCGCGCGTACTCGCTATTGGCCGGCGAAGTTCTTGTTGAAACGCAAGGTCAGCGGCACTGTAGCGTCTTCCGGGAAAACCGAAATCGTGAACGTGTAGGTGTCCGGAGGCACGATGTCGAACAGGCCGACATAGGAAACATAGCTTCCCGGAATCTCGCGAATCTCGATAGGGATGTTCTGTCCGGACAGATTGCTTGCTTCGCCGGTAATGCGAGCCGAGACAGCTTCGGTCGCGCCACCGCCAAGATCCTTGTTCACCGAAATATTGAGCATTCCGCGATTGGGCGATCGCTCGATTGCATATTGCGTGGCGATTTCTTCACTGAGGAAGTCGGTGGGCAGGGCGCTGAAATGAACGACGTGGTCGCCGAACTTCAGGCTGCCTTCGCTGTTGTCGGCCAGGGCCAGTGGGGCCATTGCCATCAGGGCAAGACCGAGAAGGGCGCGAAGCATCGTGGGCATGGGATGTTCTCTTCGATGTGGTGCGGCCATCATACGACCGCAAGGTTGAACGGAAACCAGAGTGCGCAATGCAGGACTAGCTGGCAATGGTAATGCCGAAGTCCAGCAAGGGGGCGACCAGCAGAGCCTGCGCCAGTGAAATGGCGAGCAGGGCGATCAGTGGCGCGAAATCCAGGCCGCCCAGCGCCGGCAGGCGCGTGCGGATGGGTTTGAGTATCGGTTCGGTCAGCTGGAATACCAGTGGAATGACCGGATGGTAGCTGTCGCCGCTGACGAAACTCAGGATTACCCGCACGATGATGAGGATCAACATCATCATCAACACGAATCCAATCAGATCGGCCAAGGCGATCACGGCCAGCGATGCGAAGGAAGGCACTCCGATGGTCATGGCGAACAGCAGCACGCGCTTGATCAGCAGCAGCAACCAGGCCAATACGACGCCCGCGATATCGAGCCGTCGCCAGGACGGGATGATGCGGCGCAAGGGCATCAGGATCGGGTTGCTGGCCTTGTACAGGAACTGGCAAATCGGATTGTGGAAATTGGCCCGGACCAGTTGCAGCAGTACGCGCAGTACGATCAGGCCGACCAGGATGCCGAAGATAAAATCGATCAGGATCTGGCCGGCATTGGCGAAATAGTTCATGGTGGAGACTCAGTCCAGTTCGCTCGACATTTCACGGCCTCGTCGGGTGGCAGCGGCTACGGCCGAGGCGACCAGTTCGCGCAGGCCGCCGTCGATGAACGTGTTCAGTGCAGCCTGGGTAGTGCCGCCCGGGGAGGTGACGCGTTCGCGCAGTCGCGCCGGAGGTTCGGCATCTTCGCTGGCCATGCGCGCTGCGCCCAGGCAAGTCTGGATAGCCAGTGTGCGCGCTGTCTCGCGCGGCATGCCCTGGGCCACGGCAGCATCCTCAAGTGCTTCGATCATCAGGAAGAAATAGGCGGGCCCTGAACCGGAAATGCCTGTCACCGTGTCCATGAGGTCCTCGTCCTCGACCCAGACCATGGTGCCAGCGGCGGCCAGTATCGATGCCGCCTGGACGCGACCGGCATCGGAAACCGCCGGATTGGCCATCATGCCGGTTGCACCGGCGCCGATCAGGGCTGGTGTATTGGGCATGCAGCGCACGATGGGGAAACCGCCGCCAAGCCAGCGGTCAATCTGGCCGATGCGCAAACCGGCAGCGACCGAGACAATCAGCGGGCGTCGTTTCGCGAGTACAGGGGCCAGGCTTTCGCAGACCTTGCGCATGACCTGTGGCTTGACCGACAGCATCACGAGGTCCGCACTACCGACCGCTTCGACACCATCGGCAAACACGGCAACGCCGAAATCCTCAGCCAGCTTCGTGCGCACCTCTTCATTGGGTTCGGCGACGGCGATAGCCGAGGCCTGCGTTCCACCGTTGATCATCGCGCCGATCAGGCTGCGCGCCATGTTGCCGCCGCCAACAAATGCGATGGAGTTGGAATCAGGGATTGGTTTGTCGAAATCAGGAGACGTCATTGCGTTTTCTTGTCGGATCCGGCCCGACAGCATATCAAGACCACGCAGCCCACGGCCTCGTCCCGGCTCACTGGCGACAGCGCCAAAGCGGTCTTGGGAATTCCCGGCTACCCGCCCCGCGGCCAAAACAACAAGCTTCCCACGCGGGCCATCGTGGCACCTTCGGCAATGGCGAGCTCGAAATCGTCCGACTTGCCCATCGATCGCGTATCCACGCCGCGATGCACGCGAGCAAGAGTCTCGAAACAGGCCGGCATGTTCGCGAAAGCATTGCGCCGAACGCCGAAGTCGGGCGCGGGGGCGGGGGCGGGAATCGCCCTCAGGCCGCGCAGAAATCAGGCGAGACCGACAGCCAGGCTCGCAATCTGATCAGGCAGGCAGCTTGCCGTATCGAACTCGGCCAATGCGGCATGCTTTTCATGGGCTTCCGGGACATGGGTCTCGCCAAACGAATGTTGTCTTGCGTGGCTAGCGTGAGGATGGGTGTGTCTGGTTCACAGCCAGCGTGCCTATGGGTGTGCCAGCCGCCGCGGCTTGCGCACGCCGGGCAACCGAGCGCCCGCAGCAATCGTCGATTCCGGGTCCTGTGCTTGCATTGACGTGATTTTGCCACGCTATACTCCGGCGTACCGCAGCCATGCGCCAAAGGCGCCATTTGGGGAATAAAGACATGGATATTGCCGAGCTGCTCGCGTTTTCGGTCAAGAACAAGGCGTCCGACCTGCATTTGTCTGCAGGATTGCCACCCATGATCAGGGTCGACGGCGATGTGCGCCGAATCAATATCCCTTCGCTTGACCACAAGCAGATCCATTCGCTGATCTACGACATCATGTCGGACAAGCAGCGCCGCGACTTTGAGGAATTCCTCGAAGTCGACTTCTCATTCGAGATCCCCGGACTGGCGCGCTTTCGTGTCAATGCCTTCAACCAGAATCGCGGCGCGGGTGCCGTGTTCCGTACGATTCCGTCGGAAGTCCTGTCTCTGGAAGATCTTGGTTGCCCGAAGATCTTCCGCGAATTGATCGAACAGCCGCAGGGGTTGATCCTGGTAACGGGCCCGACCGGTTCAGGCAAGTCGACAACGCTGGCGGCCATGGTGGATCACGTCAACAAGCACGAGTACGCGCATATCCTCAGCGTCGAGGATCCTATCGAATTCGTGCACACCTCGCAGAAGTGCCTGATCAACCAGCGCGAAGTCCATCGCGATACGCACGGCTTTACCGAAGCCCTGCGTTCGGCCCTGCGTGAAGATCCCGACTACATCCTGGTCGGCGAGTTGCGCGATCTGGAAACCATTCGCCTGGCCCTGACCGCAGCCGAGACCGGACATCTGGTCTTTGCCACCCTGCATACCAGCTCGGCAGCCAAGACCATCGACCGAATCATCGACGTGTTCCCGGCTGGCGAAAAGCCGATGGTCCGCTCGATGCTGTCTGAATCCTTGCGCGCGGTGATCTCGCAGTCGCTGATGAAGAAGGTGGGTGGCGGTCGAATCGCGGCGCACGAAATCATGGTCGGCATCCCGGCGATTCGAAACCTGATTCGCGAGGACAAAGTCGCCCAGATGTATTCGTCGATTCAGACCGGTGCCCAGCACGGCATGCAGACGCTCGATCAGTGCTTGCAGGATCTGGTCAAGCGCGGCCTGGTCACACGCCAGCAGGCGATCGGTTACGCGAAGAACAAGGAAATCTTCAAGTAGGCGAGGGTATTGCCTTGAAAGGAGGCAATACAGCTACTGCCTGGCTTCGTACTGACCTGATCAAAGCCTTCTCTCGCCAGCGGGAGCAAGGTTTCTTCGCGCTCAATGCAGCGTGGCTGCAGGCACGAGCAACCAGGCAGGTTGTCGATCCGTTCCGGTGATGCAGCACGTCATCCCGGGACCCGGAATGAAACGCGAGTCAACACGCGATGACTGATGGACGACTCTACCGCCTCGCCGCATTCCCCGTTGGCGACCAGGGTGGCAACCCGGCTGGTGTCTGGATCGGCGCTTCATTGCCTGATCCCGCTTACATGCAGCGAATAGCCAATGAAGTGGGTTATTCGGAAACTGCATTCGTCGCCCCGGAGTCGGGTGATGTTCGAACCATTCGCTACTTCAGTCCGCGGGCGGAGGTCAGCTTCTGTGGACATGCCACCATCGCCGCGGCTGTTGCCATCGGGCACCGGGATGGTGCGGGCCGATATCGCTTTTCAAGTCTGGTCGGCGATGTCGATGTGGAGGTGGGCGAACAATCGGGGCGATTCGTTGCCTCGCTGACGTCCGTCGAGCCGCGTCATGAGCCAGCCTCGGTCGCACTCATCAAGGAGGCGCTGGCCTTGCTTGGCTGGCGGCAGGAAGAACTTGATCCGTCCATCCCGATTGCCAAGGCCTACGCTGGCGCCTGGCATCTGGTAATCGCCGCCGGCAGCGAAGGTCGCCTGGCCAATCTTGATTACGCCTTTGACGCCATGACAACACTGATGCTGAGGGAAAACCTGACAACGCTGCAGTTGGTCTGGCGCGAGCGCGCCGACCTGATTCATTCACGCAATCCGTTTCCGGTGGGTGGCGTGGTGGAGGATCCTGCAACGGGCGCGGCGGCGGCAGCGCTGGGCGGCTATCTGCGTGACGCAGGACTCCTGCAGGGTGAGGCTCGGCTCGAGATCCGGCAAGGCGAGGTCATGGGGAGACCTTCGCTGCTAGTCGTCGACGTGCCAGCGAGCGGCGGCATCAAGGTCTCCGGTGCAGCGATCGACATTCGTCAAGGCAGCTAGGAATGGCGCAGGATGCATTCGGGTCTGTCCAGCGGCAGAAATCTGTTTCGAACATCCAAGGTATGCCGGGAACGATCATGGAGCAGCCATTGCAACTTGCCGATTCATGGCAATTCAACCAGGCTGGACCAACCATATGCCATGTGGTGAAGTGCTCCGGAATTTCCCGTCTGTACGATGAAGAATCGACAAGAGAAGCCAATGCCAATGACTAGAAGAACCGACAATCCCTGTACCTTGGCAACTATGCGGTGCTTTTTGTTCGCTCTGTTGATTCTGGCTGTCAGTGCGCAGGCGCTACAGGCATCCGAGGCTGGTGTCGAAGTTACTGCCGCACAAGAATGTCCCGAGACTTCGACGAACAACGACCACAGTACGGTTCCTGTACTGCCGGAATTGGCTGGAATGAATGGCGGGAAATTTGTCTGCGTCGATCGCGGGACTGCGCAATCATTTTCTGTCGAATCAATCGACGTAGTTGAACAGGTAAATATGCAAGCGGCGTTTATCAGGGTCAAGCTTCAGCCAGAAAGTGACGTCCGCTGGCAGAAGTTCAGGGAAGAGCACAGGGGGCACGGGCTGGTCCTCATGCGCGATTCGTTCGCCATACTCAATTTGCAGATTCCGCAAAGTTTCCAGAACGCGAGATTCGAAATATTCGCAAGCTCGCTTGTCGAGGCGAATCAATTGAAGGCCGCATTGCTCGGCAAGTAGGTGCGATCACCTGGTCAGTGGAATTCGCGTTCTGATAGCCATCGCCAGCCCATGCGGCAGGACGATCGCCTGCGGCTTTCGAACGAGATTCGCCGTTTCATGGCGATCTAGCGAAGATAGGGTCCTTGCTGGCTCGCCTCGCTTCCCAGTGGCCGGAACCAGCAATTGAAGGCGACGGTCACGCGTTCGCCTTCGCCCTGGAACGGGAACACTTCATGGAACATCCATGAGGGGAACAGCACCAGCTCACCTGCCTTCAAGTGGATATTGCGACCCGACATCGTGTACGCCTCGAGCATTTGCCGATTGGCCGGATCGCGGAACATGGCGGCCTGCTGGTGCGGGTTCTGGAAATGCAGAACGCCGGAATCGGGGACATCGGCATCGTGTTGTCCGGGGTCCACACAATAGACTCCGGACCAGGACGCCATTGGGTGGTTGTGCGCAGTGAAACGCCCATTGCGACGCGTGACATGGAACCAGGCATGGGTCTGGGATTCGAGCTTGTACAGTTCCTCGTTTGTGTACCCGTTGATTTCGCCGATCATGGCAAACAACTTGCGCATGCAGAACTCGTGCAGCTTCTGCACGCAGGGTTCAGGCCAGGAGAACAAGTCGAAGTTGCTCTCGAACAGACCCTTGTTGATGGTCATGCTCGGATCTGGATTGCGCCAGCGCGCACCCTCTCGTTCGCGCTGCAGGAAGAGTGCGCGCAATTCCGTATTCATTACGCCTGCGCTGGGTAGCTCGGTGCGGACGAATGGGGTGGAAAACAGCGGGAAAACGCTCATAGATCGCGATCCGTTGGGATAGGACGATTATGCCCGTGCGTACCGGGAGCTGACCAGCAGCCCCGGATCCGGGGCGTTTCGCGCGAGTGCTGGCAAGCAGGTCCGCATGGATTTCCTGCTCGAAACTTCATGACGGGAGCCAGGTTCTTGCGCAGCGAGCGCACCAGGGACCGTCTCACTGTCGATTCCGGAATCTTGCCCACCCAGTGACCGTGGCGAAACCTTGCAGATTTTGAGCCCGGATCCCCAACGGGCGGGAGCATATTGTTGGCAGATCGGCGATTCCGAATGGCAGCTGGCCAGCCCGGTCTGGCTCGAAACGCAAGAATTTGTGACGTATTTCCTGCTTTCCGTCTGCGCGTTCAGATTTAAGCCTTGCGACCTCGTTGCACTCCGTCCTTCGGCGGACTAAGGTTGGGATTCGAAGTCCCGGCTCGGGGCTCGAGAACATTCATTACGGGGTGCACACATGCGATATTCCAGAGCCCTTTGGCCGCTGGCCTTTGGTGTTGTCTTCGCAGGTGCAAGCCTGCAGGCAGTTGCCGCCGGACCTGACAAGGTCGCCGCGGTTGATCAGATCGATAGCGCCACCATCGTGCAGGCACAGGGAGTGGACCAATCGGTCGACTATGCCAGCCTGCGACGGTTCGGTCCCTGGGACGATCGAAACTACGCGCTGACCCAGGCCGATATTGCCGTGTTGCCAGCAGACGACGAGTATCGCCATGGCGTTCCCGCATTCTTCAAGATCGAGAAGCGCAGGGAAATGGCGGCCGAGGGATACCCGATCGAAGATCACTATCCGCGTGAGCTCGACAAGGATTTCCTGATTCGCTACGGCGGCTTGCTGCAAGATGGCGTGCTGCATCGTCGTGGTCTCGGCGTCTATTACCACCCGGACCCGGCCAATCCGCCGCCGCCGTTGATGTATACCTCCGATCCGATCGTGAAAGCCCTTGCTGTGCCGGTCAATGGCGAGACAGCCATGGCGATCGGCAACAACGAAACCTCGATCAAGTACAACCCCATTGATCCGATGATCGTGATCGCCGGCTCAAATGGCTCTGGTGGACAGTCCCAGAACTATTCAACCGATGGTGGTGTGACCTGGTTCAGCGCCGGAGTCCTGCCCAGCACTTGTTGTGACCCTGCCATGGAGTGGTCAGCCGACGGCACCGTGGCCTACGCTGCCACCTTGCCCAATTCGGGCGGTCTGCGCGCCGGCCTGTTTCGCTCGACCGACTTCGGCCAGACCTGGGGATCGGTCATCCTGGTTTCGTCGGGCAGTTCGGACAAGGAGTGGATCCATGTCGATACGTCGCCAACCTCGCCCTATCTGGAGAATGTCTACCTGACCTGGCACCAGGGCAATGTGATGTTCTTCTCGCGCTCGACCGACAAGGGCTTGACCTGGTCAACGCCGATTTCCTTTTCCAGTGCGCCGCGTGGCATTGGCAGCGACATCACCACCGATTCCGCAGGCAACATCTACTACATCTGGCCAAGCAGCCAGGCGGCGACCGCCAATATCTACATGGTCAAGTCCACCGATGGTGGCCTCACCTTTGGCGCGCCGGTCATCGTCCAGCCATTGTTCGACACGTTTGACTTCCCGATTCCCTCGATGGAATCACGACGTGCCTTCATCTACATCGCCGCGGAAGCGGATCGTACGGGCGGCCCGAACGACGGACGCATCTACGCCGCCTACACCGCACTGCATCCGAGCAGCGGTGGCACGACAGCAACCAATCATGCCTGGGTTCAGATCGCCTATTCGGATGATGGCGGCGCAACCTGGGGTCTGACGACGACGCCGCACTCCGAGGCCGACATCGCCACGGTCGATCGCTATCACCCATGGCTGGAGCTGGACGCGAGCGGTGCCTTGCATCTTGGTTTCTACGACACGCGCAATTCGCCGGGTCGAACCGGCGTCGATTTCTACTACAACTATTCGATCGATGGCGGCACCACATGGGTTGACGAGACTCGCGTATCGGCGACCACTTCGATCAATATCACCAACGGGCAGGAGTGGGGCGACTACAACGGCATCACTGCCGGTCCGGTTGAGACAGCAATGAGCTGGACCGACAATCGTCCGGGTGGTGGCGGAACCCCGCTGCAGCGCTCGTATGTAGGACGCGTCCAGAATCTTGCCGCAGGTCCTACCTACACCATGGGCAGTGCCGGGCCCAGCGACATCGCCGTCTGCGCAGGTGACGCGTTGCCCGTGCGTGATCTGACGCTGCAGGGTGTTTCCGGATACACGGGTTCGGCAGCCATCACATTCCCGGGACTTGATCCTCTCGCATTCGCGAGCGCAACGGCGACGCCGAATCCGGTAGCTGTCGGTGCCGGTCCGGCTGTGTCGACGATCAACATGAGTACCGCGCCCACGGCTGCGGACGGAGATTACGCCGTCACTGTCGAGGCAAGTGATGGTGGCATGCCCGCCATCGTGCGCACGGTTGGATTTAGCGTCGGTATCGCATCCGCTTCGCCCGCAATGGCTACGTTGACATCCCCGGCAGGCAATGCAACCGACGTTGGTCTCAATCCGACCTTCACCTGGGGTGCCGTGGCAACGGCGGTCAGCTACGAGATCGAGATCAGCTCCGATGCCGGATTCGTGACGATTGTCGACACGGCATCGGTTACCGATACCAGCTATACCTCGGCAACGACGCTGAATCCTGAAACACTGTATTTCTGGCGAGTGCGGGCGACCAATGCCTGCGGTGACGGCGCCTATTCCACCACGTCGCAATTCACGACCGGCTTCCTGATCTGCTTCACCGGCCCGCTGCCGATCCCGGACAACAATACGACGGGTGCGACGGGCACGGTCGTGGTGGCGGCGAACGGAACCATCGGGGAATTCAACCTCGATGTCGAAATCACCCATACCTATCCGGGCGATCTGGAGCTGCAACTCAGCAACGGAACAACGTCAGTGACCTTGGGCTCGCGACTGGGTGGAACCAGTTGCGGCGTCGACAACGTCGATGTCACCTTCGATGATCAGGCTGCCCAGGCGGTGACGTGTGGAACGACACCACCCGGCATCAGCGGCAATCGCCAGCCCGCGAGCCCGCTCAGCGTGTTCAACGGTTCCCCGTTGGCGGCAAGTTGGTCCCTCAAGGCCATTGATCGCGCCGGCCAGGACGTAGGCCAGATCGAATCGTTCTGCCTGGTGCCGACCCTGCTCCCGGATATCATCTACGTTGACGGTTTTGACCTGCCGACTCCGTAAATCGACTCCGCTGCAAACACCAGACCGCGCCCCGTAACAGGGGCGCGGTTTTTTTGCTTCCGGCACTGAATTCGGCTTGCTGGGCCGCGGCTCACGGTGCGGTCGTAGCCGGCATGTTACTTTCGCCACTTCGTCGACTGGGGAGTTCGCGCGCATGCAAGGCACTTCGAGACTGCTGGCAGCTTGGATGCTGTTGTTCGTCGGGGCCGGGGCCCATGCAGAGACAAGGCACACTTCGCCTTGCATCGACGGTCTGGCCGAAGGTTATCCCTGCAACAAGGTCGATCTGATCGGACATCTGGATCTGATTGCTTTGGGGACTACGGCTGGCGGCAATGGCAACGACATGTGGGGATGGACCGATCCGGACACCGGCAAGGAATACGCCCTGATTGGCCTCAACAATGGAACGGCCTTCGTCGATATCTCGGATCCTGACCATTTGTTGCGGCTGGGCAATCTGCCTACGCACAGCGTCAACTCCACCTGGCGAGACCTGAAAACCTACGGCTATTACGTGTTTGTCGTTTCCGAGGCGCAGGATCACGGCATGCAGATCTTCGATCTGCGTCGCCTGCGTGACGTGGTTTCACCGCCAGTGCAATTCACCGAGGATGCCTGGTACGGCAACTTCGGGCGAGCCCATGACATCGTGATCAACGAGGAGTCCGGGTTCGCCTATGCCGTTGGCTCACGACAGGGCAGCCAGCAATGCAGTGCCGGCCTGCACATGATCAATATCCAGAATCCATTGGTTCCAACGTTCGCAGGGTGTTTCAGCGCCGACGGCTATACCCATGATGCACAGTGCATCACCTATGACGGGCCGGATACCGAGCATGCGGGGCGCGAAATCTGCTTCGCCGCCAACGAAGACACCGTGACCATTGTCGACGTCGAGAACAAGTCCAGCCCGGTAATGCTTTCACGCACGGGATACGACGGTTCCAGCTATACCCACCAGGGCTGGCTGACGGACGACCGGCGCTACCTTCTCGTCAACGACGAGCTCGACGAGCAGGATTTTGGCCACAACACGCGCACCTATGTCTGGGACGTGCAGGATCTTGACGCGCCGGTGCTTGCATTCGCCTATACCGGACCGGTTGCTGCCATCGACCACAACCTGTACGTGCACGAAGGCTATGCCTACGAATCGAATTATCGAAGCGGCCTGCGCATCGTCGACCTTTCGGATATCGACAACGACCTGCTGACCGAAGCCGCATTCTTTGACACTTATCCCGCGTCAGATGATGCCAACTATGGTGGAACCTGGAGCAACTATCCGTACTACGCGAGTGGTCTGGTCGGTATCAGTGACATGAATCGCGGCTTGTTCATCGTCGCGCCGGATCTTTGTGCCGCGCCCGATGCGGCAAGTGGTGTACTCGCCACGGCCAACGGCGACAACCGTATCGACCTTGACTGGAATGCCAGTGCGACCAGCGGAGCAAGTTATTCGGTCGACCGCATTCTTGGCGGCTGTGGTGGTAGCGCCAGCGAGACCATCGCGTCCGGTCTGCTGGCTCCGGGATTCAGCGACACCAATGCATCCGGTAGCGTGACCTACGGTTATCGCGTGCGTGCGGTGGCCGAGTCTGGCCAGTGTTCGGCGGCACCGACGACTTGCGTCGAGGCCTCAACCAGCGGCACATGCACGGCGCCACCGGCTTTCAGTGGCATAGCCAGTGTCGAGTCCGCAGCGATGGCGGCCTGTGCCATCGACCTGGCCTGGCAGTCCGCGCAATCCTACTGCGGGTCTATGGCCAGCTATGAAGTCTTCCGATCCGAGGATTCCAGTTTTGTTCCATCGCCGGCTGATCGCATCGCATCGGCCATTCCCGGCCTGGCCTGGACCGACTCGATGGTTGACCAAGGCACGGCCTACACCTATGTCGTCCGCGCGCTCGACATTGGCAATGGCAGCGTCGACAGCAACGGGGTCCGCTTGACGGCGCATGCTGCTGGGCCGCTCAGTGATGGCGACTTTTTCAGCGGCGCCGAACTGGGCACCCCCATCCTGTCCGGGAATGTCGATCTGGCGGGCATCCAGAACATCAGCGCACCAGCGCACGTTGCCTGGGAGGTCGTGGACGACGAGGCGCACAGCGGAGCCAGAAGCTACCATTCCGGCTACAACGATTCGGAGTGTCTGTCGATCGGCACGGATACCATCCAGCTGACCAGCGGGGCTGCTCCAGTGCTCGAGTTCTGGACGCGATACGGTATCGAAGCGAACTACGATGGTGGTCTCGTGCAAATCTCGATTGACGACGGCCAGAGCTGGCAGTTGCTGACCCCGCTGGGTGGCTACCCCTCGACCATCTCGCAAACCGGCAACGCATGCGGCTTTCCATTGGGAACGGGCGCCTTCACGGGCACCAGCCTCAACTGGGCGCAGAAGCAGTTCGATCTCGGCAGCTTCGCGGGCCAGGCGGTCAAGCTTCGCTGGAGTTTTGGCACGGACGGAGGTGTCGGCGGCGAAGGCTGGTGGCTGGACGATATCCGCGTGACTCACACCCAGATGCCCGGTATGTGCACTTCCGGCAGTGACATCCTGTTCGTGGATGGCTTCGATCCGCTGTAGAAAAGGAAGGCCCGCCTGGGCTGACAGCGTCCTTCGCTTCAGGCTGAACATTCAGTCCAGACAGAAATCGCAGACAAGAAAAAACCCCGGGTGTTGCCACCCGGGGTTTCTTGTTTCGCTATGGCGCGAAGTTCAGGCTACCTGAACTTCGTCGGCCTGCATGCCCTTCTGGCCCTGCACTGCGACGAACGTCACGCGCTGGCCTTCCTGCAGGGACTTGAAGCCGCTGCCCTGGATTGAACGGAAATGCACGAACAGGTCGGGGCCGCTTTCCGGGGTAATGAAGCCGAAGCCTTTGGCATCATTGAACCACTTGACGGTACCGTTCTGACGATTGGACATATCTAACTCCTAACAACTCAAAAGAAAATGGTATTCACGACCCGGGACTCCCCGTGGGTCGAGACTGAGGTTGCTGAGGAGCGCGCAATCGGAACGATGGAATCGTGATTTTCGACCACATCGGGCCACGATTTACAGTGACCCTGGCAAACACAGTTCGCACACTGTACAGATGATTGTTCTACAAAGCGACTGGATGAACGAAAAAATCTTGCGTCCTGTCTTGCATTGAACTGTCATCTGTGCGAAACGTGAACACGGAGCAGAGAAAAATGTTTTTATAACAAAGACTTGCCGGCACAAGCTGCAAGTCAGGTGGCCTTGTGCCGAATCCTGGCGTGACCCGGCACGTCGATCGGGAAACGGTGCGGGCCGAGCGGTTTGGGTGTCCGGTAGGGGCAGTTTCGGCACCTCCGGGCGTTTCAGGAGCCCGCGGCCAATGCCATTTGTCGCCGCCCGCCGCTTTTGAAAGCCCGAATGCAGGCCGGTTTTTCAGTTCCTTGGCGCCCGGCGCGCAGGCAAAGACGGCGCATTCCGGACTGGCCTGACCAGTCCGGCGATGATACCGCCCGCTTCCGGCTTTGGCCCTTCCCGCATGCCGTCACCTGATCGCGCGTGCGCAACCCGGATTTGCTCGGGGCCGGGTCAACCTCGCCTGAGGATTTCGGCGAAAGTCACATAGTCCGCGGCTACGGGTTCGGCATGGGCAGGGCGATCAAGCAGCCTGGCCAATGCCTCGGGCAGCTCGACGGGGTGCCCGACCAGGGGTTCGACAATCTGCTCGAATTTGGCCGGGTGCGCAGTAGCAACGATCGCCCATTCACCCTCGGCGCCTTCTGCACGCAGGGACTCGAGCACATGCGCCGCACAAGCCGTGTGCGGGCAAAGTACTTCTCCATGAATATCGGCCGCTGTCCTGATCGCCACGCGAATGGCGTTGTCATCGACAGCTTGCACCCTGAATGCCAAGCGTAGTGCGACTTCGTCCGGGTATAGCCAGCGAACGCGCTCGAAGTTGCTCGGTGCGCCGACATCCATGGCGTTGGCAAGGGTGGCGATGCTGGCTTGTGGCGCGTATTCGGCACCCGAGAAGAAAGCAGGCAGGACTCGGTTGGCATTTGTGGCAAGCGCGATTTCCCCTATGGGCAGTCCGCAAGCGCGCGCGATCACTGCTGCCAGCGCATTGCCGAGATTGCCTGTCGGTATGACAAAGTTCAGTGGCGTAGCCATGCGGCGCCAGTGCCCCAACGCGGCATGCGCGTAGTAGGACATCTGCGGCAACAGCCGGCCGAGGCTGATGCTGTTGGCCGAACTCAGCGGGATGTCCTTCTGCAGTTCGCGGTCGGACAAGGCCTGTTTCACCAGGCGCTGGCAATCATCGAAGCTGCCAGCCACGCGCAGGGCGATGACATTGTCGCCAAAGCATCCCAGTTGATGCGCCTGGCGCGGAGATACCCGGCCATCCGGATAGAGGACGACCACGCGCAGATTGGGCAGGCCATGAAAAGCCGCTGCTACGGCGGCGCCGGTGTCGCCAGAAGTAGCGACGAGGATCGTCAGTGGAGGTTCGCCGTGCTTGCGCAGGCGCTTCATGCAGGCCGCAAGGAAGCGCGCGCCAAAATCCTTGAACGCGGCCGTCGGTCCGTGAAAAAGTTCCAGCAAATGGGTGTGATCGTCGTGCAAGGTCCGCAGTGGCGCGGGAAAGTCGAAAGCCTCGCAGCAGATTGCGCCAAGATCCCCGGCCAGCAGATCGCCATCGAAAAACGGATGCAGCAAGCGCGTGGCGACTGATGCGATCGATTCCCTGCCATCGAAATCCGCTGCCGACAGGCTTGGCAATTCGTGCGGCACGTACAGGCCACCGTCGGTCGCAAGGCCCGCAATCAGGGCGCTGCTGAGATCCACGGAAACGGAGCTGTCGCGGGTGCTGGCGAACTTCATGCAACTACCCTCGCCGCAGGCCCATTGATTGGCGAGAGATAGGCTTGACTGGCAAGGCCCGCTTCCTCAAACGCCGCGCACATGGACGCTGCTGCCGCCTGGGCGCTGGCGTGATCTTCAAACCAGGCGAAGACACTGGGTCCTGCACCGGAGATCGAGGCACCCATAGCATCGTGCGCCAGGGCCGCCTGCTTCACGGCCTGGAAGCCGCGGATCAGGGATGCGCGACGCGGTTCGATCAGTACGTCCGCGAGGCCGGCGCGGACGAGATCTGCATCGCCACGATGGCAGCCGCAAAGCACCAGGGCCAGGCTGGCGCTTTGCTCGACGAACTCGGCAAGCGCGTAGTTCGATTGCAGGACTTCGCGAGCTCGCCGCGTTTCAAGCACGGCATCAGGATGAACCACCACGCTATGCCATGCATCCGGAACCTGAATGCGTAGCAGTCGACCGTGCGCCGCGAGCACCAGGCCACCGAGCAGCATGGGTCCGACATTGTCGCCATGTCGGCTGCCGCTGGCGACGGCTTCACCCTCCAGCGCGAACGGGTAGAGCGCCGCCATGGATAGCGGCTGGTCAAGCAATGCATTGGCCGCGACCAGTGCGGCAACACTGGATGCCGCGGACCCGCCCATGCCCGATCCGAGTGCGATGCCCTTGTCCAGCTCCATGCTGAACCCAAAGGGCAGCTCGAGTGCTTCGCGCATTGCGATCAGGGCACGGCCGGCGGTGTTCTGCATTGCCGCGGTTGGCAGGCCGCGCACACAACCGCGAATCGCCTCGATGAGCACCGTGGGTTCGTCGATGCGCTGAACAGTGGCACGATCACCCACGCCGGCGATGCTCTGGCCGAGAATGTCGAAGCCGACGGCGACGTTGCCGATGCTGGCAGGAGCGAAGGCCGTTGATGCACTCACAGGCGTGCTCCAAGCGCCGACCCGAGTCTCAGCAGGTCGGCGAAGATGCCGGCGGCCGTTACATCGCGACCGGCTCCGGGGCCTTGCACGATCAGTGGGTTTTCCGCATAGCGCCGGGTGGTGAACTGCACGCTGTTGTCGGTCAGACGCAGGTTGGCGAAGGCATGTGAATCTGGCAGCTCGACGAGACCCACGCTGGCCTTGCCCTCGCTGTCGAGACGCGCGACATAGCGCAGGACGCAACCATTGGAACGCGCAGATTCGAAATCCTTCGCAATGCCGGCATCGAGTTTGTCCAGGGCGGCTATGGCCTCGTCCTTGTCGAGTACAAGTAGCTCCGCCGGCACCAGTCCGCGCACCTCGACATCGGCCAGCTCCAGCGACTGCCCGGCTTCACGCGCGAGGATAACGAGCTTGCGCGCGACATCGAGCCCGGACAGATCATCGCGCGGGTCGGGTTCGGTATACCCGAGCGCAAGTGCCTCACGCACGAGTGCCGAAAAGGGCTGGCTGCCATCATAGCGATTGAAAAGCCAGGCCAGCGTCCCGGAAAGGATGCCTTCGATAGCGATGAGCTCATCCCCGGTATCGAGCAGGTCACGCAGGGTCGAGATCACCGGCAGGCCCGCACCCACGGTGGCCTCGTAGCGCCAGCGCCCGCCGCCTGCCATGCGTGAATCGCGGATGGCTTGCCAGCGCGACAGCGGCCCGGATCCGGCCTGCTTGTTGGGGGTGATGACATGGATGCCTGCACCGAGCCATGCCGGGTAGTGATCCGCCACTTCATTGCTGGCGCTGCAATCGATGATGACGGCATGCGGCAGGTGGGCAGCATGTACATGGCGGGTGAGCGCGTCGAAATCCGCACCGAGATTGCTCGACGCGAGTTGTGCGGACCAGTCTGCTGCGAGGTCGCCACGTTCGCTGACCAGCAGCTTGCTGCTTGAGGCGATTGCACGCACGCGCAGGTCTAGATTGGCTTCGCGGCGCAGGCGCGGTATTGCCTCGCGCAACTGGTCGAGCAACGCACGGCCTACGTTGCCGGGGCCGATCACGCCGACCGACAGCGTTTGTGGTGACAGCCAGAATCCGGCGTGCGCGGCGCGCAAGGCGCGAGGCGCATCGGCACTGGCCACGGCCACCGAAATGTTGCGTTCCGAAGCACCCTGGGCGATCGCGCGGATATTGACCTGGGCCCGAGCAAGCGTCGCGAACAGCCGTGCAGCAACGCCGGGTGTACCTGCCATGCGATCACCGACCGCTGCCAGCACGCTGATGTCACGTGTAACCGCAATCGCCTGGATCTGGCCCTGGCTGAGTTCGCGGCTGAACGCTGCTTCCAGCGCTGACTCGGCGCGCGAACAATCGGCAGCGCGCACGACCAGACAGATCGAATGCTCGGAAGAACCCTGTGAAATCATCACCACCGAAACCCTGGCATCGCGCAAGGCGGCGAAAACGCGCTCGGCGGTACCGGGGACGCCGATCATGCCGGCACCTTCGACGTTGACGATGGCCAGTTCGTCAGCGAGCGAAAGCCCGCGAACAGGCCCTTGCGCGGATTCTCCCGACGTTGCGATCCGCGTGCCGGGATGCGCTGGCCTGAATGTGTTGCGGATATGGATCGGCAAGCCCAGCGCCATGGCAGGCAGCATGGTTTGCGGATGTATGACCTTGGCCCCGAAGTAGGCGAGTTCGCAGGCCTCCTCGTAGGAGAGCGCATCGAGAGAAACGGCTTCCGGCACGAGACGCGGATCGGCAGAAAGCACGCCGTCGACATCGGTCCAGATATGCAGCTCGTTCGCCTCGAACAGGGCGGCGAATATCGCCCCGGAGAAATCGCTGCCATTGCGACCGAGCGTGGTCGGCCGGCCTTCGCGGTCACGGGCGACGAATCCGGTAATGACGACACGACGCTGTGGGTGATTCGCGCGCCAATCGGCAAGCCGAATCGCACTTGCCGACCAGTCGACCGCAACGCCCAGTTCGCCCTGGCCCACCACCACGACATCGCGCGCATCGAGCAGGGCGCATTCGTGGCCCTGGGACTCGATCGTGGCGCGCAGCAAATGCGCCGACCAGACCTCACCCAGCCCCTGGATTGCATCCAGCGCCTCGCGTGCCGGTATTCCGAGCACGGCAAGAGCCTTCAGCGTGTCGGCGAGATCGGCATGACGGGATTCGAGCCAGATACGCAATGCCCCCGATTGATCGCCGAGCAAATCACGTGCAGTTTCAAGATGTCGCTCGCGCAAGCGGTTCCACTGCTCTTGCCAGGCGGCATCCTTGGCTGCTGCTGCTTCGGCCATCTTGATCAGGCTATTGGTGACTCCCTGCATGGCAGAAACCACCGTGACCTGCACAGCATCGCCGCGTTCGAGGAGGATGCCCGTGACCCGGCGAAAGCATTCCGCATCGGCCAGCGATGAACCGCCGAACTTGTGTGCGGTGACGACTTGATCGTCTCCCTGCGGCCGGCTGGCTATGTTGTGACGCGTAGCGGCGAGCGTTGCTGACAGTCTTGCAAACGGACTCATCGAGCCTCCGATTGGTGGCCCCGTGGTTCGTCGAGCTGGGGGAGCGTACCTCCCGCAGCCTCTTCGAGCTGCGGGGTCGTTGCGATGGAAACTAACTGCGCACGACTGACCGCACCCGGAGGGGCGTCGTAATCGTCGTAGTCATCGAAATTGTGCACATGCAGCAAGTTGATATGAAGCGGCATGTTGTTGTCAAGTCAACGTTTCAACTGCAACTGTCTACTTTCGTCGATGTGCCGGCTTGTTGGCCATCAGGCTGCGCAATTCGTCGCGCTCAACGTCGGACAAACGGCCTTCAAGCTGGCGTGCGATCAGGTCGTCGAGTCTTTGTTGAGACGTCTGGACGTCCAATTGGGCAATGGCACCAAGGAAATCTGCACGCCCCTGATCGACGTCGACAAGGAGGTCCATCGTCGCCAGCTTGTTCAATGGAGCCGCTTCCTCGCGTCCGGCGTAGTGTTCAAGCAGGCTGCCGGTAGTCAGCGATGGCCGCTCCCGGCAGAGCTTGATCAGATCTAGCAGCAGTGGAATGCCGGGCTGTTGAAGTTCCGAGAACGTCCAAGGCGGCTCGATATCCGCCGCAAATGTTGGGTTCTGTACGAGCAGGGCGACTGCGGTACGAACCAGGGAGCGCTGTGCCGGTCGTGCAGGCCCACCAGCGCGCGCGCCTGTTCCGGGCGAGGCGCTCGCGACGCTCATGGTCCTGGCACCGCTGAGGCGTTCGAGTTCGGCATACATCAGGTCACGAAAAGCGCCATCGGGTATCTGGCCAATCAACGGCCTGGCGCGCTCGGCCAGGCGTGCCTTGCCGTCAATGCTGGACAGATTCACGTCCTTGCCGGTTTCTGCGAAAAAGAATTCGCTCAGTGGCGTGGCAAGCTTCAGGCGCTCTTCGAATCCGTCGACACCTTCCTTGCGGATCAGTGAATCGGGATCTTCTCCGTCGGGCACGAACAGGAACCAGGCCTGGCGGCCGTCGCGCATGCGCGGCAACACGGATTCGACAGCCCGCCATGCTGCCTGGCGACCCGCGCGGTCGCCGTCAAAGCAGAAATAGACGTCGGCCGAGTTGCGGAACAGGATCTCCGCGTGGTCGCTGGTCGTCGCCGTCCCCAGCGTGGCGACCGCCTGGGTGATGCCGTACTGGTGCAGGGCGATCACATCCATGTAGCCCTCGACTACGAGCAGGCGGGCAATCTTCTGGTTGGCATCGCGTACCTGCCACAAGCCGAACAGCTCGCGACCCTTGTGGAAGAGAGGTGTCTCGGGTGAATTGAGATACTTGGGCCCGTCGTCCTTGCCCATCACCCGGCCGCCGAACGCGATGGTGCGTCCGCGACGATCGAGGATAGGGAACATCACGCGGTCACGGAAGCGATCGTACTTGCCGCCACGCTCTCCGCTGGAAAGCATCCCGGCCTTGTCGAGCAGGGCGACGCGCTTGGGGGAAGTGCCGAGTGCGTTCTTCAGTGCGTCCCACTGGTTGGGCGCAAAGCCAAGGTTGAAACGCTCCAGCGTGGCCGAATCGAGGCCGCGCTTGTTGAAGTATTCTCGAGCTTGGGAGCTGCTGGCGAGCTGCTCGCGAAAAAACGATGCGGCGGCATCAAGCAGGGCGTACAGGTCGGAGACGTCTTCACGAGGCTTGTCAGGCTGGCCGCCCTCATACTCGACCTTGAGGCCGGCGCGGCCAGCCAGCTCCTCGATCGCATCTGGAAATTCGAGGCGGTCGTAGTCCATCAGGAAGCGGATAGCGCTGCCGTGTGCGCCACAACCGAAGCAATGATAGAACTGCTTGGCCGGGCTGACCGTAAATGAAGGCGAGCGCTCGTCGTGGAACGGGCAACGCGCCGACCAGTCACGACCCGCTTTCTTCAAGGTGACCCGCTCCTGGATCACATCGACGATATCGATGCGGGTCAGGAGATCGTCAATGAAGCGTTCGGGAATGCGGCCAGCCATGGGGGGTAGTGTAGCGGTGAGCGGGTCGATCGTTTTTCCTTCTCCCCTCGGGGGGAAGGTGTCGTGAGGCGACGGATGAGGGTTCGGGCGGAGCGAGCAGTATCGGGTTTCGTCAGGCGGTTGGGCACATGCGCACCCTCGGCAACTGCTCCTTGCGTAGCTCTGCCTCCTGCATCCATGCAGTCGTCATCTGCCCTGCGGGCACCTTCTGGCGAGGGGAGAAGGAAACTGGTTTCCCGAATCCAGGCTCGCTACGCCAGTCTCGCCTTGATCATTTCCGAGATCTGGCCCATGTCGGCGCGGCCGCTGACCTGCGGTTTGACCAGCCCGATTACCTTGCCCATCTCGCGTGCGCTTGTGGCACCGGAATCGGTGATGGCCTTGGCTACGATCTGCTCAAGTTCCGCGGCAGACAGGGGCTCGGGGAGGTAGGTCTGGACGATTTCGACTTCGGCGCGCTCGACTGCGGCGAGGTCTTCTCGATTCGCAGCGGTGTATTGCTCGATCGAATCGCGACGCTGCTTGAGCATTTTCTCAAGAATGGCCAGGACCTGAGCGTCATCCAGTTCGATGCGTTCGTCGACCTCACGCTGCTTGAGCGCAGCCAGGATCAGCCGGATGACGCCAAGACGATCCTTCTCGCCCGCGCGCATGGCGGCCTTCATGTCATCGGTGATGCGGGCTTTGAGTGACATCGTGCACCTCGTCTGGGTATGAGCTGGGTTGGCTTGGCGTGGGAAGCAATAGAAGCAAGTGAAACAGGCCCGGGATTCCGATTCCTTGAATCGATTCCTGCCAGATTCGACACTCCTTCCTCAGTTGCCGGAAACACAAACGGCCGGCGCTGCTTGGGCAGAGCCGGCCGAAAGTATCAGCCCGGATGTTGCTGGTCCGCAATGAAGCCGGAGCAGCGATCGACTGGTCTCGCGAATCGCCTTGGCGATCGCATGACCCGTCGATCAATACATGCGTTGACGCTTGGTGACGTCGCGGGAGACGCGGCGCAGATGGCGCTTGACCGCAGCCGCGCGCTTGCGCTTGCGTTCCTGGGTCGGCTTCTCGTAAAACTCGCGTTTCCGCACTTCAGCCAGCACGCCGGCTTTTTCACAGGTGCGCTTGAAACGGCGCAGGGCAAATTCGAATGGTTCGTTCTCGCGAACTTTGACGCTTGGCATAGTCTCTCCGCTGTTAAACTCGACACCCGGGCTCTCGGGCGAGCCGCGCATTCTATTTCATGGCAACGAGCAATGCAAAACATGGTCCGGTGCTTGGCATCGAGACCTCCTGTGACGAAACAGGGGTGGCCGTATACGACCGCTCACGGGGCCTGCTGGCCCACGCCCTGTATAGCCAGATCGACCTTCACGCCGAATATGGCGGGGTGGTTCCGGAGCTGGCGTCCCGCGACCATGTTCGCAAGCTGATGCCTCTGATCCGGCAGACTCTTGCTGAATCCGGGATGGTTGTTGCGGATCTGGCCGGGGTCGCCTACACCGCCGGTCCCGGCCTGGTCGGCGCCTTGCTGGTCGGCGCCGCAGCGGCCCGTTCGCTGGCCTGGGCGCTGGAAATTCCGGCTATTGGCGTACATCACATGGAGGGCCACCTGCTCGCACCGATGCTGGAGGATGAGCCCCCGGAGCCTCCGTTCGTGGCATTGCTGGTCTCGGGCGGTCACTCCATGCTGATCGAAGTCGAGGCCATTGGCTGCTATCGCCTGCTTGGCGACACCCTTGATGACGCGGCCGGCGAGGCTTTCGACAAGACTGCCAAGTTGATGGGCTTGCCCTATCCGGGCGGTCCCACCCTGGCCAGGCTGGCTGAAACGGCCGAGCCGGGCCAGTTTCGCTTCACCCGGCCGATGACCGACCGTCCAGGGCTGGACTTCAGCTTCTCCGGGCTCAAGACCCAGGTCCTGCTGGCCTGGCAGCGCAGTGATCAGGCTGATTCCACGCGCGCGGCCATCGCCAGGGATTTCGAGGAGGCCATCGTCGACACCCTGGTCATCAAGTGCCGGCGGGCGATGACCGCAACGGGAGCGAAACGCCTTGTCATTGCTGGCGGTGTCGGCGCCAACAAGCGCCTGCGCGCCCGTTTGGCCCAGGCTGCCGGCGCAGATGGATTCCAGACCTATTTCCCGCGTCTGGAATTCTGCACTGACAATGGCGCGATGATCGCCCTTGCTGGTGCGATTCGCCTCGCGGCCGGGCAGCACAATGATCCACAGATCAAGGTGTTTCCCCGCTGGGACCTGGAAACCCTGTCTGCGCTGACCTGAACGATGATCAGCCGACATACCTGCAACCACTGAACCGAATTGACTCCATGGATATCGTCTTCATCGAAGATCTTCGCATCGACACCGTCATTGGAATCTATGACTGGGAACGGCGCATCCGCCAGACCGTCGCGCTGGATATCGAAATGCGCTTTGACAACAGACGTCCGGCTGCGACTGACAATATCGAGGACACGCTCAACTACAAGTCGGTGTCAAAGCGTCTGATCGCGTTCGTCGAGGCGTCCGAGTTCCAGCTCGTCGAGACCCTGGCCGAGCAGTGTGCGGCGATCATTCTCGATGAATTCGGCGTCGAACATGTACGCCTGCGGCTGGCCAAGCCGGGCGCAGTGCGCGGGTCAAAATCGGTAGGCGTGCAGATCGAACGCGCACGCGCCTGAAAAGCCGGACTGGCGAAACTTGTTCCGTCGTTGTTGCACGACGCTGCAACAGCCGAAACGGTTTCCAGGCTGCTGCGCCGTGTTCAGTCGCTGCTTGCCGCGGATTCCCATGGAAATGGCGGCAAGCTGTGTATGGCTTCGGTCAGCTTTTCCGCCCAGCTGGTGCGGATTTCGGCGAAGAAAGGCGTGTCTTCGTCAATGCGGATTTGCTGGGCGACGCGAAGCTCTCCGTCCCGAATCATGGCCAGATCGATTGGCAGGCCTACCGATACGTTCGAGCGGATCGTCGAATCGATCGAGACGAGTGCGCAGCGGGCGGCATCTTCCAGTGAGGTATCGCGATCGATGATGCGATCAAGAATCGGCTTGCCATACTTGGACTCGCCAATTTGCAAATATGGTGTTTCCGGAGAGGCATTGATCCAGTTGCCTAGCGGATAGATCAGGCGAATCGCGGCCTCACCACCGGCAATCTGGCCGCCAAGAATCAGGGTTGCCTCGACGCTGACGCCACTTTGCTGAGCGCTTTCGCTGATCTGTGCCTGGTTGGCCACCAGCACCCGACCGATGTAGTCCGCTACCTCATACAGACGACCTGCCTTGAACAGGCTGAATTCCGAATCCGGATTCTCGATATCGCGACGCAGGGTCGCCATCACGGCCTGGGTCGTGGCAAGGTTGCCTGCCGACATCAATACGAACACGCATTCGCCCGGCTTCTCGAAGACGTGCATCTTGCCGTAGGTACGAATATCGTCGAATGAAGCGCTGGTGCGCGTGTCGGAAGCAAGCACGAGGCCGCCGTCGACGTGGATACCCACACAATAGGTCATGGTTGAAACTGCGGTCGATCTGGTTTGCCATTGTAGACACGGCTTGGGATCGCTGCGATAGCCCAAACCTGATTTCCTGATCGACAACCAATGAGAGGCTGGGGATGGAACAACTGACCGAATGGCTGGCAAACCCGCTGGCACACACACTTGGCGGCCTGTTTGCCCTGGCTCTTCTTGCCTGGCTGACGGCAACGGTGGCGCGCCGGGCGCTGCTCCGCGGCTTCCGGGCTTTTGCCCTGAGGACCACCTGGACCTGGGACGACGTGCTCGTCGAGCACGGCACGCTGCGCCAGATCACCCGCATTGCTCCCACCCTGATCGTCCAGTTCGGCATCGGCTTCGTGCCAGGCGTGCCGGATGCGGTTGACCTGCTGGTGAGAAACATCGCCCTGGCATGCACGATCGTGTTCCTGATGCTGGCTTTCGGTTCGGCACTCAATGCGCTGGAAGACATTTACAGCCGCAAGTCCGGCGGCAGGCGATCAATCAAGACCTATGTGCAATTCATCAAGATCGCGATCTACATCGTCGGTGCCGTGGTGGTCGTGGCGATACTGATCGATCGGTCACCCCTGATCCTCCTGTCTGGACTGGGCGCGCTGTCTGCGATTCTCCTGCTGGTCTTCAAGGACACCATCCTCGGTTTCGTTGCCGGCGTGCAGCTGACCACGAACGACATGCTGCATGTCGGAGACTGGATCGAGGTGCCTGCCGCAGGTGCAGATGGCGACGTGATCGACATTGCACTGCATACGGTCAAGGTGCAGAACTGGGACAAGACGATCACCACGATTCCGACCTGGAAACTGATCACGGATCCGTTCAAGAACTGGCGTGGCATGTCAGAAGCGGGCGGTCGTCGCATCAAGCGTTCCCTGCTGATTGACGCGGGCAGCGTGCACTTCCTCAACGAGGAAGACATCACGAAGATGTCCGAATCGCTGGTCCTGCGCGATTATCTGGCCGGAAAGTCCGTTGAGGTATCGAGCTTCAACGTCAAGCTTGGTGAAGCCGGACGGTTTCCGCTCAACCAGCAGCGCCTGACCAACCTCGGCACGTTTCGCGCCTATGCACTGGCCTATCTGAAAGCGCATCCCGGCATCCGTCAGGACATGACGCTGATCGTGCGCCAGCTCGATGCCAAGGGAGAAGGCATTCCGCTTGAACTCTATTGCTTCACCCGAACCACGGCATGGAGCGAGTACGAAGGCATCCTGTCCGACATATTCGACCACTTGATCGCGATCCTGCCCGACTTTGGCTTGCGCCTCTACCAGAAGCCCGGCGGGGGTGACCTGCGCGAAGCCCTGATGAGCCTGGACAGGAAGCCGGATTCGAACGGGACAAACGGGGCGTGACACGCGTCTACCTGAGCCTGGGCTCCAACATCGATCCGGAACGAAACCTGCGCGCGGCACTGGCCGAGTTGCGCACTCGGTTCGGCAGCCTTGATGTTTCGCCGGGATACCGTACCGAAGCGATCGGGTTCGAAGGGCCGGCTTTCGTCAATCTTGCAGTCGGACTTGATGCCGACTGCAGCGTGCTCGAACTCGATCAGTGGCTGCACGCACTTGAAGATCGCCATGGCCGTCGCCGTGACGTGCCGCGTTTTTCGAGTCGGACGCTGGATGTGGATATCGTGTTGTTTGGTGAGCAGGTAGTCGACGGACCGGGACATTTGCAGGTTCCGCGCGACGAACTGAAGCATGCCTTCGTGCTTGCACCGCTGGTCCGAATCGCCAGTGATGTCGTGCATCCGCTGACGGGAAAGACGATGGGCGAACTCTGGCGCTCGCATCCTGATCATGACGTTCCCATGGAGTGCGTGCCTCTCGACTAGGAGAGCAATGGAACTTTGCCCGTTTGCCAACGGATCAACTCGCTTGTCCAGTTCCTGATCCGCCACGTCAGGAGAACAAGCCACGCGGCGTCGCCGACTGCCCGGATTGGATTGCCAGCTTCTCTTGCCGTGGACCCGGGTCTACGCCTGCGCCGGGACGACGGCAGTCCGGGGTGGTGCGAATGAAGGATTTGCCAGGCTCTGCTGATGGTCGTGCGCCTCGCCGCGTTTCGCCTTCAATCAGCCGCGGCTATACTGGAACCCTGCATCGCGGTGCCAACGGTAACCACACAGGAAGTTGAAATGTTCGAGAAGTTTTCGCATAGCTGGGAACTGGTGAAATCCAGCGCCTCCGTGCTTCGCTCCGACAAGGAGTTGTTGATATTCCCGCTGCTGTCGGCAATCTGCTGCATCATTGTTGCGGCGAGTTTCTTCGTTCCCGCCGTGCTTGGTGGCCTGTTCGCCGGCATGGATGAAGAAGGTGCCAATCCCCTGCTTTACGTCATGCTGTTCGCGTTCTACGTCGTCCAGTATTTCGTCATCATCTTTTTCAATGCCGCCCTGATCGGCGCGGCGATGATCCGCCTCGATGGCGGTGATCCAACCGTGGCTGACGGATTCCGCATTGCGCGTTCGAAACTTCCGGCGATTCTCGGCTATGCGGTGATCGCGGCAACCGTGGGTGTTGCATTGCGCGCATTGCAGGAACGTGCCGGATTCATCGGTCGCTTTGTCATCGGCATGATCGGATTGGCCTGGACGGTGGCTTCCTTCCTCGTCGTACCGGTGCTGGTCAGCCAGGACATCGGACCGATCGATGCGGTAAAGCGCAGCGCGGAACTTCTCAAGAAGACCTGGGGCCAGAACCTGATTGGAACGGGCGGCATCGGCATCGTATTCGGACTGGCCATCTTTGCCTTTGCCCTGATTGGCGGCGGCTTGATTGCGCTGGCCATTTCCAGCGGCATCCTCGCTATCACGATCACCACGATTGTTGCCGTGGTCATCGTTTTCCTGCTGCTGATCCTTATCCAGGCCGCCTTGCAAGGTGTCTATGCGGCCGCTCTCTACCGCTTTGCCACCGAAGGTGACGCGGGCGAAGGCTTTGACAAGGGACTGGTTGCCGGTGCTTTCAAGGTCAAGGCTTGAAAAGAGAATAGAGAAGGGGGAGTGGGGAACAGGCAGGGCAGAAGGCACAAGTGCTGAAGCGCAGCGCAAGTTCCGAAGTCGGCGCTCGTGATTCCGCCTCGCTTCTGCTTCGCGGGAGGCCGGCCAGAACCGATGCGCATTCTTGGCATCGGTCCTTACGTTTCCGCTTCGTTGTTGGCCCGTTTGGGGCGGTGCTCTCCGGGATCAGACGGCGAGCGAGCGCCCGCCGTCGACGTTGATGATTTCCCCGGTCACGAATTGCGCATCGCGCAGCAGCCACAACACGGCAGAGGCGACGTCTTCGGCACTGCCAGCGCGCTTGAGTGGCGTGCGCGCGATGATCTCGTCCTTCCTGGCATAGGTATTACCCGCTTCGGGCCACATCACGGCGCCCGGGGCCACGCCGTTCACGCGAACTTCGGGTCCAAGTTCCTGGGCAAGTGCGCGGGTCATGGCCGCCTGCGCGGCCTTGGCCATGCAATAGACGGGGTATCCCTTGAGCGGCCGCTCGGCATAGATATCAAGCAGGTTGACGATCGAGCCCGCGCGGTCGCGCAAATGGCCGGCTGCGGCCTGGGCGAGGAAAAAGGGTGCGCGCGCGTTCGAGGCAAACAGCTCGTCCCATTGATCCTGGGTGACGCTGCCCAGCTCGGTGGCATAAAACGCCGAGGCATTATTGACCAGACCATCGAGTCGGCCAAACCGCTCCATGGTGTCATTGACCAGGTCGGGCAGGCCGTCGAAAGCGGCGAGATCGGCCTGCAGGGCCAGCGTACTCGAATCACGCGCCAGTTCGAGCTCCCTGATCAACTGATCGAGTTCATCGCGCGAACTTCGGCAATGCAGGGCGAGGTCGTAACCGGCGGCGTGCAAGGTGCGCGCGATGGTTGCACCGACGCGCCGCGCCGCGCCGGTTACGAGCACGACCGGGCGGCCGTTTGTGGAATCCGTCATTGGTGTTCTCCGTGCACGTCGGTATCCTGCGCAGAGTGCCGCAACTTGGCGCATCGGGCCAGCCGTGAATACCCTGCCGACACCTTCCGACCTCGAACTCGCTCACTCGCAAGGGCTGATCGAGCTGATCCGCGCCGAAATTCTGGCCCAGGGTCCGATGCCGTTCTCGCGATTCATGGAGCGTTGCCTGTATGCGCCGGGGCTCGGTTACTACAGCGCCGGGAGAACGAAATTCGGCGCGGCTGGCGATTTCGTCACCGCACCCGAGCTGGGCTCCCTGTTCGCCCAGACCATTGCCGATTCACTGATGCCTTGCCTGCGACAACTGGGGCCGGAATCGGACTTCGTCGAACTTGGCGGTGGTAGTGGTGCATTCGCCGAAGCAGCCATGCGTGCCTTTTCCGATGCCCGCACCTTGCCGCGAAGCTACCGTATCCTCGAGCCCAGTGCCGACCTGCGTGATCGCCAGCGCGAGCGCCTGAAGAACGCATTTCCGGATGCGCTGTTCAATCGCTTCGAATGGCTGGATCGCCCGCCCGAAGATTCCTGGCGTGGAGTCCTGTTTGCCAATGAAGTAGTCGATGCCCTGCCGACCACGCGCTTTTGCCTGCGTGAGGGTGAAGTCTTCGAAGAGCATGTGGTGGTCAGTTCGCGTGGAGAATTCGAGTATCAGGATCGCCCGGCAGATGCCTTGACCGGTGCGGCGGTCCGTCACATCGAGCGGGATCTCGGCAGCCCGTTCGCTGATGGCTATCGTTCGGAAGTTCTTCCGCAACTGCCTTACTGGATGCAGGCCGTGCTCGGCAGTCTCGAGGCGGGTCTTGCTCTCTTCATCGACTACGGCTATCCCCGGGAGTTCTTCTATCTTCCGGAGCGCGACGAAGGCAGTCTTGTCTGTCATTACCGGCATCGCGCGCATGCAGATGCACTGATCCTGCCCGGCTTGCAGGACATCACCGCGTTCGTGGATTTCACTGCGCTGGCGGAGGCTGGCAATCAGGCCGGGTTCGCCGTCGCCGGATACGCATCGCAAGCACGGTTCCTGATTGCATCCGGTCTCGCCAATCGGTTCGAGCAATCCAGCGCAGGTGCCGATGAGGTCGGCTGCTATCGACTGGCCCAGGAGATCAAGCGCCTGACCTTGCCAGGCGAAATGGGTGAGAAATTCAACGTCATGCTGCTGGCGCGTGATCTGCCCGAAGCAGGGCTTCCGCCCGGAATAGCGGACATTGACCAGGGTTTCCGGCTGTGATCCCGACCACGGCGCTGTCGTGCTGAATACTTTCGTTTCGCCCTTGCGCAGTGGCGTGCTGCTGGCTCTGCTACTGCTGCTGGTCTGGCGCTGGCTTCCACGATGGGCGCGCCTGTGCGCAATGGTTCCGTTGCTGGCCTGCCTGATGCTGAGTTTGCCTGTCGTGGCCAATTCGCTCGTTCGCTGGCAGGAATCAAGAGTGCACGTTGAGCCTGGCTGCGAGAGCGAGCCACCCTCGACCATCGTCGTGCTGGGTGGTGGAACATCGCGCAGGCCCCGCAGCGCAGAGGATTTTTCTGCGCTCGGTGAGGCAAGCATGCAGCGCCTGTTTTCAGGCGTCGATCGTCTCAGGCGACAGAATGGAGCGAGCATGATTCTGTCTGGCGGAACGGCCCAGCATGATGTTTCCGAAAGTGCGCTGATGGCGCAGCTGGCCAGGGAATTCGGCGTGCCACCTGATGCGATCCGGGTCGAAGATCAGTCTCGATCGACATGGCAGAACGCCGAGTTCGTGGCCGGCCTCGAGCCAGCCATCGATCGGCGCATCTGGCTGGTTACATCAGCCTTGCATCTGCCGCGAGCGGGCTATGCTTTCGAACAGGCGGGATTCCATGTCTGCGCCTGGGCTGCCGACCCGCTGGCCAGGGAGGCGAACAGTTTCGGCTTCTACCTTCCTTCGACGACGGCGTTGCGCAAGTCCGAAGCCCTCATCCACGAATGGGTCGGCGAAGCGGCCTATCGATTGGGCTGGCTGCGCAGTGCCACGCGTGACCCCTGGTCGGGGTCGGACGAACGCTGACGGAGAGGCTCCGATCCGATCGGCGACGGTGAAGTCGATGCGGGCTACTTCTGATGCCTGCCAAATTCCTGGTCCATCCAGTCGGTCAGCAACCTGGTTTCGTATTGATAGGCGTCGCCGTTGTTGGGAAAGTGGGGCGACATGAAGCCCGGATTGCTCAGGTTGCGATCGCCGTTGTCGATGACCTGGCCATCCGCACTCGTCAACGTGAAGCGCAACTTGATTCGCGGAGGAGAGTTGGAACCGACGACGCGGACGCCAACGGCCCCCGGTCCGTACTGGACAGTTCCGGCAAGCGTTACATCGGTGATGGTCACCGACAGCGATTGGCCCGTCTTCAGCACGCGAGGCGCGTGGCGGCGGATCGTCGATGCGAATTCGCCGAGCCACACCACGGGATTGGTCTGGTTGAACGCAGACCGGTTCAGTATTTCGCTGAATTGCGCGGGGTCAGTCCAGTCGACCGCTACGCGCGGTTTTTCCACGGCAATGGCCGGTGGCGCATGCGTGCTGACCAGCGTCATCAGGACCAGAGTGGAAAACCAGGCGAAAACACGGGAATGAAGAGTCATGATTTCCTCCCAAACGTGTGTGGTTCTGGATCGCGTGTACCAGCTGGATGACGAATCACGGCGCCGAATCGTTGCCTGACATGTCGGCCTTGCCGTTTGTGAAGGGCAAGGCCGATGTCGGTAAAGCTCGGGATCAGCGTCCGTCGAGCAAGGCGAATGCGTCGCGGGTCAGGTTTTCAGGATCACCGTCGGTACATGCGACATCGTCTTCAATGCGGATGCCGCCGTACTTGTGGAACTTCTCGATCTTGTCCCAGGCGATATCCTTGCCTTCGGGCCGGTCTTTCAGCTTGGCGAGCAAAAGGTCGATGAAATAGAGGCCGGGTTCGATCGTGACAACGGCGCCGGGCTGGATGCTCCGCGTCATGCGCAGATAGGGGTGGCCGGCCGGCCGATCGATGGTCTGCCCCTTGTCATCAGCAGCAAAGCCGGCGACGTCATGCACCTGCAGCCCGATCGGGTGGCCGAGACCATGCGGGAAGAATGTCGCGGAAACCCCGGATTCGACGGCGCTCTGCGCGCTCATGCGGATGAAGCCGTGATCGTGCAAGACCCCGGCCAGCTGGTGATGGGCGTCGACATGCAGCGCCCCGTACTCCTGCCCGGTACGCACCTTGCTGCAAAGGTTTTTCTGTACTTCGTCCACTGCATTGATCAGGGCCTGGAACTCCGCACAATCCTTGCCCGCGTAGGTGCGGGTGATGTCGCTGGCGTAGCCGTGGAAGCTGGCACCCGCGTCGATCAGGAATGAGTTCAGATGCGATGGCGGGGCGTGCTTGAGGTCATGGTAGTGCAGGATCGCGCCGTGCTCATTGAGTGCGATGATATTGCTGTAGGGCAGTTCGTTTTCGGTCTGGCGAGCCGCATCCAGATAGGCCATGTGGATGCCGAATTCGGACTCGCCGCCGCGAAACGCAGCTTCGGCTGCGCGGTGCGCGCGTGTCCCGATCTTGCTGGCGACGCGCATCATGGCCAGCTCATATCCGGTCTTGACCACGCGATGGTAGTGCAGGTAGTCGATCACGCCCTGCGGGTTGTTCGGCACCATGGAGTCGAGGGCCGCATTCTCTTCACCGATCACCGCGCAACGCGTGGCATCGCCTGGCAAATGCGCGCGTGCTTCGGCGGCATTGCGAATGGTGATGATGTCGAAATGCTCGACCCAGTATCCGGCAGGTGCCTCTGGAACCACGTGCCAGTAGTCGGCCGGTTGCAGAAAAATAAGCTTGGGTCGGTGTCCTGGCGTGTAGACCAGCCACGATCCGGGCGCGCGGGTCACCGGCAGCCAGTGCTTGAAATGCGGATTGACGTAGAACGGATAATCGCGGTCGTCGAGGAACTGATAGCGAACCGCGCCGGACGGAATGACCAGATGGTCGAATCCGCCTCGCTGGAGCGCAGTGTCGGTACGCGACTTCAGGATCTCGAGATGTTCCTGGAACAGGGGGTGCAGGTCTGGATGCTGGGTATCCATGCTGGCTCCTTTGGACTGGCCAACCATTGTGCCGCGTTGTGGCGCAAGACGCGATTGCTGTCTGCTCAAGTAGAGCCGGCCTGCCAGGCAACCGGGCGCCTGAATGCGCAGGCAATCCCTGATGCCTAGCCTGCCTGCGGCGAACATGCTTCAATGTGCGATTGAAGCGGGGGTGCTGGCGATCGTCGGCTGAGAGAGTCCCTTCGAACCTGATCCGGCCGCCCATTGCGGGCATCACCGGCGTAGGGAGCTTCGATGCCGGGTTCGTTCCGGCATTCGGCGCCGTCGCTTCTCCTTATCACCCAAGGATGCATGCGATGAATGCCGTACCCAATCCCTTGTTGACCGAAGCCGCCGAGCTTTCCGAGTCCGTTACCCGGCCCATTCCCGGTTCGCGCAAGATCCACGTGGAAGGTTCGCGCGCGGACATTCGCGTGCCGATGCGCGAGGTGGTGCTCGAAGACACGCCCAGTACCTTTGGTGTCGAAAAAAATGCGCCTTTCGCCATCTACGACACTTCGGGGCCCTACACCGATCCGGACTATCGTGTCGATCTCGCCGCCGGCCTGCCGGCATTGCGCGCAGCCTGGATCGAAGCGCGAGGCGACAGCGAGCCGCTGGCGGAATTTTCCTCGCCGTTCACGCGCAGGCATGCCGGTGCACATCAGCTCGATCACGTGCGTTTTCCAAACGTGCCGATGCCGCGCCGGGCCAGGTCCGGTTGCAACATCACCCAGATGCACTACGCGAAGCAGGGCATCATCACGCCCGAGATGGAATACATCGCGATTCGCGAGAACCAGAACCTCGAAAAGATCCGCGAGCAGCATCTGCTGCACCAGCATCCTGGCGAATCGTTTGGCGCTTCGCTGCCAAAGCTGATCACGCCGGAATTCGTGCGCGATGAAGTGGCCCGTGGCCGCGCCATTATCCCGAACAACATCAATCATCCCGAGTCCGAGCCGATGATCATCGGCCGCAACTTCCTGGTGAAGATCAACGCCAATATCGGCAACTCGGCGCTGTCGAGCTCGATCGCCGAGGAAGTCGAGAAGATGGTCTGGTCGATCCGCTGGGGCGGAGACACGGTGATGGACCTGTCGACCGGCAAGCACATTCACGAAACGCGCGAATGGATCATCCGCAACTCACCGGTGCCGATCGGTACGGTGCCGATCTACCAGGCGCTGGAAAAGGTCGGCGGTGTCGCCGAGGACCTGACCTGGGAGCTCTATCGCGACACGCTGATTGAACAGGCCGAGCAGGGCGTCGACTATTTCACGATCCACGCCGGCGTACGCCTGCCGTTCATTCACCTGACGGCAAAGCGCGTCACCGGCATCGTTTCGCGTGGCGGCTCGATCATGGCCAAGTGGTGCCTGTCGCATCACAAGGAAAGTTTCCTCTACGAGCGTTTCGAGGAAATCTGCGAAATCATGAAGGCCTACGATGTCAGCTTCTCTCTGGGCGATGGCTTGCGCCCCGGTTCGATCGCTGATGCCAACGACGCCGCCCAGTTCGCCGAGCTCGATACGCTGGGCGAACTCACCCAGATCGCCTGGAAGCACGATGTGCAGACCATGATCGAAGGCCCTGGCCATGTGCCGATGCACCTGATCAAGGAAAACATGGAGCGTCAGCTCGAGAAGTGCGGCGAAGCGCCGTTCTATACCCTCGGGCCATTGACCACCGATATCGCACCGGGCTACGACCACATCACTTCGGCGATCGGTGCCGCAATGATCGGCTGGTACGGCACGGCAATGCTCTGCTACGTCACGCCGAAGGAGCACCTCGGTTTGCCGAACAAGCAGGACGTGCGAGACGGCATCGTTACCTACAAGATTGCCGCCCACGCTGCCGACTTGGCCAAGGGCCATCCGACCGCGCAGGCGCGCGACAACGCCTTGTCCAAGGCACGCTTCGAATTCCGCTGGGCCGATCAGTTCAACCTGGGTCTCGATCCCGAAAAGGCCAAGGAATTCCACGACGAGACCTTGCCCAAGGATGCGCACAAGACCGCGCACTTCTGCTCGATGTGTGGCCCGAAGTTCTGTTCGATGAAGATCACCCAGGACGTGCGTGACTACGCCAAGGAGCACGGGCTGGATGCCGAGGTTGCGCTGGATGAAGGCATGGCCGAGAAAGCCGCCGAGTTTCGCGCAACCGGAGGCGACGTCTACCAATAGCGCCCGGTATTGCTGACATGACTTTTTCGGGGTGCCACAAGGCATCCCGAAAGTCGCTCACTGAAATGCGATAATGCGGCGATGAAACTCCAGGTCCCGTTTGTCCAATTCCCGTTGCGCTTCGACGCCGAACGGCTGCTCGCCGAGATCAGGCAGCTCGGCGAGGAAGTCTGGCGGCCACATCCGCAGGGCTACGCCGGCAATTCGGCGCTGCCACTGATCGCGGTTGATGGCGATCCGTCCAGTGATTCAATTTCCGGACACATGCGTCCCACCCCGCATTTGCAGGCTTGTCCCTACCTTCAGCAAACCATGGCCAGTCTCGGTGCTGTCTGGGGCCGTAGTCGCCTGATGCGCCTCAGCGGACATGCCGAAGTGCCGGCGCACGCCGACCTCGCCTACTACTGGCGTGAGCGTGTGCGCGTGCATGTGCCGATCCTTACCCAGCCGACCGTGCGCTTCATCTGCGGCGAGGGCGAAGTGAACATGGCTGCCGGCGAGTGCTGGATCTTTGACACATGGCGCTCCCATCGCGTCATCAACGCCGCAAACAGCGAGCGCATTCACCTGGTTGCCGACACCGTCGGCAGCGATCGATTCTGGGAAATCGCCAGTGGCGGTCGCATACCGAATCGTCCTCCTGTGCCCGGATGGCAGGCCAGGCTGATCGCGCCGGATCCAGCCGCGCAAGCCGAACTGGTCTATGAGTCGGTCAATCTGCCAACGGTCATGTCACCCTGGGAATTGCGCGACCACCTGAATTTCCTCATTGCGGAATCCAATCCGCACCCACAGCTGGGAGCCGTGCAACAGTGCTGCGCAAAGCTGAGCGCGCGGTGGTTGGCACTTTGGGCAGAGCATGGGGATGCAGAGAAAGGCTGGCCAGCCTTTCGTGCAGCACTGGATCCGTTTGGCCAAGAAATGAAGCAGTTGGGTCAGTCGATCACGCTGCGCAATGGTTCGGGCTTCCTGATGGCGCTGGCACCCATGGTCTTGCGTGCGGCGCTCGATGACCGACCCAAGACAGCCGGAGTCAGTGCGGCCGGAACGGATCCCGATGCCGGCGCGCAAACTGCCGGGTCCGAAAAAGCCGCGGCAGCTCCTGCAGCAAGTCCTGGCGTCGGCGTGAAGCGTGAGTCCGATCGCGAGTCCGAAGATCCACGTTTCGATCGTCCGATCTTCATCGTCTCGCCACCACGATCCGGTTCCACCCTCTTGTTCGAAACCCTGGCTCGCGCGCCGCAGTTGTACACGGTCGGTGGGGAGAGCCATGGTCGCGTCGAGGGCATGCCCGAGTTGCACCCAGCCGCCGGCGCATGGGAATCGAACCGGCTCGGGGTGGAAGTTGCCACGCCATCAGTCATTGCCGAACTGCGTTCGCGTTTCGATGAAGCACTGCGCGATCGAGAAGGAGCGCCTGCATCGGCCGGTCGCGTGCGCATGCTCGAGAAGACGCCGAAGAATGCGCTGCGCATTCCATTCCTGCGCAAGGTGTTTCCCGAAGCGTGTTTCATCTATCTCTATCGGGATCCGCGCGAAGTGCTTTCCAGCATGATCGAAGCGTGGAACTCGGGGCGCTTTCGTACCTATCCGAACATGCCTGACTGGGGCGGTCCGCCGTGGTCACTGGTGCTCGTGCCGGGATGGCGAGAATTGCGCGGAAAGCCCCTGCACGAGATCGTGGCGCAGCAATGGGCCGCCGCAACGCGCATCCTGCTCGACGACCTTGCGAGCGTTCCCGCGCAACAGGTCAGTTCAATCCGCTATGACACGTTCCTGTCCAATCCCGCTGGAGAAATACGGCGGTTGTCGTCCGAATGCGGTCTCGAATGGGATGTCGAGCTTGACGCGAAATTGCCTCATTCCCGGCATACGGTGTCAGCACCGGCTGCCGAAAAATGGCGACGGCATGAGGGCGAGATTGAAGCTGTATGGCCGCTGATCGAAGCGATCCGCGCGCGCGCCGAATCGACTTTTCGCGGCTGAAAGG
>NZ_JBAWHJ010000132.1:0-2370 GCF_049593775.1 Dokdonella sp. | reverse complement strand
TCAGCGGGTGCCTTTGGCATCCATGAGCCCATGCAAGCCGGCCATGTGTGCGAGGGTGACCGAATTGTCGATCTCCAGCTTGTCGAACAATCGATACTTGTAGGTCGCAACCGTCTTGGCGCTGAGGCTGAGCTTCTCCGCGATCAACTGCATTGGCTGCCCTCTGGCAAGCAGCAAGGCAACCTCAAGCTCACGAGCCGAGAGATTCTCGAACGGTGACTGGTCCGAACCGTCGATTGCGCTCAAGGCCATGGCTTCAGCGATTCCCGAAGCTAGATAACGCCGGCCATCGGCCACTTGCCGCACAGCCTTGAGTAGTTCGGCCGCAGCGCAGGATTTGGTGATGTAGCCGCTGGCGCCGGCCTCGAGCAATCGACGCGGTATCGGCGATTCACTGACCATCGTCACGATTACGATGCGCGTCTTTAGCTTGAGCTTGCGTACTCGCTCGGTGACCTCGATTCCACTGACCCCGGGCATATGCACATCAACCAGCGCCAGGTCCGGCTTCAATTGCTTGATCAGCGCCAAACCCTGCTCGCCGTCGGAAGCCTCTCCGACCACGTCGATATCCGGTTGCTGCTCCAGGATCATGCGAAAGCCCGTGCGCACGAGCTCGTGGTCGTCGATGATGACGATTCGAAACATTCCATTATCCCCTGTGCCACTCTGTTCAGAGTCTGTCCGTTTCGCCCCCGGCAGACAAGTCTCCCGGCAATGGAAATTGCCAAACTTGTCGCGAAACCGGAAACGCCACCGGATCCGTTCGCAGGATCATCGGATCGCACAGGCATGCGGGATATACTGGGCCGCAGCACACCGGATGCTCAGGACACGCGCGAATCCTGATCCGCAAAGGACTTGATTTGGCAAGCATCGGGCTCAATCAGCTACTCAAGGCAAGAAAGTTCCCCTGCCCCCGCATCACGCGAAGCCGGGCATCACTGAAACGAACGCGATTTGAACCATGCAATGGTTGAATGAACTGGCGGCACAATTCCTCGACCATGCGAAGTTGCTGGTCGTCATTCTCCTGGTCGGCCTGCTCATCGAGCGGCTGCGGCCGGCCGAGCGTGCGCAACCTGTGCGGAACATCGCCTTCAATCTCGGATATGCCGCCTTCGTCATCATCGTCAATATCGTGCTGCTCGCGCCCCTCATGGCACTGATGCAACCGATCGCGCAGAAACACGGGTTGCACGTGCCGATACATTTTCCAGATGGCGTGGGCTGGCAAGTCCTGCAAGCGCTTGCGTTCTTTTTTGTCTTTGATTTTTTCTACTACTGGTTCCATCGTGCACAGCACACGTTGTCAGTAGCCTGGCCACTGCACAAGTTGCACCATTCCGAGGAATCCGTGAATGTCACCACAACTTTGCGCCATCACTGGCTGGAGGAGCCGCTCAGGGTGTGGTTGATCCTGCTGCCGATCGGGCTACTGTTCGACCAGAAGCCAATCACGGTAGCCTGGCTGGCCACGGCCATGATCCTGTTTGGTTACTTCGTGCACCTCAATCTGCGCCTGCCGCTTGGTCCGCTGACACCGCTCATTGCTGGTCCGCAGTGGCACCGGCTGCACCATTCTCTTGAACCGCAGCATACCGACAAGAACTTCGCAGCCTTTTTCCCGATCTACGATGTGGTATTCGGCACCTACAGCAAACCGGGTCGCAACGAATACCCGGCAACGGGGCTGCACTCCAGGGAGACCCTCAATAGCCCGATCCTGGCCGCATTCTCACCGTTCCGTGACTGGGGCAGGATGATTCGGAGCAAGCGGCAGCCAGCGGTCGCGCAAGGCGATCCAGGGCCGGTCGATCAGTCGGCAGATCAGCAACGCGAGGCCGATCGCAAGCAAAGCGTAGGATGACAGCATCAGCACCCCATCCAGGGCCGACGCCGGTGTGATCGACATTCCGTAACGTGCACCGATGCGCAACGCCGTCATGTGGGTCAGCAGGCCCGCATACGCGCTTGCTGCGAATCCTGCTGCCACGCGCGCCATGGAGTCGCGCACGCGCACGGAACAGGCCCAGGGCAGCATCAGGGCCCAACCAAGATCGCAGATCGGCAGCAGATGAATGCGTGCCGACACCGATGTATCGAGCGCCACGGCAAGATGTGTCCACACGCTTGTTCCTAGCAAGGCCAATCCCGCCACTGCCAGCGACCCGCGCCAGCGCATCAGCGCAGCATGGCGATTCGTCCACAACCATGCAGCCAACAAGCCGTAGAACGGCAGGTCGAGGCGCGAGACCAGGATCTTGCGCACGCCGACATCGAAATGCGGACTACCGTGCCAGACCAGCACGACACGCAATCCATGTGCGGCTAGCAGCAAACCTGCCAGGCAAAGCACGCCACTGGTGA
>NZ_JBAWHJ010000131.1:0-13150 GCF_049593775.1 Dokdonella sp. | reverse complement strand
GCCGAAGGCCTTGTCATTGCTTGAACAGCCGGATGGCTGGCCATCCATTGACGTTGCGTCTGCCGCAAAGCCCCGGGAAAGCTGGATCCCCGCCGCGCTGTTTGCCGCCTGCAAGGGGGGAAACGATCCGGCTGATGAGGAAAAGCAGGTTGATGCCTCGGTCCCCGTGGAAGCGGTTGCTGTTTCGCGCCGATCGATCAGCGCGAGCTACTCGGGCACGGCCACACTGGAACCTGAAGGCGAAGCGGAAGTGGCAGCCAAGATCAGTGGTGTCCTGCTCGAGTTGCTGGTGGAGGAAGGGGACCAGGTCAAACAGGGGCAGGTGCTGGCACGGCTTGACGCGGAAAACCCGCGCCTGAACCTGGCAAAGGCGAAGGCGATGCTGAAAAAACTGGAAAACGACTATCAGCGTTCCAGTGAGATGTTCGAGCGCAAGCTGCTCAGTGTCGAGCAGAACGACAAGATCCGGTTCGACCTTGAAACCCAGCGCGCCACTTATGAGCTGGCCCAGCTCGAACTCTCCTACACCAATATCGTGGCGCCCATTACCGGTGTGATCTCGCGCCGCATGGTCAAGGTAGGCAACTTCATCCAGGTCAACCAGGCCCTTTTCAAGATCGAGAACTTCGAACCCTTGCTGGCGGTACTGAACGTGCCCGAGCGCGAACTCAATACCCTGCGCGCCGACCAGGCCGTACGCATGCGTGTCGATTCGATTGCCGGGACGGCCTTCGAAGGCAAGATTCAGCGCATAAGCCCGGTGGTCGATTCGGCGACCGGCACCTTTCGCGTGACCTGTGAATTCCGTGACAAAACCCGGCAGCTCAAGTCCGGCATGTTTGGTCGCCTTGAAGTGACCTTTGCGAAACATGATGACGTCCTGACGATTCCGCGGACGGCCCTGATCGAGGAGGACGGCGAAACAGCCGTATTCGTCGTGGTGCCCGGATCCTCGATGGCGCCAGCGAAGGCGAAGGATGCCGCGAAAAAGGCGGCCGCAGACAAGCCGGACTCCGACAAGAAGGAGCTGCCGGTGCCCGCCTGGGTAGCCAGGCGCCAACTCATCAAGATTGGCTACGGCGACAACAACCATGTCGAAATACTCAGCGGCCTGGAAGAGGGCGAACGGGTCATCACGCTCGGGCGTTCCGCGGTGCGTGACGGCACTGCCGTCCAGGTGCTGGAGGGCGTGCAGTGAATATTGTCGAGTTCGCCACAAGGCGTCGCGTCACGATAGGCATGACCACCTTGACCCTGGTGCTGTTCGGGCTCATCGCCCTGTCGGGGCTCAAGGTCAACCTGCTGCCTGATCTCTCCTATCCGACCCTGACCGTGCGCACCGAGTACGAAGGCGCGGCACCGATAGAAATCGAAAATCTGATCAGCCAGCCGGTCGAGGAAGCGCTGGGCGTGGTCAAGAACGTACGCAAGATCCATTCGGTATCGCGCACTGGCCAATCCGACGTGATCCTCGAGTTCGCCTGGGGCACGGACATGGAACTGGCCAGCCTCGAAACACGCGACAAGCTGGATATCCTGAGCTTGCCGCTCGAGGCAAAGAAACCTGTCCTGTTGCGATTCAATCCATCCACGGATCCGATCATCCGGCTGGGCTTGAGCGGATCCGTTTCCGAAGGCGGCTTCAACGAGGCCGAGCTCAAGCAGCTGCGTCGCTTCGCCGACGATGAACTGAAGAAGAGACTCGAACCGGTCGCGGGTGTTGCCGCGGTCAAGGTGGGTGGTGGCCTCGAAGATGAAATCAGCGTTGCGCTGGATCAGCAGAAACTGGCCCAGCTCAACCTCAATGTCAGCGACATCGTCGGACGCCTGCGCAGCGAAAACGTGAATGTTTCTGCAGGGCGGATCGAGGAAGGTAGCCAGCGCTACCTGGTACGCACGATCAACCAGTTCTCGAATCTTGATCAGATGCGCGACATGCTGGTCAAGGTCGACAACGGCGTGCCGATCAGGCTCAAGGATATCGCCGTTGTCAGCCAGGCCTACAAGGAGCGCGAAGGCATCGTTCGCATCGATGCGCATGAAGCCATCGAGCTGGCGATCTACAAGGAGGGTGATGGCAATACCGTGGCTGTCGCCCAGGCCGTGCGCAAGGCACTCGAAAGACTGGAGAAAAACCTGCCGCCCGGAGCAAAACTGACCACGATCGACGACCAGTCGATCTTCATCCAGCATTCCCTGGACGACGTGCGCAATGACGCATTGATTGGCGGCACGCTTGCGGTGCTGATGATCTTCTTCTTCCTCGGCCATGCGCGCAGTACATTCATCATTTCCCTTTCGCTGCCGATTTCACTGATCGCGACGTTCTTCTTCATGGGGCAGGCGGATCTCAGTCTCAACGTGATGTCGCTGGGCGGGCTGGCGCTGGCCACGGGAATGGTCGTCGATGACTCGATTGTCGTGCTTGAAAACATTGCACGGCTGCGTGATCAGGGCATGTCGGTGCTTGACGCGACGGTCAAGGGAGCCAGCGAAGTCAGCATGGCGGTGACGGCATCCACGTTGACCACGGTCGCCGTGTTCTTCCCTCTTGTTTTCGTCGAAGGCGTTGCCGGCCAGTTGTTTCGTGACCAGTCACTGACGATCACTTTCGCCATGCTCATATCGCTGGTCGTGGCGATGACCCTGATACCGATGATGGCTTCGTTGCAGGGGCGCAGTCCGCTTGCCTATCGCGACGAGCCCGCACGTGAGCCCAGGCCGCTGCCGCGCAACCGGGTGCTTCGTTTGCTGAAGCGCGTGCTCAATGCCATTGGCGAATTTCTTTTCCAGATACTTCCGCGGGCCATCGTTGCACTGGTCCGACTGATTGCGATCGGATTCGACAAGACAGTTGGCGCGGTTCTGCGCTGGGTCGGGAGACGCGTCGTTGGAACGTATGATCGCTCGGCTCGCGTTTACCATCGCATGTTGCCAGGTGCGATGAATCGGCCATGGCTGGTCCTCACCGCGGCTGCGCTGGCGTTTGCCGGAAGCCTCGCTTTGATTCCCGGCCTGGGCATGGATCTGATCCCCAGCCTTGCCCAGGGGCGCTTCGAGACGACGATCAAGCTGCCCCCCGGCACGCCGCTGGCGGAGACCGATGCACTGGTCGCACAGATCGAACGCCAGCATGCGCGCGATCCGAACATCGCCACGATTTATGGCGTGGCCGGGACAGGCACGCGGCTTGATGCAACGCCGACCGAGTCTGGCGAGAACATTGCGCGACTCATGGTGACGCTGAAGCCGGGCTCGGGCGATGAGGAAGAGGCGGCGGCCATGAATGCGCTGCGTGAAACGCTGGCGTCCCGCCCGGACATCGAAGTGAAGTTTGCCAGGCCTTCGCTGTTCAGCTTTTCCACGCCGCTGGAAATCGAGATTCGAGGCTACGACCTTGATGCACTTACGACAGCGGGCAAGAAGCTGGGCGACCTGCTTGAGAAATCGGATCGATTCGCCGACATCAAGTCCACCGTCGAGGACGGCTATCCGGAAGTGCAGATCCGATTCGACCAGGACCGCGCGGCTGCCCTGGGTTTGACGACGCGCCAGATTTCCGATGCCGTCGTCGGCAAGGTGCGCGGTGAAGTTGCAACGCGCTACAGTTTTCGTGATCGCAAGATCGATGTCCTCGCTCGCGTGCGCGAGGCCGACAGGGCCAGCGTCGAGGACATCCGCAACCTGATCGTCAATCCAGGCACCGAAAGGCCGATCCGTCTTTCTGCGGTTGCCGAGATCACCGCCACCGAAGGTCCCAGTGAAATCCATCGTGTCGATCAGGAGCGCGTTGCGATCATCTCGGCCGGTTTGCGCCATGGCGATCTGGGCAGCGCGGTCAAGGAAGTCAGGGGCCTGCTCGCGACCACGCCGCTGGCAGCGGGCGTCTCGGTGCATATCGGGGGGCAAGGTGAAGAGATGGATGCGTCCACGCGATCAATGCTGTTCGCGTTTGGACTTGCGATCTTCCTTGTCTATCTGGTCATGGCATCCCAGTTCGAATCGCTGATCCATCCGTTCGTCATCATGTTCTCGATTCCACTGGCCCTGGTCGGAGCCGTACTGGCACTGAAACTGACCGGCACGCCGATCTCGGTCGTCGTGTTCATCGGTCTGATCATGTTGGCCGGCATCGTGGTCAAGAACGCGATCGTGCTGATTGATCGCGTCAACCAACTGCGTGAGGAAGGGCATGCCAAGCGCGAGGCCATCATCCTCGCGGCTGAATCCCGTCTTCGTCCGATTGCCATGACGACACTGGCGACCTTGCTTGGTTTCCTGCCATTGGCGATCGGCATCGGCGAAGGCTCTGAAGTGCGCTCACCGATGGCGATCACGGTGATCGGCGGTCTGGCAGTTTCCACCTTGCTGACCCTGATCGTGATTCCGATTGTCTATGAACTGGTGGACCGCAAACCGGATACCTATTACGTCGAGCGCGGCGCTCGCAAGGGCAGGGGTGTTGGTGCGGAGTCACTGGATTCGCCTGACTCGGAACTGGCTGAGGCGCGCTCGTGAACTCGCCGATTGCTCTTCGTTCTTTCGCAGGAGGGCCTTCAGGCGCGATGCTTTTGCCCGGGTTTCGATCCTTGGAGCCTTCGGTTAGGCGAAGCTCGGGTTCTGAATGCTGTGGGGCCTGCGGGTTTTTCAGTCACCGCTGTTGTTACGCCGCGAAGCGGCGTAGGTGCCAAGCAGTTGCGAACAATCGGCTACTTATTTTTTCCGGAACACCGAGTTCAATGGCGCCACGCGCCAGAAAAATAGTCGGAGCAAGAGCATGACCCTCGCCGAACTAAGCCTCAAAAGGCCAGTCACGGCCATCATGTTCTTTGTCTCGATGACGGTGATCGGACTGCTTGCCGCGTTCCGGTTGCCGCTCGAATACATGCCGGATATCGAAGCGCCGTTTCTTTTCATCAGTGTGCCGTATCCAGGGTCTACGCCTGCCGAGATCGAGCGCACGCTTACTCGCCCGATCGAGGAGGCTCTTTCGACCCTGACTGGCATCCAGTCGATGAACTCTCGCTCGCGTGCCGACGGTGCCGAGATCTTTCTGGAGTTCAAATGGGGCCAGAGTGTCGCCAGCAAGGCGGTCGAGGCCAGGGACAAGATCGACGCGATCCGGGGCGAGTTGCCGGACGACCTGCAGCGATACTTTGTCCTCAAGTTTTCGACATCCGATCAGCCGGTACTGCAACTGCGCATTTCCAGCGACGGTGACTTGTCGAATTCCTACGAGCTTCTCGACAGGAAACTGAAGCGCCCGCTTGAGCGAATAGCCGGCGTGGCCAAGGTCGACATCCAGGGCGTGGCTCCGCCAGAGGTCCAGATCGAGCTGTCGTCGGATCGACTGACTGCGCACAACATCAGCTTGAACGACCTCGCCGGTGTACTGCGCGACGCAAATTTTTCGACGTCGGCAGGCCTCATCCACGATGGAGGCATGCGCTACCGGGTTCAGCCGCAAGGCGAATGGCGCTCGATCGATGAGATCCGCGATCTCGTCATCAACGAGAGCGGTTTGCGGCTCGGCGACATCGCCGAGATCCAGTTGCGACCCGCACGACTCGACTACCAGCGCCGACTCGACCAGCGACCTGCCGTGGCCGTCGATATCAGCAGAGAGCGCAGCGCGAACCTCGTCGAGGTCGGGCGTGCGGTACTGGAGGAAGTCGCTCGCGTTTCAACCGAGCCCGAGATGAAGGGGCTGAAGCTGTACTTCCTGCAGAACCAGGCGAAGGGTGTGACCGATTCGCTTCGGGAGCTGGGCAAGGCCGGTCTGGAAGGCACCTTCCTGTCTGTGCTTGTCCTGTTTTTCTTCCTGCGCGACTGGCGCGCAACGGCCATGGTGTCGTTGGCGATCCCGATCTGCTTCGTGATTACCCTGGGCTGCATGTACTTCTTCGGAGTCAGCCTCAATATTCTGTCGATGATGGGCCTGCTGCTGGCCGTCGGCATGCTTGTCGACAATGCCGTCGTCGCTGTCGAAAGCATTTACCAGTACCGCGAACGCTATCCGGACAGGCCGTGGTACAGCGCCGTCGAAGGAACGCGTGTTGTCGGAGCGGCGATCACTGCCGGTACTCTGACCAGCATTATCGTGTTCTTGCCGAACGTGTTCGGAGAGCGCACCCCGATAGCGATCTACCTGACCCAGGTTGCGGTTTCGATGGCTATTGCCCATACCGCATCCTGGCTGGTTGCGATAAGTCTGATCCCGATGCTGGCGGCTCGATTGCCCCCGCCGAAGTTCATCGGCAAGGAAAACATGGTAACTCGCATGCAGCATGGCTACAGTCGTATCGTCGACTGGTCGCTGCACAATCGCGGCAAGACCATGCTTGCCGTGCTCGGCTTGCTCCTGCTCAGCTTCATTCCACTTTCGCAGATGAAAACCGACATGTTTCCCGCTGGTGATACGCGCGAATTGCAATTGCGCTATGACCTCAATGGCAACTACCGTTTGCCCCAGCTGGAGAAGTCCATCAGCCAGGTTGAGCAGTATCTGATGGATCGAAAGGAGAAGTTCGAAATTCGCGCTCTGTACAGCTATTTCGATGAGCGAAGCAACGCGCAGACCAACATCTTGCTGACAGACGATGACGATGCGGTTCGAACCGCAATCGAAATCATGGATGACATTCGCGAAGGGCTGCCCAAGCTGGCCATCGGCACAGTCAGCTTTGATCGCAATGGTGGCGAAGATGATGGCATCAAGCTATCCCTGGTTGGCGATTCCACAGAGACCCTGCAAGAGCAATCGGATGCCGTCATCAATCTGCTGAGCAGGGTACCCGGCCTGCATGATGTGCGCCTGGTCGAGAGTTCCCAGGAGCGTGAAATCGCGGTGCGCATCGACCGCGAAAGGGCCCGAAACTACGGGTTCAGTGCAGCTGATGTAGCCCAGTATGTTTCGATCGCCTTGCGCGGCGCCCAGCTCAAGGACTTTCGTCGGGGCGACACCCAGATACCGACCTGGCTGCGCTTTCAGAATGCCGACGCACAAAGCGTCAGCAATCTGTCCGACTACAAGCTTCGTGCGCCGGATGGCAGCCAGGTGCCGTTGATGGCCATGGTCGAAATCCAGACGCAGGGTGCCGCATCCTCCATTCGGCGGGAGAACAGACAGACATCGCTGCAGATCCAGACCAATGTCGATAGTGAAACCACGTCTGATGAGGCGCGCGAATTGATCACCGCGGCGATGGAGACGGTCAGTCTTCCGGCAGGGTATGGCTGGACGTTTGGAACGTCATTCCGGCGTGCGGATGAAACGGGTCAGCGCATGATGTTCAACATCATCATTGCACTGGTCCTCGTCTACGTCGTCATGTGCGCGATGTTCGAATCGCTGATTTACCCGGCCGCCATCATGACCACGTTCATCTTCTCGGTGTTCGGCGTGTTCTGGATGTTCTGGCTGACTGGAACCGTATTCTCGTTCATGGCCATGATAGGAATTCTGATACTGATGGGTGTTGTCGTGAACAACGGCATCGTAATGCTCATGCATATCAATCAGCTGCGTCATGAAGGACGATTGCGTACGGACGCACTGATCCAGGGCAGCAAGGATCGTCTGCGACCGGTCCTCATGACGATGGGAACGGCCATCCTTGCCATGGTTCCGTTGTGCATCGGAACTGTTCAGGTCGGTGGTGATGGTCCTCCTTACTTCCCCATGGCCAGGGCGATTGTCGGCGGATTGATGTTCTCCACGATCGTTACCTTGCTGGCGCTACCGGTGATCTATTCGCTGCTCGATGACGCGCGATTGTGGGTGCGGGCAGTGGGGCGTGATGGAAGTTCGGGTAGGGTTTTGAGGGAGCGGCCGGTGGCCTCCTGATTTGTTGTCGGCGGGCGACCTGATCCGCGATCTGTCTCGATCTTTGCGCCGCTACGCGGTGCGCCATTCATGGCGCTTTTTCACTCGCCTCCGGGCGAGCGAAAGCCTTGGGTTGATGCTGCAACTTCGGCCCAGTGACCACGAAAAGAGACGTGACTGGATCTTCGGGAGCGAGCGAAAGTCTTGCTCATGCGATTCGTCGCTGGACGAATATCCAGAGGCCAAAAGAGATCACTCCCCAGATTCATCCTCATCAGGATAAATCGCCACATGGACAACACCATCCCCTGCAACCCACCCCCGAAACATCCCATCCGTATTGAACGGCATGGCAATGGTTCCATCCGCGCCGAGCGCAATCGCGCCGCCATCACCACCCAAGGTCGGAATGTCCTTGTTGATTACGTACTCGGCTGCTTCGGCCAGTGGCTGCTTGAGCAACTCCACGCGCATGCAGATTGAATGCGCGGCGACGGTGCGGATATAGAACTCGCCCCATCCGGTCGCCGAGACGGCGCAGTGGCCGTCTGCATAGGTGCCGGCACCGATGACTGGTGAGTCGCCGATTCGGTCGTAGCGCTTGTTGGTCATGCCTCCGGTCGATGTGCCGGCGGCAAGATTGCCTTGCTTGTCGAGTGCCAGGGCACCGACCGTGCCGAAGTGCTTGTGTGTACCTCCATCAGTACTGGCCTGAGGGTTTTTCTCGTCGGCGAGAGCTTTTTGCAGCTGCTGCCAGCGACGCTCGGTGCGGAAGTAGGATGGCTGTACCAGCGTGATGCCCGCCTGTTTCGCGAAGTCTTCAGCGCCTTTCCCTGCAAGCATGACGAACGGTGACTCTTCCATGACGGCGCGTGCCAGCAGGATCGGATTGCGCACTGTTTCCACGCCCGCAATGGCACCGGCCCTGCGCGATTTTCCGTCCATGATCGAGGCATCGAGCTTGTTCTTCCCGTCATGCGCAAATACCGCACCCTTGCCGGCATTGAAATTCGGGTCGTTCTCAAGCACGACAACGGCGGCCGCAACCGCCTCCAGGGCAGGTTGTCCGGATTCCAGTTTCGCGTAGCCGGCCTGCAATGCGTTGCGCAAGGCCTTGCGAACATCGGCCTCGATGGCTGGGGTCATGCTGCTTCGGATGACTCCAGCGCCGCCATGAATGACCAGGACAGGTCCGGTTTCGCCTTGGGCCGCACTCGTCAGTGCCAGCAGCAAGACTGATGAAATGACTCTTCGCAATCGCATGCTCAAGACAAATTCTCCTCTGACTGCGTCTATTTCCGGGCTGCTGCTTCTGCGGCACGCATTACGCGCAGCAGGTTTTCGCCAAGCACACCCTTGACCTGCTCGGGGGTATATCCCTCCTTGAGCAGGCGTTCGGTAATCTTTGGCAAGGCCGCGATGTCTTCCATGCCGGCGACGCCGCCACCGCCGTCCCAGTCCGCGCCCAGTCCGACATGCTCGGGTCCGGCCACCTGCAGGATGTGCAGCATGTGTTTCATGTAGTCCTCGAAAGTCGCACGCGGCTCGGGATTCTTCTTTTCGAATTCTGCGATCTGTCGCTTGACTTCTACACGTTGCTCCGGGGATAGCGCACTGCCGGCCTCGAATTGATCAATGATCTTGCCGAGTGCGGCCCTCCGCTCCGGGTTCTCCTGCATCTGCAGCACGAACGGGCTGACCGAATTGACCTGGATCACGCCGCCCCTGGCCGCCAGTTTGCGAATTCGCGCATCGTCGATGTTGCGCGGGTGGGGCGTGAGCGCAAAAGACGATGTGTGTGACAACACGACCGGCGCGGTCGAGAGCTCGAGAACCTGGTCGAAGGTGTCATTGCTGGCATGTGACAGGTCGATCAGGATGCCCATGCGATTGGCGGCTGCTACCAGGTCGCGCCCCTTGGGACTGAGGCCTTTCCACTCGACGCCGTTGGAATTGGTCGAGGAGTCGGCGAAATCATTGGTCGAGGAGTGCACAAGGCCAAGCATGCGCAATCCAAGATCGTGGTAGACGCTGAGCAGGCTCGGATCACTGGCCAGCGGCGATGCGTTTTCCATGCTGATGTAGACGATGCGCTTGCCGGCATTCTTGATGCGTGTGGCATCTTCCGCTGTCAGCGCGATCTCGAAGTGATCGACATTGGCGGCGACCATCTCCCGAATTTCAACCAGCCGCTTGAGACCGGCATTGCGCGCAGCCAGATTGGCCTCGGGCGTGCGCTCGCCTTGCGCCGTGTAAATGACCCAAAAGCCGCCATCGAGTCCGCCTTCGACCATGCGCGGGTAGTCCACCTGGTTGAAGTCATTGCCGACGCTGTGGCGATCGAGGATCTTCCATCCAGGCCTGGCGAAGATGGCCGGCGTATCAAGATGGGTGTCGAGCACCATGGCCTCGCGGTGCAGGGCACGCGCCCGCTCGGCCTCTGAGGTGTCGTTCGCGGCAATAACGGGCAGGGAAAACAGCATGCTCGACAAAAGCAGGGCGGCTGGCAGTCTCATCAATGGAAATCCTCGCGGCAACGGATTTCGATCAGACCACATGTCGGGCGCAGCAACAACGTGCCCTTGAACCATTGTCCGATGACAGAACAAGCGCCAATTGCTACGGTGCCGGGATGAAATCAATCATTGCTCGTTTCGCATTGGCGCCCGCCATCCTTGCACTTGCCGCCTGCGGTCATTCGCCCACGGTTCCGGAGAAGCAGATCATGTCCGACGGACTCATCAGTGATATCCGCAGCAGCGCTCACCAGGGTGGCAACGATCTGCTCAGTGCAGGATTGGGGCTGGAAGGACTGCGTGGCGGAGCGCCGGCATTTGCCGACCCTGCCAATCCCACGGTGCCGGAGCTTCGTCGCAGAGCCATTTATTCGAGCTGGCGCGGTATCGCTGATCTGGGTCCGCTTGGTGGCTATGGTGAGGTCTACGGAGCAGTTCCACGGGTGGGTGGTCGAGAGTTCACGGCATTTGCGCAACTGGATGGAGCTACGCAGCCGCATCGCGTCCTGCTCCAGCTGCCTGACGATTTCGATCGCGACAAACGTTGCCTGGTCGTCTCCGCATCGTCGGGTTCGCGAGGTATCTACGGCGCGATTGCGTTCGCCGGTGCCTGGGGCCTGCCGCGCGGGTGCGCAGTGGCCTACACGGACAAGGGGGCGGGTAGCGGCTACTTCGATGTCGCTACGGCCAGTGGCGTGAGCCTTGATGGAGCGCGCGCCGTACGCGGCGACGCACAACTCGAGTTCGCACCGGATCCGGACGAGTCGGTTTCCGAGTTGAACCAGGTGCTGGTCAAGCACGCCCATTCCGGCGACAACCCCGAAGCCGACTGGGGCAGGCATGTGGTGCAGGCGGCGCGCTTCGCATTGCGCGCACTGGACCAGGCGTTGCCGGACCAGGCTCCGTTCACGCCGGACAATACCCGCATCATTGCGGCCGGTGTATCAAACGGCGGTGGTGCCGTGCTGCGTGCTGCCGAGATCGATGAAGGCATGTTCGATGGCGTTGTCGCCATCGAGCCGAATATCTGGGCAGGCGAGGGTGGCCGCGCCTTGTATGACTATGCGACCGAAGCCGCGTTGTTTGCTCCTTGCGCGCTTCTCGACAGGCGTTTCGACAACGTCTCCTTCGCACGTATCAATGCGGCGCATCCGCCGGCGTGGGTAACGCGTTGCCAGACCTTGCAGGATGCAGGTCTGCTCTCAGCCGGTGACACCGGTGCACTGGCAGCGGAGTCCCTGCTGCGACTGCAGGCCAATGGCTGGACAAACGATTTGCTCGTCGGTGCAGCAACGACGACTGCACTTGACCTGTGGCGTGCCGTCTCCGTGACCTACGCGGCAGCCTATGCGCGCACGGGCGTCGCAGAAATGCCTTGCGGATTCGGCATCGCCGCGATGGATGCAGGAAATCTGCCGCATCCGCCGACCGCCATCGAAGCCGCCGCCTGGTGGTCGGATGCCTCGGGCATCCCGCCCGGTGCAGGGGTTGGCATTGTCGACACCCTCGCTCTGGCCGCCGATCGAAGTTGGCCGGGCACTCGCTGTCTGGCGCAACTCTGGAGCGATCCGGATGCGCGCGGATCGGCATTGCATGTCTCGGTGCAGGAGACGCGGGCCTCATTGCCAAGGGAGGACTTGCCCATCTTCATCGTTCATGGCGAGGACGATGGGCTGATCCCGATAGCCTTCAGTTCGGGGCCATATGTGAAATGGATCGAAGCGAATGGACGTCGCCCAAGTTTCTGGCGCGTAGCCAATGCCCAGCATTTCGACGCCTTCCTCGCCTTTCCGGGATTCGGAGACTCCCATGTACCCCTGCTGCCACATGCCTATGCGGCGATGGACCGCATGTGGGCGCACGTATTTGCCCAGGAGTCATTGCCTGGGAGCGCAAGCATTGCGACGACGCCGCGCGGGAATGGGCCGCTGGATGCGGATCAGCTCGGGGAATTCCCGCTCAGGTAGCCTGCCCGGCTAGCTTCGGGATCGAGTGAATCCGGCCCTGCTTCGTGAGGACGGACAGGCTTCGATTGAACGGGTAGTCGCGGCTGTCATGCGCTGACCGCTATCATGCGGCAACGAAACCGATCCGCAGCCGGAGACCCGCCATGACCGATCCGCTCGATATTGCCCAGTGGGCGAAGAACTGGGAGGCGCTTGCGCGCCAAGCGGGTGAGAACCTTGGGGGCAAGTCCCCGCAGTTTCCCTGGCAGGGCGCCGAAAAGGCCAAGCCCAACTGGACGGACATGTTTGGAGCCGGCAGTGCGTATCCCGGTGCGAACCAGCAGGGCGACGCTGTCGGGCACATGCTCGCCGGTGCGCAAGGCTATCTCGGCATGCTTCAGAACATGGCGATGGCGGCTGCAGGGCAGGGATCGTCCGCAAATGTCGGGTTCGCCGAGGCGATGCGCCAGGGCGGCTTTGGGGGAGCGTTTCCGGCCTCGGCCATGGGCAACCCGTTGGCCGCCGCGATGCGCGGGTTTTCCGGGCAAGGTGCACAGGGAATGGATCAGATGATGGAGCGCTTCACGGCCATGGCCGGGCCCATGTTCGAGGCGGTCAAGGGCGGCTTGAACGCGCCGGCATTCGGTCATCTTCGCGAAAAGCAGGAAAACATGCAGAACGCTGCGCGGCTCATGATCGACTACCAGGAGCAGAGTGCACGTTACGACCGCCTCATGCTCAAAGTCAGCGAACAGAGCTTTGCCCGATTCCAGCTCAAGCTTGCCGAACGCGAGGAACCGGGACGACAGATCGATTCGATTCGCGGCCTCTACGATCTGTGGATTGATGCCGCAGAGGAAGCC
>NZ_JBAWHJ010000130.1:0-3652 GCF_049593775.1 Dokdonella sp. | reverse complement strand
TCTGCATAGCGCGCCGACAAGGCCTGGATGAATGCCTGCTCGCGCGCCGTGGTGTTGCCAGCCAGTTCGCGCGCACGTTGCAGTCGTGTCCAGGCGTTGGCGTTGTTCGCCGGTTCCATTCCGGCATTGACATGCGGACCGAGCACCAGCGAGGCGCCCCACCAGCACATCGCACAGTCCGGATCGATTTCGGTGCCGCGCAGGAACGAGCGTTCGGCGGCGTCATGATTGAATCCCCAGGCCAGCATCAAGCCCTGGTCAAACCATCGCTGCACCTCGGGCACCGCGGTCGTGATCGGGAAATGATAGTCGCCGAGACCATCGATAAAATTGGCGCCAAGATTGTCATCCAGCGGGATATCGGCCACCGGCGTCTGCGCAATCGTGGTTTCGGACTTGCCAGCATTGTCGCAAGCGACCAGCGCGGCCGTTGCGAGAATCAGCAGGATCAGCATTCCATGACGGTTCATGACGTTCCTCCTCCGCATGATCTGGGCTTCATGTTGTACGCCGCCGGGGCGCGGGTCGCAAATGAGTCTGCACCTGATGAGCGAATCCACGCTGCGGGCGGGGTTTGCAGCGCCATTCCCGTCTTTGGCATGACGAGTTGGACGGGACATGCGGGAACCGCGAATGCACAATGAAGCCTCATCAAGGGAAACACGCCAATGAAATACGCCCTGTTCGCCACGTTGCTGCTGATCACTTCTCTCGCTCACGCCGGGAGCGGCTATACGCGCTACCCGTCGCTGCACGGCAACACGCTGGTGTTCACGGCCGAGGGTGATCTGTGGCGGGTCGCCGTCAGTGGCGGTGTCGCTCAGCGCCTGACCAGCAACGCGGCCATGGAATCGCAGGCATCGATATCGCCTGACGGTCGCGAAGTTGCCTTCGTCGCCAGCTACGACGCCAGTCCCGAAATCTATGTGATGCCACTGGCCGGTGGCGCGCCCAGACGGCTCAGCTTCGATGGCGCACAAGTTTCGGTGCAAGGCTGGACGCCAGCGGGTGAAGTCCTGTACGCGACTTCCGCCGTCGTTGGGCCGACGAGCAGCGTGATCCTGCGCGCGGTGGATCCACGCAGTTTGCGCCAGCACGACTATCCGTTCGCCGATGCCAACCAGGCAAGTTTCGATACGGCGAATGACACTCTCTTCCTGACCCGCTTTGGCCTGCAGATCACCGGTGATCATGTGCGAGGCTACAAGGGTGGCGCCATGGCGCAGATCTGGCGTGCGCCCGTCGACGGCAGTACCGAGGCCGTTCGACTGGCCTCGAAAGTGGATGCATCCCTGCGCAGTCCGATGTGGTGGCAGGGGCGTCTGTATCACCTAAGCGATGAGTCCGGCGCCGACAACCTCTGGAGCATGAATGCGGATGGTGGTGATCGGAAGCAGCTGACGTCGCACACGGATTTCGATGTCATCGATCCGCAATTGCGCGAGGGTCGCGTCGTCTACCAGAGCGGGGCCGACATTCGCGTCTTCGACGTGGCCAGTGGCGAGGATCGTATCGTTGCCATCGACCTGGTCAGCGATTTCGAGCAGCGGCGAACGCGCTGGCTGGAAAAGCCACTGAAGTATCTCGAGGACGCCACGCTATCGGCTGATGGCAGTCGCGCTGTGCTGACCGCTCGTGGATCGGTCACGTTGGCAGCGACGGACGCGCGTCGTCGCGTGGATATCGCCGTTCCGGCCAGTGCACGTGCGCGCGCCGCCGTAGCCAGCATCGATGGCAAGTGGGTGTTCGCGATCAGCGATGCGGGTGGCGCGGAAGAGATCTGGCGCTTTCCTGCCGATGGATCAGGACCTGGTGAAGTTCTGACCCGGGATGCCGATGCGCGGCGCTGGCATCTGTATCCCTCGCCGGATGGCAAGACCCTGGCTTTCGATGACAGGAAGGGCCGTCTATCCCTGCTTGATCTCGAAACGCGCAAGCTGCGCGTGATCGATTCGGGCAAATTCGGTGGTGATGACATCTACGCATCGGTGAGCTGGTCGACTGACAGTCACCATCTCGTCACCGCTCGACCGGACAGCATCCAGGGGCGCAGCCAGATCATCCTGTTCGAGCGCGACGGCACGCGCAAGGCGACGCTGACCAGTGACCGCTACGAAAGCCGCTCGGCGGTTTTTTCGCGCGATGGTCACTGGCTTTATTTCCTCTCGGATCGCGAATTCACGGCCACGCCTGGCCATCCGTGGGGAGACCGCAACATGGGGCCGAGCTTCGATCGGCGCACGAAGATCTACGCCCTGGCCCTGCAGACGGATGCGGAGTTTCCGTTCCAGCCGGCGACCGAGCTGGCTGCGCCGGGCAAGGGCAAAAAGGACGACAAGGACGCCTCGGAAAAAGAGTCAAGGGATGCGCCGGCCATGCCAGCCATTGAATGGGATGGGCTTGCCGAAAGGCTGTTCGAAGTACCGGCGGCAGCGGGCAACTACAGCGCGCTGGACATCGATGACAAGCGTCTCTACTTCCTCGACCAGGCTGCGGGCGATGACGCGCATCCGGAGTTGAAGACGCTGACCATCGGCAGGGACGGCGACCAGCCCAAGAGCTTCGTCGAGAATGTCCAGAGCTACCGGCTTTCCGCCGATGGCAAGAAGCTCCTCTTCGTGAAATGGAGCAACGAGGGTGGTGGTGACATGTTCATCGTCGACGCGGGCGAAAAAGCGCCCGACAAGCTCGACAAGAACGCCGTGCGCATATCCGATTGGCGTCTTGCGATTGATCCACAGGCGGAGTGGAAGCAGATGTTCGCCGATGCCTGGCGCATGCATCAGGAGTTTTCGTTCGACCCGGGCATGCGCGGAGTCGACTGGAATGCCGTACGCGCGCGCTACGAGCCCTTGTTGGCCAGGGTCACCGATCGCGACGAACTGGATGACCTGATGGGTCAGATGATGGCCGAACTCGGGATCCTGCATTCGCAGATCCGCCCGGGCGAAGAACGCGCCGACAGCGAAGTTGCCAAACCGGCCGGCCTCGGCGCCGCGTTCAGCACGCAGGCCAACGGCCTTCGCATCGAACATGTTTTCCGCACCGATCCCGAGCTACCCGATGCACGGGCTCCACTCGCAAGACCTGGCGTTGATGTGCGTGTCGGCGATGTGCTGATCGCCGTGAACGGAAAGTCGGTGCGCGACAATGCCGAACTTGCCGATGCGCTGGCCAACCAGGCCGGCAAGCAGGTCTTGCTGAACCTGCAGCGCGGTCCTGCCTCACATCGCACGATTGCCATGCCTGTCGATAGCCGGACCGAAGCCAGCCTGCGCTACAGCGACTGGACCCAACGCAGCAACGACCGCGTCATGGATAGAGGCAAGGGTCGCATCGGCTATCTGCACCTGCGTGCGATGGGCCCCAATGACATCGCCCACTTCGCGCGCGAGTTCTACACCAATGCGTATCGCGACGGTCTCGTCATCGACGTGCGTCGAAACAATGGTGGCAATATCGACAGCTGGATCATCGAGAAACTGCTGCGTCGTGCCTGGGCATTCTGGAGCGTTCCCGACCAACCGCCCTACTTCAACATGCAGCAGACCTTCCGCGGCCATCTGGTCTTGCTGATCGACGAACGCACCTATTCGGATGGCGAGACATTTGCCGCGGGCATCAAGTCGCTGGGCCTTGGCCCGCTGATCGG
>NZ_JBAWHJ010000129.1:0-4448 GCF_049593775.1 Dokdonella sp. | reverse complement strand
GATTTCGTGTTCACCCGGCTCATGTATGAGTCGGGTGATTGGGATGTCGACCAGCGCATGCCCTCGAACGTGATTGATGCGCTGATTCAGTACACGACCCTGCGCGTTGATCCCAGGGAACAGGTCTTGCCGTTGGCCGATCCGCGCATGCTCGGTGCATCTTTCTGCTACCTGGCCGGTCACAAGCTCGTCGAATTCAATCCGGACGAGCGGCGAAATTTCGAAAAATATGTACGCAACGGTGGTTTCGTCCTGGTCGACGACTGCAACCATGACATCGACGGATTGTTCGCGAAATCCTTCGAAGCCGAGATGGCCTCCATATTCGGCCGGCAAGCCCTGCAAAAATTACCGAAGAATCATCCGCTGTATTCCTGCTTCTTCAAATTCGATGGCCCTCCGGCAACCGGGTTCGAATTGAATGGCTGGGGTGATGACCTTGTCCACGAGTATCTCAAGGGTATCGAGATCGAAGGTCGTCTTGGCGTGCTTTACAGCAACAAGGACTACGGTTGTGAATGGGATTACGACTGGCGCAACAAGCGATTTCTGGCCGAGGACAACACCAGGTTCGCAGTCAATATCGCCGTCTACGCGATGACAACCTAGCATCGGGGAAGGCATCGTAGGAAGCGGCTGAAACATGCTCCTGCAAGACCTTGCTGGCACCATACAGATCTGGAAATTCGATGAGTGAAGCAATTACAGAAGAAAGCGTGAAGCATCAGATCGACAAGCTGGCCGAACTGCGCAGCTCGATTGCCCAGGCCATCGTCGGCCAGGACGAGGTCGTCGAACAGTTGTTGATCGGCTTGCTGGCGGGCGGTCATTGCCTGCTCGAAGGCGTGCCCGGACTCGGCAAGACCCTGCTGGTGCGTTCACTTGGCATGGCGCTGAACCTAGAGTTCAGGCGCATCCAGTTCACCCCGGACCTTATGCCCAGCGATATCCTCGGCACCGAAATTCTCGAAGAGGATCACGGAACCGGCAAGCGCTATTTCAAGTTCCAGAAGGGCCCCGTCTTCACCAGCCTGCTGCTCGCCGATGAGCTGAACCGTACGCCACCGAAGACCCAGGCTGCCCTGCTCGAGGCAATGCAGGAACACACCATCAGCTACGCCGGCACCACCTATACGCTGCCCGAACCGTTCTTCGTGCTCGCCACGCAGAACCCGCTTGAACAGGCGGGCACCTATCCATTGCCCGAAGCCCAGCTCGACCGATTCCTGCTGCATATCCGTGTCGAGTATCCCGGTGAAGACGAGGAGCGCGCCATTCTTGCGCGCACCACCGGCAGCGGATCCGGAACGGTGACCGAAGTCATGGACGGCACCGAAGTGATTGCGCTGCAGAAGCTCGTTCGCGAGGTGCATGTCGGTGAAGATCTGCTGACCTGGATAACGCGACTCGTGCGTGCTTCCCGCCCGCAGGATAGCTCGATCAGTGAAGTGCGCGAGTGGGTGCGCTGGGGCGCGGGGCCGCGGGCCGGCCAATCCCTTGTGCTTGCCTCAAAGGCACGTGCGTTGATTCATGGGCGACTGGCGGCAACGCGAGAAGATGTCCAGGCCCTGGCTTCGCCGGTGCTGCGTCATCGCCTGCTGCTTTCATTCGCCGCGGAAGCGGATCGTCGCAGCACGGATGACGTCATCGACGTGCTGTTGCGTGACGTGCCGTTCCCGACCTGAGCCGCGCCGGTACCGACCGCATGAAGGGATCGGCCTTGCGCATTCCTCCCGAATTGCATGCGCGATTGCGCGACCTGCGATTGAGCATGCGTGGCCCGTCGTCAGGCGACGGACTGGGCATGCATGCCAGTCGAAGTCGCGGGGCAGGGCTGGAGTTTGCCCAGTATCGCGGCTATGAGCCTGGTGATGAACCAAGACGCATCGACTGGAAGCTGTTCGCCCGCTCGGATCGATACTTTGTTCGCGAAGCCGAACGCGATAGTCCGCTGACGGTCTGGATCCTGATCGATGCCAGCGCATCGATGGCGCAGTCGGATCGCGCAAGACCCCAATTCAGCAAGCTTGAAGCCGCCAGGATTCTGGCTGCCTGCGTGATCGACCTGGCCCTGCGCCAGGGGGATCGCTTCGGTATCGTCGGACTCTCCGCTGAAGGCTTGCAGTTCGTAGCCGAGGGTGCTGGTCCGCGCCAGCGTGATCGTTGCATGGTTGAGCTCGAGCGTCTGAAAAGTGCAGGCAGCGGGGTGGCCGATTCGCAACTGACCCCGTTATGGGATCGAGTTCGACCGGGCTCACTGGTGATTCTGCTTGGCGATGGATTTGACGAACGCTTGATGGATCTCGCCGTTCGCCTGTCGGCGACCCGGCGTGAAGTCGCTTCCATCCAGTTGCTCACCGCAGAAGAGCGCGACTTTTCGTTCCGCGGCGGCCTGCTTCTGCGTGATCCGGAAACCGGCACCGAGATGCGAGTCGATGCCGAGCGCGCACGCAAGGAATACCTCGATCGTTTCGCTGCGGCGCGCACAGCCCTGGCTCGGCGGCTGGCGGCGAATGGCGTCGCTCATGCGGAACATGTTCTGGATCGACCGCTGGATGAACCATTGCGAGCGCTGTTTGGTGCAGCTCAGCGCGCGGTGGAGCGGCGATGAACCTGCAATTCCTGCTGCCACTGGGCCTGGTCGCGCTGGCTGCGTGGCTCTTGCCCTTGCTGATTCATCTGGTTCGCAGGCCCGAACAGACCCCCTACGACTTTCCCGCGTTGCGCTGGATTCGCGAAAGCGAGCGCCCGCGTCGGCGTTTGCGACTGGATGATCTCGCATTGTTGTTGTTGCGGCTGCTCCTGCTCGCGCTGATGGCCTTGCTGCTTGCCGTCCCGGTGTTGCGCGGTGAATGGCGCGATGCGCGTCATTGGGTTCTGGTCGGCAGCACCATCGACCTCGATGCTGCGCGAACGAACTTCCCCGACCCGGATGTTGAGTGGCGTTGGCTGGCACCCGGATTTCCGCCGATCGAAGAGGTGAGGCCAGCAGCGGATCAAGCGACAGCCAGCCTGGTGCGTGAATTCGAGGCCACGCTTCCGCCGGCCGACACACTGAGCATACTCGTGCCGGAAAAGCCGGATGGATTCGACGCGGAGAGAATCGCTCTGGGTCGGGACGTCGAGTGGAGCGTGGCTGGCGCAATTGATGCGAGTGGCAACGTATCCCAAAGCCGCAAGCCGCTGATGGTCGCCCTGCGCCATGCCGGTGACGGCAGCGATGCCCTGGGCTATCTGCGCGCCGCGCTCGCTGCCCTGGGCAGCGATGAGCCGGACAGCCTGAAGATCGACGACAAGCCCGCTTCGATGCCCGTGGATTTCGCCAGTGATGCCGTAATCTGGCTTGACGGAAAACTGCCCGATGAATTGTTGCCCTGGATCGAAGCAGGAGGCCGTGCGTTAGTGGTCGATTCGCCGGTGCAGGCAGGGTCCATCGTCCTGCGCGATGAATCCGGTGGTGCGGTCGCGAGTGAACAGGTGCTGGGCGAGGGCGCCGTGGTTCAGTTGCTGCGACCGATGACCCCCGAAAGCCTGCCCCTGCTTCTGGATGCGGATTTTCCCGAGCGATTGCGGGGGCTGCTCACGGGCGAGTCATCGCCACCCACGCGGGCCATCGCAGCCGATGTCGCGCCGCGACGAGTTGATCGGGAAGCCCGACCGACGACGACATCATTGACCGCGTTGCTGTGCCTGCTTGTCGCGATCGTGTTCCTGCTTGAACGCATCGTCGCCATGCGAAAGCGGCATCCGGCATGAACAGTCCGATCCTGAAACGTCTGCAACTAGGCATGCGTTGGCGCCGCGCCTTGATTGCCCTGGCATGCTGGCTTCCACTCGTCGCTGCAACGCTGTTGCTGGTGCACGGCAGTCGTTCCATGCCGATGACTGCAGCGGTTGCCGTGCTGATGGTCGCGCTGCTGGCTGGCTGGCTCTGGCGCGCGCTGGGCAAGCTCGACACGGCACACGTGGTACGCCGCCTCGATACACGCATGCCGGCACTGGATGACAGCAGCGACCTGCTGCTTCGCGACGACGCAGGATTGTCAGCACTCGCGCGAATGCAGCGCCAGCGTGTCCTCGACAGGGTGTCCGGATCCCGGCTTCCCGATCTGCGCGATCCCTGGCCGTGGCTGCGTATTGGCTTGCTCGCTGTCGTTGCCGTGGCTGTTGCGCTCGCATCACTGTACCGGCCTGTCGCGCACACTAGAGGATCCGCAGAGTCGCTGACGGCGCCCTCCACCGAGCGCCTCGCCACGGTCACGCAGTTGAAATCTGTGCGCCTCGATATCCAGCCACCTGCGTACACCGGCTTGCCGTCGCGCAAGGAATCCAGCCTCGATGCAGAGATCGCACAGGATTCGGAGCTGCGCTGGAATCTGGACTTCGAGCCGGAGCCTGAATCTGCCGCCCTGCGTTTCCATGATGGTTCGGAAATCGAATTGCACCCT
>NZ_JBAWHJ010000128.1:0-3258 GCF_049593775.1 Dokdonella sp. | reverse complement strand
CTTGTAGACGACGCCGTGGCGGGTCTCCGCAGCGTTGGCGGCAGTGGCCAGATAGGCCACGTCGATGCCGGGGAATTCTTCAGTAAGTGCAGCCAATGGCCTGGTGGGTATCCGCGCTGCTACTTCGCGTTGGTATGCAGCGATGACGGCGTCTGCGCCCTGCACTTCCAGCGGCGTGTATTCGGCACTGAGCATTCCCCACAGATCGAACTGCAGGTAGAGACAGGTCTCGCTGCTGATCTGCACGGCAGCATGTTTCAGCACGCGGTCATCCTTGAACAGGACCATCAGCACGCCGTTGTGCGTGCAGTTGGCGTTCTTCTCGGTCAGCGCGAATGGAATCGCGGCGCGCGTGAATCCCTGGTCGCCGGGCTCGTCCCAGACCCTGCCGGGTTCGAGAACGAATTCCCACCAGTCATGCGTGCTGCGGATGGGCCCGCGCCGGACCGGAATCAGAGCGTCTTCGAATTGCACGAACTCGAAATCGAAGTCGTCCGGGAAGCTCCGGGCCTGACGAATGTCCTTGCTGCTCAGATAGTTTTTGTCGGCCACCAGGGTGCGCGTCGAAGGCTCGCCGCGCAGGCGCAGGCGGCCTTCGAACCGCTGCGTGGGTGCAACGGCATCGGCATCCGGCGCAAAGGCGGACAGATCGACACTGCTTCGGTACTTGCCCGAGAGCATGGCCTCGTGATCGAGCGCCTCGCGAGCGCAGGCTGCCGAGGGAATGGCCGCGGCGAACAGCAGTGCAAACATGCGCACGTGCATCTCAGATACCGCCGATGCCGATGTACTTGAGTTCGGTGTAGTCGTTGAGTCCGTACCTGGAACCCTCGCGACCGGTGCCGGATTGCTTGACGCCGCCGAACGGTGCGACCTCGGTCGAGATGATGCCGGTGTTGATGCCGATGATGCCGCATTCCAGCGCCTCGGCTACACGCCAGCTGCGGGCCAGATCACGCGTGTAGAAATAGCCGGCCAGGCCGAACTCGGTGTCGTTGGCCTTCGCGATCACTTCATCTTCAGTGCTGAAACGGAACAGCGGCGCCACCGGTCCGAAGGTCTCTTCGTTGGCAATCAGCATGCTGGCATCGACATCAGCGAGCAGGGTCGGCTCGTAGAACGTACCACCCAGCGCATGCCGCTTGCCGCCACTGAGGATCCTGGCACCCTTGGACACGGCATCGACGACATGTTCCTCGACCTTGGCCAGTGCGCTCTCGTCAATCAGTGGGCCCTGATCGGTAACGCCCTGCAGGCCGTTGCCGACGCGCAAGGCACTTACAGCGCTGGCCAGCTTTGCGGCGAATGCGTCATACACGCCATCCTGCACGAACAGGCGATTTGCGCAGACGCAGGTTTGCCCGGTGTTGCGATACTTGCTGGCGATTGCACCTTCGACTGCCGCATCGAGGTCGGCATCATCGAACACGATGAACGGCGCATTGCCACCCAGTTCGAGCGATACGCGCTTCATGCCCTCGGCGCATTGCGCCATCAGTTTCTTGCCAACGCCGGTCGAGCCGGTGAAGCTCAACTTGCGCACGGCGGAATGAGAAGTCATGGCCCCGCCGATTGCCGACGAGCGGCTGCCGGTGACTATGTTGAGTACGCCGGGCGGCAGGCCGGCGCGTTCGGCGATCACGCCATAGGCGAGTGCCGAATACGGTGTCTGCAGTGCCGGTTTGCAGACCACGGTACAACCCGCGGCCAGCGCCGGCCCGATCTTGCGCGCCAGCATGGCGGAGGGAAAATTCCATGGCGTGATCATGGTGACGACGCCGATCGGCTGACGCAGGACCATGATGCGCTTGTCGACGGCATGGCCCGGTATGACATCGCCGTACATGCGTTTGGCTTCCTCGCCGAACCATTCGAGGAAGTTCGCGGCATAGACGATTTCGCCTTTGGCTTCGGCCAGCGGCTTGCCCTGTTCGGCGGTAAGAATGCGGGCCAGATCATCCTGGTGTTCGAGCATCAATTCGTACATGCGGCGCAGGAGGTGCGCGCGCTCCTTTGCGGTCTTCTTGGCCCAGGCTGGAAACGCGGCTTTGGCCGCGTCGATGGCCTGGTTGGTTTCGTCTGCGCCGAAGTCCGGCACCGTGCCAAGCACATCGCCATTGGCGGGATTTTTTACCTCGCAGGTGTTCGGTGTGGCGGAATCGCGCCACTCGCCGGCGATCAGGCATTGCATGCGCAGCAGACCCGGGTCGGCCAGATCAAGAGTAGTGCGTGGTTTGTTCGTTTGGGTCACGCCGTTTTCTCCAATTGATCGACCTGGATCGTCGCGAACACCGCAGCGATCGAGGAAAGCGCCAGTACCAGGATGCCAAACCAGATCAGCAGATCGAAGTTGCCGCCACGCAGCAACAGACCCCCCGCGAGCGGGCCAGTAGCGAGGCCACATTTCGAAACAAAGCCGCCCAGCGTGGCCAGGCGTCCGCTGGCATCGAGCCGGGAAATCATGCCGAACAAATACGGCACCACGAATGACCAGGTGATGGCGGTGCCGACATTCGCGATCAGGAAGATCGGTTGGCTGGCGCTCCAGAAGAATCCGGCGGTTCCGGCGAGGGTCAACAGGAAGGCCGCAATCAGCGGACGCATGCGGCCGAAGCGGGTACCCATGAAAATGACCAGACCGGCACCGGCCGCGCCGATCCAGGTAGCCCAGCCCAGCGCCTGGCCGATGAAATCACGCGACAAGGCGGCATCTTCACCCAGCCGGATAATAAATGCGGCCAGTGACATGTTGCCGGCCTGGAACAGGAAGATGGCCAGCAAGGCGAGGATGACGGTGAGTTTGCGATAAGTCGCCGGAATCGCGGCGAGGTCGGCCTTGCTCTGGTTCTTGCCCAGCACGGTGGGAATCGCGAGCATCGAAACCAGGGCCAGCGCGGTCAGTGCGGCCAGCACATAGAACAGGATCTGGGTGCCATAGACCGGCACCAGCAGTGGAAGGAACATCACGCCAAGACCACCGAGTCCGAATTGCAGAACGAGCAGCATGCCGAACGCGCGATCAGGTGAATTCAGGCGTGCCATAACCGAATAGACGATGCCGACCGACATGCCGCCAATGAATCCGTGGCCGGCGCGCACGATGGTCAGCATGAGTGGATCGGTGATCAGGGTGGATCCCAGGTCGATCGCCATCAGCAGTGCGAACAGGATGCCTAGCGCCGGCCTCCACTCGATTCGGCGTACGATGAATACCGCTGCCAGGCTGCCGATGCTTGCACCGTAAATGTTGGCTGAGCC
>NZ_JBAWHJ010000127.1:0-9282 GCF_049593775.1 Dokdonella sp. | reverse complement strand
ATGGCGGGCTGACTGCGAACAATTTAGCTGCTGAACGTCCGCTTCCGGCCCCGGCTGTGTGAAAAAGCATTCGTGGCGCTATAGGCGGCTTTAAGCATTGCGTAGGGGGCCTTGCCGTCCTCGCGTGACTTCCGGGTTATTTGGCAATAATTCGTGCCTTCGCCGGACGTAAGAGAAAGGTTGAGAAAAACCGCCTAGATAGGCGAAAATAGCGTGATTATTACCGAATGCGATTGAAACGGTAGATATTAAATGCGTTCTAGATAGGATAAAGCATTATAATACAACGAGTTAAGATAATTTATCTTTACTTTGTCTTCACTTAGGTATGCACAACCGTTTTGAGGAACGCATGGGCAATTGAGTCTGGTCAGACAAAAAAGGGGCGGCCGCATTGCGACCGCCCTTTTTCTTTTGGCTCTCTCGCAGATATTCAGCCGGGCATCTTGCGCGAGAGGTGATAGGCGATCAGGTTGCCTATGCCGGTTGCGCCGAGCAGGACGGCAAACACGCCTGGAGTGACATCGCGCCAGCCGAAGGCCTCCATGAGACCGAATCCGCAAGCGAGGGCAACCAGGATTGCACCCCAGCGCAAGGTGGATTGGCGCCGGCGTAGCTCGTCGGCTTCCACGATGGACTGGATCAGTTCCTGGGACACGTTGGAGGTGACCAGTTGCTTGCGGACGCGTGCATCGACAACCGCCTTGATGGCGTAGGTGATGCAGATGAAGAGGACAATCGGGATGAAGAGTTCAAGTTCCATCGTGGTAGCTGCCTGTAGGATGGTCGGGGTACGGGAGAGAAGATACGACTGGCGCGGAACCGGTTGCAGTCCTCAAGTTGCAACCGCCGCCCTACTGGGCGTATCAAGGTTCATGTGAGTACTCCGCCCACCACACTGGAACAGGACAAATCTCTGGTCGATGCCGTATTGAACGGCGAAGCCGGCGCGTTCGAACGCCTGGTGCGGCTGTATCAGAAGCTCTGCTGGCATGTGGTCTATCGCATGGTCAAGCATCCGCAGGATACCCAGGATCTCTGTCAGGAAGCCTTCCTGCGCGTGCATCAATACCTGCATCAGTACCGGAACGAAAGTGCACTCAAATCCTGGGTCGCGCAAGTTGCGTATTCGGTCGCCAAGCGCCATCTGGAGCGCAAGCGAATACCGATTTCCGAGCCTTCGGCAGACCCGGATGGCGAGTCTCCACTGGACCGGGTCAGTGATGATTTCGATCTGGAGGCTGCCTGCATCGATGGGCAGTCGGCGGCCCAACTGCATGAGGCGATTGATTGCCTGCCGCCGCTGCAACGCACGATCCTGACCTTGTATCACCTCGATGAAATACCGATCGGGGAAATCTCGATCATTACCGGGCTTGCCGTAGGTACCATCAAGAGCCACTTGTTCCGTAGCCGCAAGCAGTTGCGCGATACACTGGATGACAGAATAGGAGTTGCCGCATGATTCCCGACGAACGTGAATGGCAGGCACAGGAAACGGCCATGCGATGCGAGCGCGGAAGTCGTGAACTGCCCGTTTCCGATACGCTGGCCGCGGCCTACCTGCCAATTGCGCAGGCGCTGAATCAAGCCCTGGAACCGTCGCTTCCTGACGATTTTGCCGCAAGGGTGGCGGCTATGGCCGTGGCCCGCGGGCGTCCCGAAGACGTCGAATCACGCCTGGAGCGCTTGTTGCTTGCAGGGCTGGCAACCGTTTTCGGGATCTGCGCGACGGCCGCATGCGTCATCTACGGCGGTGCCTGGCTGGCGAACTCGTTCAGCATGCTGGCCCAGGTTGGGTCTCCAGCCCTGGCCTGGCCGATGGCACTGGCAGCTTGCCTGATGGTCTCGTGGTTCTCGGAAATGTTGCGCAGGCGAATGGCGGATGCCAACCAGCGCACGGCCTGATCGCTGAATCGGGTGCCGGGCCCGACTTTCCGGCAGGCATCCGTCTGCGCGGATTTTCTCTTGCAGGGCAACGCACAGGCGCGACAGCGCCGTCGCTGCGGCGTATCATTTGCGCCCGTCACTGCTGGCAGGTGATTCGCGTTACTCGCGAAGTCTTTGCCGAGCAGTTGCGATCCGTCCATTCCCCAATGTCGACTGCAATGCCGCGAAAACGGCCCACCAACATTCTGACCTGATCCCTGCCATGTGCACGCATGGCGGATTGCGAGCGCATGATGACTGAAACCGATACCAGCAGCCGTTCGACCACGCCATTGCAGGGCCATCTGGCCCGCGTGACGGACATGCTGAATCGGCATCGTCTGGTCGAGCAACTGGTCCACCGTGAGGGCGGCGCGCATCAGGACGTCGTCGACAGCCTCGTGCATCGGCAAAACCTTGCCGAGTTGCAGCGCGAGATCGACAAGTTGCATCCGGCCGACGTGGCCCACATCCTTGATGCGTTGCCACCTGAGGATCGACTCAGCGTCTGGCACCTGGTCAAAGCCGATCGCGATGGCGAGATCCTGCTCGAAGTTTCCGATGCGGTTCGTGAGTCACTGCTCGCCGACATGGATGCACCGGAAATCCTCGCTGCCGCCGAGCAACTGGATGCCGATGAGCTCGCCGATCTGGCCGAGGACCTCCCGGACGACGTGGTGCACGAGCTCATGCAGCGCCTCGACGCGCCGGAGCGCGAGCAACTGCGCTCGGCCATGTCCTACGAGGAGGATCAGGTAGGCGCGATCATGGACTTCGAGATGATTACGATCCGCGAGGACGTGACTCTGGAGGTTGTATTGCGCTACTTGCGTTTCCTCAAGGAAATTCCCGAGCAGACCGACAAGCTGTTCGTGGTCAACAGCGAAAACGTCCTGACTGGCGTGTTGCCACTGAAATGGTTGCTGGTGAACGATCCGGCACGGGAAGTGAGCGAGTTGATGGCCATTGACGCAAACACGTTCCACCCGGACGAGGATGTGGTCGATGCGGCCGAGGCGTTTGAACGCTACGACCTGATTTCCGCGCCCGTGGTTGATGTCGATGGCCGCCTGATCGGCCGACTGACCATTGATGCCATGGTCGACGTCATCCGTGAGGAAAGTGATGCCGAAACCCTGAGTCGCGGCGGACTTCGCGAAGACGAGGACATCTTTGCGTCGGTCTGGAAATCGCTGCGCAACCGCTGGACCTGGCTGGCCATCAATCTTGTCACCGCGTTTATCGCATCGCGTGTCATCGGCCTATTCGAAGGATCAATCGAGAAGCTGGTTGCGCTGGCGGCCCTGATGCCAATCGTCGCCGGCATCGGTGGCAACTCGGGCAACCAGACAATAACGATGATTGTTCGCGCACTGGCGCTGGGTCAGGTCAGCCCGGCAAATGCCAAGCGCCTGCTGCGCAAGGAAGTGGGCGTGGCCGTGCTCAATGGCCTGATCTGGGGCGGCGTGATCGGCATTGTCGCGTGGCTGCTCTATGGAAACGCCGCGCTAGGGGCAGTCATGACGGCGGCGATGACACTGAATCTGCTTCTGGCAGCACTCATGGGCGTACTGATCCCGATGACCCTGATCCGCTATGACCGTGATCCCGCCATGGGGGCGAGCGTCCTGATCACCGCACTGACCGACAGCGGAGGATTCTTCATCTTCCTCGGGCTGGCAACACTGTTCCTGATCTAGACACTGAATTCCCGACGTGTCTCATTCGGTTCGGGACGCGTAGATGCTAGTCCAGCGGGCTCCGGTTTTCCGAATCGGTATCGGATGTTGTGGTTTCGGCTGCCTGCAGGCCCGCTTGAATCTGCAAGAACCGGGCAGAGGATCGCAGGGAATTCCAGTCGGTATCGATTTCCAGCAAGGCTGAATTGCGCAAGCCCCGTTTGGTGGCTTCGGCAAGCGCATCGAGGGCTGCATCATCCTGTCCAAGGGTAGCCAGCAAGCAGGCCAGGTTGTAGCGCGGTAGCCAGGCCTCTGGCTTCAACGCAATGGCATCGTCCATCAATGACCGAGCCAGTTCGGGCTTGTCAGCGCGGCGTGCGCTGGAACCGGCCTGCAGCAGGCTTCGAAAATCCTTCGGGTTGCGACGATAGGCCTCGCGATATCCTGAAAGGGCCTGCTCGTACTCGCCTCGATCGAACTGCAGGTCGGCCATGCGCCGATACAGAGTCGGAAACGAGTCGTCGATGGCGAGGGCCTTTTCGTACCATTGCTGCGCTTGAACCTCATTGCCGCGAACAAGTGCTGCCAGTCCAAGCTGGGCCATGGCTTCCACGAACTGTGGGGCCATCTTCAGTGCTTCGCGATTGTTGCGATCGGCCTCGTCGAGCTGACCCTGGGCCAGTGCGATCTGGCCAAGCATTGCGTACAGACGGAACTGGGAAGGGTCCTGGGCGAGCAGGGTGAGGTACTGGTCGCGCGCCTCCTCGAGTCGGCCTCGCTTGAACTCGACCAGTGCGAGCACGCTGCGAGCCGAAAAATGTCGTGGGTTGTCAGCGAGGATATTCCTGAGCAGCTTCTCGGCCTGGATCCAGTTGTGCTTCTGCGCCTCGTGTCGTGCTTCCTCGAGCGCGTTGTACAGCAGGATGCCATCCTTGGGATCAATGCCATCTGCGTCGATGCGGTCACTTTCGCCTTGCAGGTAGCCCAGTGACTGCAGCATCTGCATGGTTTCCTGGGACATCGGATTGCTTTGCGATGTGAGCGCCAGCTTGGCACTCTCCTGCATCAGGTTCTCCAGTTCGATGTCGAGTGCATCGGCCTTGCCGACGTAGCCCGGTTCGGTGAACAGGTTTTTCGTTTCACCCGGGTCGGCTGTCAGGTCGTAGAGCTCGGGTTTCGGCGCGCGGATGAACGTGAATCCGTTCTTGCGAATGGCGTAGAGCGGAGCCATGCCGAAGCCAAGCTCGGACAACTTGGACTCCGAATACTGTGCGCGATCCATCGGCGCGGATTCGCCGCGTGCCAGCGGAGTCAGGTCGATGCCCTGGGTTTGTTCGGCGCCGGGCAGATGTGCGAGCTCCAGTAGCGTGGGTGCAATGTCTACATTGCTCACCGGGCCGGCGTACGCCTTGCCTTTGGGGAAACGTGGCGGGTAGCGCACGATCAGTGGCACACGCGTCGTCGATCGGTAGATGAAGATGGCATGGGTTTTTTCGTTGTGCTCGCCGAGGCTTTCGCCATGATCGGCGGTGAACACGAAAATCGTATTGTCCAGATCCCCCGATTCTCGCAGTGCATCGACGAGGCGGCCGAGCTCACGGTCCGCGAATGCAATCTCGGCATCATAGGGACTGGCGCTCAGCGGTGTGGTCCAGCCCGGCGCAGCGTGTGGCTCATGCGGATCGAACAGGTGCACCCAGAGAAAGAAGGGTCGGTCACTCTTCTCGCTGCTGCGCGTGTCATACCAGTCCAGGGTGCGATCGATCGTTTCGCTGGCTGGACGATCGCGAATCATGAACAGCCGCGGTTCATTCTCGCTCCAGAGATCGTCATCGTAGCTGTCGAACCCCTGGTCAATGCCGTAGCGTTTGCTGAGGACAACAGCGGACACGAATGCACGTGTCTCATAGCCCGCCTGCTTGAATCGCTCAGCCAGGGTGATGGCATCCTCGCTGAGGGCATAGGAACCGTTGTCACGCACGCCATGGGCTGGCGGCAACAGTCCGGTCATGATGCTGCTGTGTGACACCGCCGTGATTGGTGCGGTGGCTTCAGCATTGTCGAAACGTACGCCTTCGGCTGCAAGACGATCGACCGTCGGCGTCCGCGCCAGCGAAAAGCCGTAGGTGCCCAGGTGATCGGCACGCGTCGTATCAAACGTGATGATGACGACATTGGGATGCTCGGGCGCGCGCTGGCAGGCCGTTGCAGAGATCGTCAGGAGCAGGATGGCCATCGCGCGCAGGGCGGGGCGGCAGCGTCGGGTCAGTCGCGATTCGAAAATTGCCTTCACGGGGGTGTGGCTAGTGCCTGAATCAGTTGCGAAAGCCGGAACTTGCCCGGGCGAGCAGGGCTCGCCCGGGCCCGGAGTGTCAGCGTGAAGAGTTCCTGCGACGACGCAGGTACAACGGGATGAGGGCAAGGCCGATGATCAGCAACACGGCTCCCAGTCGGCTCATGCTGGGCAGGTCGACTGCCGTCGGAGCCGGTCCGCCGTTTCCGCCAAGCTGGAAGTTGAGCAGTTGGCCCTGATTGGTCGTGCTGAGGCAGGTCAGTGCCGTGGCCGGAAGCGCTGTCAGGCGTGCGGCCTGCGAAGCCGCAGCGGCTTTCGAGGGCTGGCCGGTGACGAAGGTCATGATGATTCCGGTCTGGCCCGGAGCCAGCGTCAACGGATAAGACCAGAACGGGTTGTTCTCGCCATCGGCGATATTGACGGATGCGAGCCCGACACTTGATCCAGGTCCTTTCAGAACATGGCCGAGTCGCGGATCCGAGCTGGTTGTCCCGGAATAATCCTGGAAAGTCGTCACCCAATTGTCCGCGCCCGTGGCGATGGCATCGCCGGAGGAACTGGTGACCACGACGGTGTTGCCATCGGAGCCCAGATTGTTGCTGGCCACCGCATGGAACGAGACTGGTGCGCCAGTTGTATTGGTGAAGATGTTCACCCAACGCGCGAAACTGTCATCAGTCGGCACATAAACCCGTCGCGACACATCGATGCCGTTGATGGCTTGCGTGTTGTAGATAACCTGACGGCCACCGCAATCAGAGGTCGCGGCTCCATTCTGGTTGTACATGATGTAAGTCGCAACACCAACCGGACTTTTGGGGCCGCCTCCGCTATTGCATGCGCCCGTGCCTCCGTCGAAGCTGAGGCAAAGGGCGCCGTAGCCGTCAAACGCATCGTTTAGCGTCGAGGCAGTCGTTCCGCCGGCACTGGTCGTGGCCGCGACAGGACCGACGTAGCTTGCTTCCGAAGCCGCGCCGGAGGCTGAGCTTGTGGTGGAAAAGGTAACGTTCGTATTGATGAAATATTCAAGCCCTGACTGGTCAGTCAGGTTGATCTCACCGGACCTGGGGCCTGGGGAGGCCAGCTTGAGCGGTACGCCGCGCTTCTCTCCAGCCTTGACCTGATGTCCGACCTTGGCGGCAATGGAATCCGAATCGAGGACCGTGACATCGGCATGAACCATGCCCGTGGTGGCACAAAGCAGTACACCAGCAACGATTCTCTTCATTTTCATGCTCCAGTTGTAGATGGGACTGCTTCGAGGGAATCATTTGACACTACCGAGCCCCTGTAGCACAAGTAAATTCCTGTATTTGCCAGTCAAGTCTCACTCCATTCCGGGCCACGCAGCCGTTCGCCTGCCCGAATCATCGATTCGAGATGTGGCTACTCGGGTTTGCATATGTAGCTGTGAGACCGGTCGACGGCGCAGCAAGACGGGCGGGGCGTATTCGGGACAAGATGGGTTCGTCTGGACTGACCGATGGTGCTCTTTGCAGTCGATCCGTGCAGTGGGTTTTCATAGCATGGGCAACGGTGGCGAATGCAATGATTCAGCCCCGACCCGGGCTGTACCACAATGGAGGCGATCGTGATTTCCGAGATCCTGATGGTGTCCAGTGCAGCCATCATCCTGCTGCTGGGGAGCATGCATCTCGTCTTCACGTTTTTCGGTTCCAGGATGCAGCCTCGCGATCCCGGATTGCGCGCACGCATGGATGCGGTGTCTCCGGTGATTTCCCGGGACACAACGATGTGGCGGGCGTGGATCGGCTTCAACGCCAGCCATAGTCTGGGCGCGATGCTGTTCGGAATGGTCTACGGATATCTCGCCTTCTGCCATGCCGAACTGTTGTTCGGCTCAAGCTTCCTGCTTGCCGTGGGATTTGCAATGCTCGTGGCATTCCTGCTGCTTGCCAGAACCTTCTGGTTTCGCATCCCGCTTGCAGGAATCAGCGTCGCCCTGGCGTGCTACGCGGGAAGCATCCTGATTCAGCGATTCTGAAACAGCCGGAATCGACAGAGCAATGGCCACGAGTGCCAGTTCGGCGGGAAGAAGTCGGCAAGGTGTCGCCGCTATCCGATCAGGAATGGCGTCCGGAATTGCGCCGGGATTTGGCAATGTGCCGGGAGTGATTCCTGGCGAGGCGGTGTCCGCCGTGTTCCCTGCTGCGTGGAGCAGGAAAATCGGCTGGGGGCGATTCACGGCCCCCAGCCATTAAATGATCAGGCTGCGGCGTCTTTCAGCTTCTTCAGCGGACGCACTTTGACCTTGGTGGAAGCCGGCTTTGCGGCGAACCACTGCTCTTCCTTCGTGAACGGATTGATACCCTTGCGCTTCGGCTTGGCCGGAACCTTGACCGAAGTGATCTTGAGCAGGCCGGGAAGGGTGAATTCACCCACGCCCTTCTTGCTCAGCGAGCCGGCGATGGTTGCTTCGAGGTGGGCAAGAACAGCACGTACGTCCTTGGCGGCAATTTCGGTAGCTGCGGCGATGTGCGCAACCAGACCGGACTTGCTCATTGCTTCCTTGATCGGCTTTGGTGCAGCGGCCGGGGCGGAAGCTTTTTTCGGTGCGGCTTTCTTTGCTGGTTTCTTGGTCATTTGATTTCTTTCGGTTGGGGTGTAGTTGGGTGTCATCGAGTAGCAAGTCGGAATGTAGTGCATGCCGAGCCTGCCGCCAAGCACTTTACAGCAGGTTTCACCCTGTTTCACCGCGTTTTTTCGCTATTGAGGCCACTCGAGCGCTGCAAGAATCTGCCGGGGGCGGGGAAGCGGGGGGTGCAAGTCGTGCTGCATCCGGCCGTCCGGCAGGTTCGGTTTCCTCAGGCAGGGCGATTCCGACTGCGAAAAAGAGCCGGCGTGACCCCCACCTCAGTGCGGAAGGCACGAGTGAAATTGGCCGTGTCCCGGTAGCCCAGTTGCAGGGCGATTTGGGTGATGCTCAATTGGCTTTCGATCAGCATTCTCCGCGCTCTGGCCTGTCTGGTGAGTACTCCGAGCTGTCGGAAACTGGTGTTTTCAGCGGCAAGCCGGCGATTCATCGTTCGCGTTGATACATGCAGCATGTGGGCCAGCTCGTGCTGCCGAGGTTGATGATCGCTTGCCTGCTCAAGCATCAGCCTGACCCATTCGCTCAGTGAACCCTGGATGGTCATTCGCGCAAGCGCTTCATCGCAGCGCAGGCGAGCGATCTTCAAGGCTGACTTGTCGGCCAGGGCAAGAGGGCTCTGGGCTGTGCGAGCCGGTATGACTATCCGAAGCTCGCTTCCCGAACCATCGAAATGAACCCGTGCCGGCGTCAGCCAGGGCTTGATTCGCGGATGGAACGCCAGGCCTCCTGGCAGATGGATGTCGTAGGCTGGAACCTGTCCTGAAAGC
>NZ_JBAWHJ010000126.1:0-8019 GCF_049593775.1 Dokdonella sp. | reverse complement strand
CTTCACGACCCACCAAACAGTCTTCAGTTTCGAGTGCGACAGCCAGTCGCATGCCGGTCGGGTTCAACGGCTCCAGCGATGCGAATGTGGCGGAATTGGTAGACGCGCTGGATTTAGGTTCCAGTGGGGTAACCCGTGAGAGTTCGAGTCTCTCCTTTCGCACCAGATCGAAAGAGCCCAATGCTTATCCTCTGGCGGAAACGAGGGAAAGCCGACCCGCTTTTACTTTTCGGCAGCCGGTATCCCCGGCGGAAGCGAGGGTGATCTGCCCCCTGGCCCGTGCGGAATCCCGCCCAAACGGCCCCGTAGCCGCGCCGACTGCGCTGGTCGCGTCGAGTCTCCCTCACGGTGATCCCCGCTCGCGCTGGCAACCACACTGCGTCATCGGCGCACGGCATTTGCGCAAAAAACGTGCATCAACCCCTGCGAATTCATGCGTCAATGCTTTATTATAGTCGGCTAGCCACGCCCGGCATCTGGTCGGGCTCTGTCGTTTTAAGGAGCATCCATGCAAGTTTCGGTTGAGAACGTCGGCAATCTTGGACGCAAGCTGACGGTGCGCATTCCTGCCGCTCGCCTTGAGGATACGGTCCGCAGTCGGGTCCAGGAAATGGGCCGCAATGCGCGTATCAAGGGATTCCGCCCCGGCAAGGTGCCGACCACAGTGATCGAGCAGCGCTACGGCGCCCAGATCCGTGGTGAAGCCTTGTCTGAACTGATTGGCTCCACGTTCCAGGAAGCCGTGTCCAACGAGAAGTTGCGTCCGGCGATGCAGCCCTCGATTGCCACGAGCGGCAGGCCGGACAACGGTGAGATCGAGTACATCGCAACGTTCGACGTGATGCCGGAAATCGGACCGGTCGATGTCAGTGGTCTTGAGATCGTGCGCCAGACCTCCACGGTCGAGGATGCCGATATCGATACCATGATCGACACTCTGCGCATGCAGCGCCGCAGCTGGAATCCGGTTGACCGCGCCGCTGCCAATGGAGACATGGTGCTGTTCGAATTCAGTGCCCAGGCTACCGATTTCCGCTATCCGGAAACCGGTACCGACCGGGTCGGTACCATTGTTGGGTCGGACGCGCTGTTCAAGGATCTTGAAGATCTCCTGATCGGCCATGTCGTCGATGACGCTTTCGAGGCTGACCTCGATTTCCCGTCGGATTTTCGCATCGAAGGCCTCGCAGGCAAGTCTGCGCGCGCCAGTTTCAAGATCGTCCGCGTCCAGGAAGCCAGCCTTCCTGAGCTTGATGCCGCCTTCCTTTCCACATTCGGTGTGGTTGAGGGTGGTCTGGAGCAGTTCCGCGAGGATGTTCGCGCCAATCTGGAGCGCGAGCTGTCCGCGGCACTGGCTTCCCGCCTGAAGGCTTCGGCGGTCGAAAAACTGATCGACGCAAATGCGAGCCTGGAAATTCCGCCGACCCTGATTGAAAGCGAGGCGCGTGAGCTCGCACGTCAGTCGGAAGGTGACAAGGCTGGACAGAAAGAGTCGATTTCACATGAGCCGTACATGGCGTCTGCCCGCAGGCGTGTAGCCGGTGGCATGTTGCTGGCGGAAATCGCCCGCCAGAATGAGATCAGAATCGACATGCGGCGTGTGTCCGAAGCGCTTTCGGCTATAGCATCGACCTATGAGGAACCACAGCAGGTGGTTGAACTTTACTCAAAGGATGCCCAGATGATGAGTGGCCTGCAAAGCCGAGTCCTTGAAGATCAGGTCATCGACTGGATTGCGCAGAATGCCAAGGTCAGCGAAAAGAAGCTGAGCTTCAGCGAAGTGATGCGTCCTGGCGCCTGAGCGCCGCGTTCAACGGAGATCCAGAATGTCCAGCCACGAGCCAATCCAGGGTCTCAACCTCGTTCCGATGGTGGTCGAGCAGACTTCCCGCGGCGAGCGCGCCTACGATATTTATTCGAGGCTGCTGAAGGAGCGGGTAATCTTCCTGGTCGGCCCGATTGACGACTATGTCGCCAACGTGGTCGTGGCCCAGTTGCTGTTCCTCGAGTCGGAGAATCCGGACAAGGACATCAATCTGTACATCAACAGCCCCGGTGGCTCGGTGACGGCTGGACTGGCCATCTACGACACCATGCGTTTCCTGAAGCCTGATGTCAGCACGATGGTCATCGGACAGGCTGCGAGCATGGGTGCGTTCCTGCTCGCTGCCGGCCAGAATGGCAAGCGCTACGGGCTACCAAATTCGCGGGTGATGATCCATCAGCCTTCGGGTGGGGCCCAGGGCCAGGCTTCGGATATCGAGATCCAGGCCAAGGAAATCCTCTATCTGCGTCGCCGCCTGAACGAGGAACTGGCGGAGAACACCGGACAGGATGTGGAGCGGATCGAGCGCGATGTCGAGCGAGACCTGTTCTTCAATGCCGTGGACGCAAAGGCCTACGGCTTGATCGACGATGTCCTTGACCGACGTCCCGCCGAGACTGTTCATCCGGTTTGAACCCACTGAAGGCAGCCTGGCAACTGGCAATCCCTGATCAGGCCCAACAGGCCTGGAATGGCGAATTGCTGTGCTATGCTCGCCCGGCATCAAGCAAAACCACCCGAGGCGAGGCATGACAGAAGAGCGACAAGGCCGATCGGGCGACGGCGGAAAGATCCTCTATTGCTCTTTCTGCGGCAAGAGCCAGCACGAGGTCCGCAAGCTCATCGCGGGGCCATCCGTATTCATCTGTGATGAATGCGTTGAACTGTGCAACGACATCATCCGCGAAGAGCTTGAGGAGAAGGCCGCTTCTGCGCGCAGTCACCTGCCCAAGCCCAAGGAAATTCTCGACGTACTCGATCAGTACGTGATCGGGCAGGCGCGCGCTAAGAAAGTGCTGGCAGTGGCGGTATACAACCACTACAAGCGCCTTGAATCTCGCAGCCGCAACGACGAGGTCGAGCTCGCAAAATCGAATATCCTGCTGGTTGGTCCCACCGGTTCGGGCAAGACCCTGCTGGCCGAAACCCTGGCACGCCTGCTCAATGTCCCGTTCACGATTGCGGACGCAACCACGTTGACCGAAGCCGGTTACGTTGGCGAGGACGTCGAAAACATCATTCAGAAGCTGCTGCAGAAATGCGACTACGATGTCGAAAAGGCACAGAGCGGCATTGTCTACATCGACGAAATCGACAAGATCTCCCGCAAGAGCGAAAACCCGTCCATAACCCGCGATGTTTCAGGTGAGGGTGTGCAGCAGGCCCTGCTCAAACTCATTGAGGGCACTGTGGCTTCGGTGCCCCCTCAAGGTGGGCGCAAGCACCCCCAGCAGGAATTCCTGCAAGTGGACACCAAGAACGTGTTGTTCATCGTTGGTGGTGCGTTCTCCGGTCTGGAGAAAATCATTCAGCAGCGCTCGGAATCGACCGGTATCGGCTTCAAGTCGGAGATTCGCAGCACTGGCAACAAGGCCGATACCGGGAAGTTGCTAGGGCAGGTGCAGCCTGGCGATCTGATCAAATTTGGCCTTATCCCGGAATTCGTCGGTCGCTTGCCCGTTGTCGCCACGCTCGAAGAACTGGATGAAGAGGCACTGGTCAAGATTTTGACCGAGCCCAAGAATGCGATCACCAAGCAGTTCAGGCGGCTCTTTGACATGGAAGGGGTCGAACTCGAATTCCGCCCTGATGCACTTCTGGCTGTCGCCAGGAAGGCGCTTGAGCGCAAGACCGGTGCACGAGGATTGCGGACGATCCTTGAACAAGTCCTGCTCGACACCATGTTTGACCTTCCGTCACTTGAGCACGTGAGCAAGGTCGTCATTGATGAGGCCGTGATCAACGGCCAGGCCGAGCCGTATCTGATCTATCAGGGCAATATGCAGGCACGTGCCGCCGCGGCCGAATAACGGCGTCCTCATCCCGCCCACGGGCTCGGGTCGCCCGCTGGCCAGAAGCCTTGCAATGCGGCCTGGCGCCCTCACTTGACCTGACGGCAGCGTGGATTCACGCTGCCGTTTGACTTTGCATGCTCCCGAAAGCCCCTGGATCCAAGAAATGGAAAAGCCCAGCAAGCCCCCAACAACCGCCGTGGATGACGTGATCGAATTGCCGATCCTGCCGTTGCGGGACGTTGTCGTCTATCCGCATATGGTCATTCCGCTGTTCGTTGGCCGGGAAAAGTCGGTCAGTGCGCTTGATGCCGCGATGGAGACAGACAAGCAGATTTTGCTGGTGGCGCAACGCAGCCCGGATGTGGATGAGCCCGAGGCAGGTGATCTCTACTCCATCGGCACGATAGCGTCCGTCCTGCAACTGCTGAAGTTGCCTGATGGCACGATCAAGGTCCTGGTGGAGGGAACTTCGCGCGCGGAGATCGTGGGATTTTCAGAGCGCAATTCCCTGCTGACCGGTCGCGCGCGCGCACTCGATCCGGTTAATACGCGGACTGACCGCGAGATCGAAGTCATTTCCCGCTCGCTGGTTTCCCTGTTCGAACAACTGGTCAAGCTGTCGAGAAAGATTCCCCCGGAATTGATGGCGACCTTGGCAGGACTCGAGGATCCCTCGCGCCTGGCCGACACGATCGCGGCGCATCTTTCGGTTCGACTGCAGGACAAACAGCAGATTCTCGAGACGCCAGACGTTGCCGATCGCCTTGAGCGCCTGATGGGCCTCGTCGATGGCGAAATCGACGTGCAGCAGATCGAGAAGCGCATTCGCGGCCGGGTCAAGTCGCAAATGGAGAAGAGCCAGCGCGAGTACTACCTCAATGAGCAGATGAAGGCGATCCAGAAGGAGTTGGGTGACTCCGAGGACGCGCCAAACGAACTCGAGGAACTTGCGCGCAAGATCGAAGCAGCAGGGATGCCGAAGGCGACCCTGGCAAAAGCCCGTGCGGAGCTGGGCAAGCTGAAGCAGATGTCTCCGATGTCAGCCGAAGCGACGGTGGTGCGCAACTACATCGAATGGATGGTCGGCGCGCCCTGGAAGAAGCGAACCAAGGTGCGCAGGGATCTCGGCCTTGCCCAGGAAGTGCTCGATGCCGATCATTTCGGCCTGGAGAAGGTCAAAGACCGCATCCTCGAATATCTTGCCGTGCAACAGCGCGTCAAAAAAATGAAGGGGCCAATCCTCTGTCTCGTCGGCCCGCCGGGTGTTGGCAAGACTTCGCTTGGTCAGTCCATTGCGAAGGCCACCAACCGCAAGTTCGTGCGCATGTCACTGGGCGGCGTTCGCGACGAGGCTGAAATCCGTGGACACCGACGTACCTACATCGGTTCGATGCCGGGACGGATCATCCAGAACATGTCTCGCGCCGGTACGCGGAATCCATTGTTCGTGCTCGACGAGATCGACAAGATGTCGATGGATTTTCGCGGTGATCCTGCGTCGGCCCTGCTGGAAGTTCTCGATCCGGAACAGAACAACGCATTCAGCGACCACTATCTGGAAGTTGATTTCGACCTCAGCGAAGTCATGTGGATTGCGACCGCGAACTCGCTGAATATTCCAGGTCCGCTACTGGATCGCATGGAAGTCATTCGCATCCCGGGCTACACCGAAGATGAAAAGGTCAACATCGCCGAACGCTACCTGGTTCCGAAGCAGCTCAAGGCCAATGGCCTCAAGACAACCGAGCTGAGCGTTGCCGAAAGTGCGATCCGTGATGTGATTCGGTACTACACGCGCGAGTCGGGTGTTCGCAATCTCGAGCGTGAAATTTCCAAGATCTGCCGCAAGGTGGTCAAGGAATTGAGCCTCGCGTCTTCGGGCAAGGGCAAAGCCGCCGCCAGGAAGAAAGCCGCCGGAAAATCCGCAGCGGCAAAGCCAACAACAAAACGCACCAAGGTCAACGTCTCCGATCGGAATCTTGGCGAGTATCTCGGTGTGCAGAAATTCAGCTTCGGCCGGGCAGAGCTGCAGAATGAAGTGGGTCTGGTCACAGGCTTGGCTTGGACCGAAGTGGGAGGCGACTTGCTCAGCATCGAGGCGACCACCGTCCCCGGCAAGGGCAAGCTCCAGCATACGGGCCAGCTTGGCGATGTCATGCAGGAGTCGATCCAGGCCGCACTAAGCGTGGTCAGGGCGCGCGTCGACAGGCTTGGTGTGGATCCCGAGTTCTATCAGAAGCTCGACGTGCATATTCATGTTCCGGAAGGTGCCACACCCAAGGATGGCCCCAGCGCCGGCGTCGCGATGTGCACGGCACTGGTATCCGCTCTGACCCGCATCCCGGTTCGTTCGGACGTTGCGATGACTGGCGAGATTACCTTGCGCGGGCGGGTTTTGCCGATCGGCGGGCTCAAGGAAAAGCTGCTTGCTGCACATCGCGGTGGCGTAGGTACCGTGATCATTCCGGAGGAAAATCGCAAGGATCTCGCAGACATACCGGGCAACGTTACCGAATCGCTGGAGATCCGACCGGTCAAGTGGATTGACGAAGTGCTGGATATCGCCCTCGAGCGCCCGTTGACGCCGACCACGCGCCCAGAGCCGGCGGAGATCAGCGGAAAAGGCAAGCGTGGCAGCGGAGATGCTCCAGTTCGACCGCACTGACGATGTCATCTGGACGTCGGGCAAGTCGATTGTTCTTGTCCGGGAAATTGAATCGGCGCATTGACCTGGGCAGTCATTTTTGTATGCGCCTGTGATCGCGCCCAATACACGAAAAGTCGCATAAATCCTTGTGTTGCGCGGTATCAGGGGCACTGGTATAAAGGTCGAGCCACGATTCGCCGATACAAATCGTATCCTGCGGACACGCGGGGGAACATGAATTGCGCGAGAGGTCAGCCCACCTCAATCAGGTTGCGCGATCAGTTCGAACCAAACAAATCCGGGTAGCTGCTCGTAAGGGAGTTGATAATGAACAAAGCTGATTTTATTAATGCTGTTGCCGACAACGCTGACATGACCAAGGCGGACGCGGAGCGCGCCGTCGAGGCAGTCTTCGGCGTCGTCAAGAGCGCGCTCAAGGCCGGTGACAATATTTCGCTGGTCGGTTTCGGCACATTCACTGTGCGAGACCGTGCTGCGCGTACCGGTCGCAACCCGCGAACCGGCGAAACGATCGAGATCAAGGCGTCCAAGGTTCCTGCTTTCAAGGCAGGCAAGGGACTCAAGGATGCGATCAACTAGGTTCAAGGACAGGGGGTGCTTAGCTCAGCGGTAGAGCGTCGCCCTTACAAGGCGAGGGTCGGGGGTTCGAAACCCTCAGCACCCACCACTCCATGTTCTGGGCGTCCGGTCGGTTACAATGCTGGACTGTCACGCCGGGGGTAGCGGATCAGGGTCCGCTCCGATTGCTACCTCCCAAGCAGGGCGCCCGAGTGGCGCCCTTGTCTTTTCATGCGTGAGCCGGAGTCCGGTTTCACGCGTTTTATTGTCGACGGCCGGGCCTGCCAGCTGCCGGCTGCAAACCTTCAACATTAGGCGGTTGCATGCTTCAGGATCTACGCGCAAAAACATCCGGTCTCATTGCGAAGATCATTCTTGGCGCGATCGTTGTCGCGTTTTCGTTCTTTGGAATCGAATCGTATTTCATTGGACGAACGGATACCTTTGTTGCCCGCATTGGCGACAGGGAAATTTCCCAGCAGGAATACCGAACGCGCTTTGACGAATTTCGTCAGGAACAATTGCAGCGTTCCAATGGCGCGATTGATGCCAGGATATTCGACCAGCCTGAAATCAAGCGCCGCATCCTTGATCAGATGATCGATGAGCAGGTGTTGCTCGCCGCCAATGCAGAGTACGGAATTGCGATTCCTGCGGATCGGCTGCGTGAGGAAATTGCAAAGATCCCGGCATTCCAGCGAGACGGAAATTTCGATGGAACCCTGTATCGGGCGCGCCTCTCCTCGCAGGGTTTGACCCCCAACGGATTTGCTGAGCGCGTTGCCAATGAGCTTGCGGCCAGGGAAATCCCCCTGGATGTGGCCAATAGTGCGTTCGCTACCGACAAGGAGGTCGATGAACTGCTTCGGCTTCGTGGTCAGCAACGTGATTTCCGGGTTCTGACCCTGGCTGCGCCGGAACCGGTTGCGGACGAGGTGACGGAAGAAGAAATC
>NZ_JBAWHJ010000125.1:0-8144 GCF_049593775.1 Dokdonella sp. | reverse complement strand
GCTAGGTGTTGAGCGCAGCGAACCTCAACATCGGCAAGCTGCACGCGCTGAAGGCTTGTCGTTCGACGCAACACTGAAGAGATCATCATTCCTGGGCAGGCCGAATGACGAGCAGAAAATCGATCAGCGTTGTCACGGTCGCTTCACAACCCAAGCCGTTTCCTGCGCGAAAGGGATGCGGCGTGCGAAACTTGAGGCATGAGCGATCTCATCATCCATGACTGGCCCCTGCCCTACGAATCGCGCCTGGCCTTGCGGTCCGCCTCGGCTATCGACCTCGTTGTCATCCATTGCACCGAGTTGCCGGACATGGCGATGGCTCGCGAATTTGGCGAACGGGTCCACTACAAAGAAAGCCTGACCGGCAACTGCGGCCACTACTACATCGATCGTGATGGCTGTATTTCGCGATTCGCGGATGAATTGCGCATTGCCCACCATGTCTATCGCTACAACCCGCGCTCGATCGGTATCGAGCTGGTCAATCTGGGCCGCTATCCGAACTGGGCCGATTCGCGCCACCAGGCATTTACCGAGCCGTACGCAGACGCGCAGATCCAGTCACTGCTGGCGTTGCTCGAACATCTGAAAGCCGGGTTGCCCAGCCTGCAATGGATCGCCGGCCACGACATCCTGGACCAGCGCAAGGAGCCAGCCAGCGACAATCCGGCCCTGCTGCTGCCGCGCCGCCTTGATCCCGGCCCCATGTTTCCGTGGGATCGGGTTGTCGAGGGATCCGGATTGCGCCGACTCACCGCCGAGCCCGTCGATTGACGCACTGCAACACCGCTTGGCTATACTGGCCCGTCTCTTCTACGCATGCAGCCCATGACCGCACCCATCGTCAGCGAACTCGTCGACCTGCTTCAGCTGGAGCGCCTTGAGGACAATTTTTTCCGCGGCCAGAGTCGCGACATCGGCACGCGCTACGTATTTGGCGGCCAGGTGCTGGGTCAGGCCCTTTCTGCCGCACAGCAGACAGTGGACGAGGGTCGCCATGCACATTCGCTGCACGCCTATTTCCTGCGCGCCGGCGATGTCGAAGCGCCGATCGTCTACAGCGTCGAGCGCAGTCGCGATGGTGGCAGCTTCTCGGCGCGCCGCATCGTGGCCATCCAGCATGGCCAGCCGATTTTCAACATGACCGCGTCGTTTCACGAGCCGGAGCCCGGCGCCGAACACCAGTTTCCGATGCCCCTGGTGCCGAAGCCCGAAGACCTGCCGCTGATCGAGATGGTTCCGGCCTCCGAGCTCGACAAGATTCCGGCCAAACGCAAGCGCTGGCTGAACAAGGCCGGTCCATTCGAGTTTCGCCATGTTCACCCCCGCAACGAGCTGAATCCGACCAAGCAGCCTCCTTATCAGAACGTCTGGTTCCGGCTGGTTGATCGCATTTCTGACAGCCCCATGCTGCACCGGGCCTTGCTGGCCTACGCGTCGGATTTCCACCTGATTGGTACCACCACGTTTCCGCATGCGATCTCCTACCTGCAGCCGAACGTGCGCATGGCCAGCCTCGACCATGCGTTGTGGTTCCATCGACCGTTCCGGGTCGACGAGTGGTTGCTCTACTCCTGCGACAGTCCGAGCGCACAGCAATCGCGCGGCCTCGCCCGTGGCATGATCTTCACGCGCGACGGTGTGCTGGTAGCATCGACCGCACAGGAAGGACTGATCCGCGTCGTCGAACAATCCGAGTAGCCGCGCGCACCGGAGTCAACAGGAAGCAGCATGCGCCAGATCTACACATCACCTCGCCATGAAAACGTCGATCGTGTCGTCGCCCTGCTCAAGGAAGCAGGCATCGAAACCACGATCCGCAATCGCCGTGACTGGCAAGGCGGCGAGTGGAAGCGATTCAGCTACACCGAGCGTGGCGAGAGCGAAAGCTGGGCCCAGGTGTGGGTAACCGATTCAAACGATCAGAGTCGCGCCCGCGAAATCCTGCGCGATGCCGGGCTCGAACCCGCCACGCGCTTTGCCGATGAACTGGCTGCTGCACGCACGCCCAATGATCCTCGTCGGCACAAGGCCAGCTCGATGCGGGCGCGAATGATCCTGCTGGCCTTGATCGGTGGCGTGATCCTGCTGATCGCAAGTTCCTATTTGATGCCCTAGCCAGTTGATCCAACAGCAATGGATTGAGCTGTTCCCTCTCCCTCCGGAAACAGCGGCCCGACAGGATCGGACGTGAACTGCGAAATCCGGCCACAAGGGCGAGCCCCCTGGATGGGTGGAATCAAGGCGGATGACGACTGCATGGATGCCGGCGCCTCAACTGCCCGAGCTGCGCTCGACCCCTCCCCCTAGCCCTCCGCCAATGGGAGTGGGGGGAAACCATTTCGATGTGGGTCTGCAGCGCGTCTCGTTTTCCGAAGCCTTCACTGATGCACAATAGGCCATGCGCTCGGACATCGTTCGCCTGTTCCAGACCCTTCCCCACGCTTGCGGCTATTTTGCCGAGCGCACGTCGCAGAACCTGGTCATCGACCCGGGTTCACCGCAACTTGCCGACATCTATGAGTTGAGCTTGCAGCGTGGCTACCGCCGCGCAGGCGGGCATGTGTATGTCCCGCGCTGCGTGGAATGTCGGGCCTGCGTCGCCTGCCGCATTCCGGTTGCCGATTTCAGGATGGATCGCACCCAGAGGCGTTGCGCAAAACGGAATGCCGACCTTGAGTTGAAAATCACGCCGGCGGAGTACAGCGAAGAACGCTTCGAACTGTATCGACGCTACCTGCAATGGCGCCATCCAAATGGGGGCATGGACGATGCCCAGACCGAAGATTTCTCGCGCTTCCTTTACACATCGTGGAGTCCAACCCGATTCATCGAATTGCGCAAGGATGGACGCCTGCTGGCCGTGGCCGTGACAGATTTCTGCAACGCAGGGTTGTCATCGGTCTACACGTTCTACGATCCGGAAGCACTCGAACGCGGCCTCGGTACTTTCGCCATCCTCGAGCAGATCCGGCTTGCGCGCGAACACGCACTTGCCCATGTCTATCTCGGATTCTGGATCGCGGGCCATCCGAAAATGGACTACAAGATTCGCTTCCGGCCGATCGAAGTCTTGCGCGCCGGCGAGTGGGTGGTGCTGGAGAAGCAGGCAGCGCAAGAAAACAATTCGTAGGGGTGGGTCTCAGTGGGTCTGCAAAAGATCCCGCCAGTCTGCGCGATTGGCTCCCTGTCCCGAGGGGAGAAGGAGCAAGACGCAGTTCCCGCCAGAATTCGGACCCCTGCGTTTTCCATGTGTCGCACCTTTGTGAACGACCTCTCAGACCAAAAACGAAGCAGCAACGCAAGGCCGGCGATCGAAGCCCGTGCCCCCTGATCGGATGCTTGCAAGAATGGCGTTCATGCCCAATGCACTGGCCAGTCATTCGACCGTTGAAAGCGGGCACGTTGCGAGGGAGCATCACGGTTGAAGCCGTTTCCTGCGGCACAGCACCACGCTTCACACTCGTTTCAGGCAACGCTGATTCGCAAGCAAGCTGCGGCTTCAACGGCTTTGCAGCGTGCCTCTTCTATCGATTCTGCTCGCGCCAGCGTAACCGCCATTCGCCGCTGGCCACGGATTTCCGGCTTGCCGAAAATGCGCAGCATCGTGTCGGGCTGGGCCAGTGCCTGGGCAACACCTTCGTAGGTGATTTCCGTGCCATCACCCTCGACCAGGACTGCGCACGATGCCGACGCACCCAGTTGACGAATATTCGGGATCGGCAAGCCGAGGATGGCTCGCGCGTGCAAGGCGAACTCGGACAACTCCTGAGAAATCAGGGTGACCAGGCCGGTATCATGCGGCCGCGGGCTGACCTCGGAGAAAATCACCTCATCGCCCCTGACGAAAAACTCCACGCCGAACAGGCCGTGCCCACCCAATGCTTCGGTAATGGCGCGTGCCTGGCGCTCGGCCTCGGCCAGTGCCACCGGGCTCATTGGCTGCGGTTGCCAGGATTCGCGATAGTCGCCCGCTTCCTGACGATGTCCAATCGGTGCGCAAAACCCGGTTCCACCTGCATGACGCACGGTGAGCAGGGTAATCTCGTAATCGAAATCGACGAAGCCCTCGACGATGCAGCGACCTTTGCCGGCTCGGCCGCCGGATTCCGCGTAGGCCCAGGCTGCGGAGAGTTCCGACTCCGACCTGACCGTACTCTGGCCCTTGCCCGATGAGCTCATGACCGGCTTGATCACGAAGGGCAAACCGATTGCCTTGGCGGCCTGCGCATATTCTTCTTCGCTGTCGACAAAGCGATAGGGCGAGGTGGGCAGGCCCAGATCCTCGGCAGCGAGACGCCGAATGCCTTCGCGGTTCATGGTCAGCCAAGCTGCGCGTGCCGTCGGGATGACACGGACACCCTGCGCCTCGAGTTCGACCAGGGTCGGCGTATGGATGGCTTCGATCTCCGGGACGATCAGATCGGGCTTTTCCAGCTCGACCAGCCGCCGGATCTCTGCGCCATCCAGCATGTCGACCACATGGCTGCGATGCGCTACCTGCATGGCCGGGGCGTTCGCATAGCGATCAACGGCAATGACCTCGACCGCCAGACGCTGCAGCTCGATGGCGACCTCCTTGCCGAGTTCGCCGGAACCCAGCAGCATGACGCGGATGGCGCTGCGGGTCTGCGGTGTTCCGAATGGCTTCATGCGGCAAGTCTCCGTCAAGGATGTTTAAGTTGGCCGCCATTGTATCTGCTGCGGCACAATGGCCTCCCTGCCCGATCGAGGATCCACATGCTTCGTTTGCTTGTCACACTGGCGCTCGCCCTGCCACTGCTCGCCCAGGCCAAACCTGCCGAAGAACTCTGGTACAGCGTTCTGCTGGATGGCCGGAAAATCGGCAGCTTCGAGTTCTCCAGGACAGTCCAGGATGATGAGGTGACCACTCGCCAGCTGCTGGACATCGAGTTCGACCGCGCCGGCACCATCATCGCGATGAAAAGCCATGAGACCAGCAGGGAGACCATTGATGGCCAACCGCTGGCATTCACATCGATTTCGCAATTGAGTGGAAACGAGAACAGGGTGGACGGACGACTCGAAGACAAAACCTTGCACGTGCGCGTCGACAACGCCGCCGGGGTGCAGGAACGCCAGATGCCCTGGCCAAAGGATGCCCTGCTGGCCGAAGGCCTCAGGCTTTCGGGCCTGCGCATGCCACTGAAACTGGGCCAGGAGCACACTGATCTGTCGTTCCAGCCATCCAGCCTTGCTGCCGTGAAGGTCACCAGCACGGTCGGCGAGCGCGAGCCGGTGAGCCTGCCGTCGGGCAGGAAATCGCTGTACAGGATCGAGCAGGTCTTTGATTTCTCGGGAACCCTGGTTCGCAACTCTGCCTGGATCGATCGCGAGCGTGACGTCTACAAGCTGACCATGCCTGCGCTCGGAGTCGACTTGACCTTGCTCGAGTGCAGCGAAACGTGCGCAACCGCCCCCAACCAGAGTTCCGATGTCTTCAAGCACACCTTGATGCAGGCACCGCGGGCACTGCGCCGCGAGGAAACCTCGACTCGCTTGCGCTACACGATTGCACCTGTCGGCGAGGGCGCTCCACTGGAGTTTCCGACGACATCCGAGCAAAGCGTCGAGCGCAACGGCGAATCGCTGATCGTCGAAGTCTATCGACAGGCGCGCTCCGGAATTGGCGAACCGCCAGAGCCCGCCGACTACGAAGCCAACGACTGGTTGCAGAGCGACGCACCGGAAATTGTCGCGATGGCTCGTGGAGCCACGTTCGGAATCGAGAACAATGCCGCGCGCATGCAGGCGCTGGAAACGTTCGTGCGCGGATTCATCACCGACAAGACACTGGGAGTGGGCTACGCATCCGCGTTGCAGATCGTGCGCAAGCCCGAAGGCGACTGCACCGAGCATGCCGTCCTCCTGGCCACACTGGGCCGCGCGCTCGGCATTGCGACGCGGGTTGTCGACGGACTGGCCTACTCGGACTACTTCGCCAGCCAGCGCAATGTATTCGTGCCACACGCCTGGATGCAGGCCTGGGTGGATGGCCGCTGGCAGAGTTACGACGCCGCCCTGGCCGGATTCGACGCGGGCCATATCGCGTTTTCTTCCGGCGATGGTGATCCCTGGCGCTTCTACAATGGCCTCGACCTGTTGGGCAGAACGAAGTTGTTGAGTGTTGAATCGATGGACAATCCGACACGGCAATGAAGATTGGCTGGCTACCCCTGCTGCTTGCGGTTCACTGCGCCAGCGCGGCTGAGTTCAGTCCGGCCCCGTTTGCGCCGGCAAGGCTCGAAGCCCTGATCACCCAATCGGGACTGGACGAGATCAGCGGCATTGCAGCGTCGCGACGCGCTGACGAGATTTTCTGGGTGCACAACGACGCGCCAAAGCCAGCCAGCCTGCAAGCGATCAATGCCCAGGGCAAGCAAGTAGCACAACTGCTGATCGATGGCGTTCGCGCGGTCGACTGGGAGGATATCGCCAGCTTCGAGCAGGACGGAAAATCGTGGTTGTTGATTGCTGACGTCGGCGACAACGCAGGCGCCCGCAAGGACTACGAACTGATCCTGGTGGAGGAGCCTGTTCTGCAGACGCACGGCGAAACGCTTTCGCGCAAACCGGAATGGCGCATGCGGTTTCGCTACCCGGACGGAGCGCACGATTGCGAGGCAATGGCCGTGGATACCCGCTCGCGACAGATACTTTTGCTGAGCAAGCGCTCATCGACGCCTGCGGTATATGCGCTTTCCCTCGACGCGGATACCGGAAAGGTCCAGGTTGCGCGCAGGCTGACCCATCTGCGCACCCTGCCCCAACCGACAGCCGACGAACGCACCGCGAGGTTCCCTGCAGCCAGACTCGGCAACCTGCCTACGGCCATGGACATTGATACGGATGGGCGCCGTGCAATCGTCCTGACCTATCGGGACGTCTGGCTATTTCCTCGTGCGGAAAACGAATCGTGGCTGCAGGCTTTCGGACGCGTACCACAGCGCCTGCCCTTGCCGCCCATGGCTCAGGCTGAAGCCCTGGGTTTCGACCGTGAGGGTGAATCGATACTGGTCAGTGGCGAGCATCTTCCGGCACCACTTCTGCGATTTGATGGAAGCCCCGCCAAGGATCAGGGCGACTGATTGCGTCTGACGCTTGCGGCATCCACCCGTTGCCAAATGATATCATTATGATATCTTATTGTTCAGAATTCACGGCCACAGGGCTTGGCGGCGAAGCGTATGACTCACCCGGCCTGACAGCGTGAATCCAGACCCACACTGATTCTGGAGATCCGCCATGTTCGAAAGAAAAGCCCTGTCCCTGCCGGGAATCCCGGTCCTGCTGGTGCTGCTGGCTGCCCTTGGCCTGACCGCCGCGTGGTTTATCAACACTCTCACAACGGCCGCTGCCAACCACCCCGAACCCCCACTCGGACAATTCATAGGCCCGATACTGCTCGGCTTTCTGCTCTTCTTCCTGTTCAAGGGCCTGTTCGCCGTGCAACCAAACGTTGCCCGCGTCATGCAGTTGTTCGGTCGCTATGCTGGCACCGTGCGCGAACAGGGACTGCGCTGGACCAATCCGTTTTATACGCGCAATGCGGTTTCGCTGCGTGTGCGCAATTTCGAATCCGGAAAGCTCAAGGTCAATGACAACGATGGCAACCCGATCGAGATTGGAGCGATCGTGGTCTGGCAGGTGGTCGATACTGCTGAAGCCGTGTTCATGGTGGATGACTACGCGAATTTCGTACATGTGCAGACCGAGTCTGCGCTGCGCCAGATGGCGACTAGCTACCCCTACGATGCCCATGATGGCGTGAGTATTTCGCTGCGCGGCAATGGACCCGAGGTCAATGCGAACCTGCGTGACGAAGTCCAGGAGCGCCTTGCGAAAGCGGGTGTACAAGTCATCGAAGCGCGCATCAGTCATCTTGCCTACGCCCAGGAAATTGCCCAGGCCATGTTGCAACGCCAGCAGGCCAGCGCCATCGTGGCTGCGCGCACCCGCATTGTCGAAGGCGCAGTTGGCATGGTCGAACTGGCACTTGATCAGTTGCGTGAACGTGGCGTGGTAGAGCTCGATGACGAGCGCAAGGCGGCCATGGTCAGCAATTTGCTGGTGGTCCTCTGTGGCGATCGCGCGACCCAGCCTGTGGTCAATGCAGGAACGCT
>NZ_JBAWHJ010000124.1:0-50859 GCF_049593775.1 Dokdonella sp. | reverse complement strand
GCTGTTGGCGCTGAGCGCAGCGATGCCCAACATCGGCATGTCCGGAGCGGCGAGATGGCGGGGCCGGTGCGTTCGGGTTCCGGTTCGATCAGAATTCACATGGGAAGCGGTCGAAACGCCGAAACCGGGGCGCAGGCTTCGCCAGCCTTCCTCGCGTTGCCGCTTCGCTGTTGGCGCTGAGCGCAGCGATGCCCAACATCGGCATGTCCGGAGCGGCGAGATGGCGGGGCCGGTGCGTTCGGGTTCCGGTTCGATCAGAATTCACATGGGAAGCGGTCGAAACGCCGAAACCTGGGGCTCAGGCTTCGCCAGCCTTCTTCGCGCTGCCGATTCGTTGTTGGTGCTGAGCGCAGCGATGCCCAACATTGGCATGTCCGGAGCGGCGAGATGGCGGGGCCGGTGCGTTTGGGTTCCGGTTCGATCAGAATTCACATGGGAAGCGGTCGAAACGCCGAAACCGGGGGCTCAGGCTTCGCCAGCCTTCCTCGCGTTGCCGCTTCGTTGTTGGCGCTGAGCGCAGCGATGCCCAACATCGCAATGCCAAGCTCAGCGCCGCAAAGCCGCGTTGAGCGAATAGGTTCCGACCATCTCCGCTTCACCCAGCACATGACCTTCCATGGCCCGACGCAGATCGGCAAGGTCGAAACGACCTTCCAGGCCGAGCGTCGCCACGTCGATGGCGGCAACGCGAAAGTGATAGTGATGAATGCGCTGGTCATTCCACGGCGGGCAGGGACCGTCGTAGCCGTAATAGTCGCCGGCCATGTCGGCATCGCCGGCGAACCAGCCGGTGTAGTCATTGATGCCCTGCTTCGAGCCGGCTGGACCGAACGGCGTGCGCACGCCATGCGGTACCACGCCCTCGGCGCAACTGCCGGCAACGAATTCGCGGATTTCGGCAGGAATGTCGACCATCAGCCAGTGCACGAATTCACCGCGCGGCAGGTCCGAACGCACACTGCGGCCCTCCTGGTTGACGTCGTCTCCGACCGTGGGTGCATCGACGTCGATACAGGTCAGCACAAAGGATCGCGTGCCCTCGGGCACATCACTCCAAGTCAGATGCGGATTGCGGTTATCGGCGAAAACGCAGGGTTCACCACCCGGTCCGGGCTTGCCGAAGGCAAACTCGGCCGGTATCGGCTGCATGTCATGGAAACTCTTGCTGCGGATATGCATGGTGTGCTCCGAAGGAGTTCAGGATTCCCTGGCCAGTGGTCCCGGCAAGCTGCCAAACGCATCGGCCAGCGCTTCGGAATACTTCTGCCAATGCCCTTCCTCGAAATGCGTGGGCAAGCCTGCCGCGCCCTGTTCGACGCGACGACTCAATGCGCCGGGTTGCAAGCTGTCGATGCCGAGGAAACGAGCCAGCTCGGCACCAGCGCCGGCCGGGTCGGCCAGCACCGAGTCCGCGTTGACGACCAGATGCGGCAGGCCGCCCTGTTCGGCGACCAGGCGCACATGCGCTATTGCGCGGCCCAGCCAGGCCAGGCAGCTGTCGAAATCATTCAGGCCGGCGAACGGCAGCCAGCCGAATGCCAGCCAGTTGAGCAGGGCATCGCGCGGATCATTGTCGACCACGATGACGCGGGTTCCAGGCAGCACGCTGCGAGCGAAAAGCAGGTGATGCGCATCGAAACGCGGCACCCAGTCGACCAGCGGCCGGCTGAAGTCGGCCTGGCGCTCGCGCAAGGGCGCGAAATAGCCTTCGCGCTGCTCCTCGATGAATGCCGTTGGCAACTCGCCATCGGTGATCATGGCGGCTGCGGTATCGAAGCCATCCTTGCGAACGCCTTGCACGCGGTCACGCAGGACGGTCAGTCCCGGCTGGTCGGAAAGCAGGGCGGCAATACGCTCCACGCCACTTCCGGGTGTGCCGATCAACAGGACGGGAGCATTGTCACAGGGGTTTGCCTCGGGCTTGGCAATCATCGCGGCATAATTTGCCGGCAGCGATTCAAGCTTGGGCAACATGCCGGGCAAGCCGTTTTGCGCTTCACGGAAATCCGTGACCGCGTCGGTCGTATTGCCAGCACGATCATTGAGTTGTCCGGAAAGATTCCTGCAGACGCGGGCAACATCCTTGTTGGCGCTGCCGAGGTTGATCGCATCCAGCAGTTCGCGGGCGCCGGCATTGTCTCCGCGCCGCATGCACGCGCGGACCCGGATGATACCCAGCGTGGCGTCGCCTGGCGCCAGCTTGACCGCCGCTTCGGCGACTTCCGCCGCACGATCAAATTCACCATTGCCTTCCAGCGCACTCGCAAGTTGCACGGCCGCTTCGGGATTCTGCGGATCACGCTCGCTTAGCCATTTCCAGTCGGCTGCCGCATCTGCATGGCGGCCATTGGTGCCGCTGATGCGCGCGCGGGTGGCGCGCCAGCGAAGCTGCTCGGGGAATTCGGCAATGCGCTGGTTGATCAGGCTCATGACTTCCTGCCCACGACCCAGCTTGCCCAAGCACCAGATCATTGCCTCGAAGCCGGCTTCGTGGTCCGGCCTCAATACCAATGCACGCTGGTAGGCAGCGACGGCGTCTTCCAGCTTTTCCTGGATGCGCAGCGTATCCGCCAGACCCAGTTCGGCGACAAGCTCGAATCCGCGCACGCCCTGGAGCGCACGGAAATAGGGTTCTGCTTCGGCCGAACGCTTGTCCTGGATCAGTAACTGACCCAACGCATTGTTGGCATGGGGCAGGCCCGGGCGCAGGCGCAGCGCATTGCGGAAGGCCTGCTCGCCGAACGCCAGCATGCCGCGCTTCGCGAATCCTCGGCCCAGGGCATAGGCGATCGAGGCGTCATTCGGCGCCAGATCGGATGCGCGGGCAAGATACTTGAGTGCCGTTTCGGCGTCGCCTGCGTCCAACGCAAGGGTGCCGAGTCCGCTCAGCGCCTGAGGATCCTCATCGACGCGCAGAGCAGTGCGGAAGTAGTCATTGGCGAGCTTGGGGTCACCTTGCATCATCGCGATATGGCCCAGCGCCGTATGCGCGCCGGCCAGATTCGGATCCAGGGTCAAGGCACGCTCGTAGGCACTCCGGGACGCGTCAATATTGCCGGATTCGAGCTGCACGGATCCCAGCATCAGCAGCAGCTTGGGCTGGTCGGGAGCCTGGTCGTGGGCACGCGAGATCAACTCGGCGCTTTCTGCCAGGTCGCCCCGCGTGCGGCGGATCGCGCCCAGCCCGCGCAGGGCCTCGCTGTTGGTCGGATCGGCTGCGAGGGCCTCGCGATAGCCCTTCTCGGCTTCGTCCAGGCGGCCATGACGATGGTGTTCGATGGTTTCTCTGAGCATTTTCTTCAATGGTTGTGGCGCCTATCGGGGCGCTCGTGAATCCCCCATTATGCCGCATGCCGTCATGTTAGGCTTTCGCGCCTTGCATTTTTGGCCATGTTGCATGGCCGCCGGGGACCGGAGTTCAATGAGCGGCAATCAGGATCTCACCACGCTTCTACGCGCGCGAACGCCGCTTCTGGTCATCGAATCGGCCGAGGAAGGCCGTGTAATCGAAAGCTTTCGCCATGCCATTGCCCAGTCGCTGCGACCCCTGTTCACCTGGAGCATCACCGATGGCCTTCGGCGTATCGACATGGATGACGATGGCGAACAGAACATTCCGGATGCCACCCTGACCCTCACTTCGATCAAGCAGCGCACCGAAGCCGGTGTGTTCCTGTTGCTCGATTTCCAGCCCTATCTGCGCTACCCGATGACCTTGCGCCTGCTGCGCGAGATCGTGCTGCGCCAGGCATCTGCCGAGCACACGCTGGTGCTGGTCGGTTCGAAGATCGAGCTGCCGGATGATCTGGGCGAACACGCCACACGTTTCCAGATGGCTCTGCCCGACGCCCAGGCGATGGCTGCCCTGCTGCGCGAGGAAGCGTTCAGTTATTCGCGCGAAAATAGCGGTCGACGCGTCGAAGTCGATGCCGATGCCGCGCGCACGATCGTTCGCAACCTCGCGGGCCTGACTCATGCAGACGCGCGGCGCATCGTGCGCAAGCTGATCTATGCCGATGGCGCGCTGGGACCCGCCGACCTGCCCGACCTGGCCAAGGCCAAGTTCGAGTTGCTTGATCGGGACAACCTGCTGCACTTCGAGTACGAGACGGCGCGCTTCAGCGAAGTCGCTGGACTGACCCGCCTGAAGCGCTGGATCCAGCAACGGGAACCGGCCTTTGTCGGGCGCAAGCTCAAGGTCAAGCTCGATCCACCCAAGGGCATCCTGCTACTCGGCGTGCAGGGGTGTGGCAAGAGCCTCGCCGCCAAGGCCGTCGCCGGCGGATTCGGTGTGCCGTTGCTACGCCTGGATATCGGTACCCTGTACAACAAGTATCACGGTGAGACAGAGCGCAATCTACGCGCCGCGCTCAAGAATGCCGAGATGTTGTCGCCCTGCGTGCTATGGCTGGACGAAATCGAAAAGGCCTTGTCGACTGAAGGCAGCGACGATGGCGTATCGCGCCGCGTGCTGGGCTACCTGCTGACCTGGATGGCCGAACGCAAGGGCAAGGTATTCCTGGTGGCGACCGCCAATGATGTGTCGGCATTGCCTGCCGAACTGCTGCGCAAGGGTCGCTTCGATGAAATCTTCTTTGTCGACCTTCCCGATCCCGCATCGCGCGCGGAGGTCTTGCGCATCCATCTGGCCAAGCGCGAGATCGATGCCAGCGACATCGAACTGGATGTCGTCGTCGGTGCAAGCGACGGATTCTCGGGAGCCGAGATCGAGCAACTTGTCGTTGCCGCGATGTACTCGGCGGCGGCAGATGATTCCGCACTCGCTACCCGTCATCTGATTGAGGAAGCAAGCCTGACCCGACCCCTGTCGGTGATGATGGCGGATCGAGTTTCCGCCTTGCGCGAATGGGCTCGCGAGCGGACCGTTCCCGCAGACTGAAGCAGGCATCGAATGCCAGCCGGCCATCTTCAGCCGGCAGTCGGTACGGCCAGGTTGCGGTGCATGCGATCGGCGATGTAATCCTCGGTCCAGCTGCTCAACGAAAGATCGTTAATGAATCCGCAGTGGCCTCCGCCGGGTGCGATCTCCAGCTCCACGCAAGCGGGAAGTTCGAGCTTGCGGAAATCGGCGACCGGGATGATCGGATCATCCTCGGAAGTCAGCACGCTGGTCGAAACACGCATTGTCGACAGCCGGTCACCGGCAATGGAATAGCCGTCGAAGTAGTCCTCGACCGTGGCGAAGCCGGTATGGCGAAGTACCAGTGACCGGGTCATTTCACGCAAGTTGCCACGCAAGTCGCCGTCGTCGAACAGTTTTTCGCCAGGGAAGGCGCGCTGCTTGATGTCCAGCGAACGCTTCCACTTGCGCATGAAGTAGGCTTCGTAAAACCATGGCGCCTGCTCGATGGCATCCATGGCATCGCGTGGGCTGATGGCAGGGCAAACAGCCAGCGCATAGGCCAGTGGAATGCCCGCATCAGGCGCGCGCAAGGCCACGCGCAAGGCAAAGTTTCCGCCCAGCGAGAAGCCGGCGATTGCCAGCGGCAGTTGCGGAAACATGCGCGAGACAGCACCCACGGCACCCACGACCTCGTCGAGCCGGCAGGAATGGAACAGCTCGCGATTGAGATGATGGGTATCGCCGTGATCGCGAAAATTCAGGCGAAAGACGTCGTAGCCTTCCGCCAGCAGGCGGGAACCGGTGTGCAGCACGTAGCTTGATTGCACACTGCCCTCCCAGCCATGCAGCAGCACCACCATTCCGCGCGGCTTCTGCAGTGCAGTCTGGGCGGTGTGCAGGCCCTGCAGGCGCACGCCGTCGCCGCATTCGAGCAGGTGTTCGCTGGCATTGCTCTCCAGCACCGAAAGGCGGCGTCGGTTCAGCAACCGCCGCACGCCGCTGGAGGCCAGCAAGGATTGCACGTGCGGATTACGCAACAGGCGCGGTGGGCGATAGTCGGCTGCGTTCATGAGCATGGTGTCGATGTGGGGGACATGGCCGGATCAGGAAGATCAGCGCTCGCCGTAACCGAGTGCATTGACGATGCGGGCCCGACTTTCCTCGGCCATGCGCCGGCGCGCTTCGGGCGTCGCGTCGACGGGCTCGAGGAAGTGCACCTCGGCATCCATCGATCGATTGCCAAGCAGGCGCAGGAAATTGGCGGCGAAACTCTCGCCAGGTCCGAAAGGCACGCACGGATCCTGCTTGCCATCCAGTCCGTAGCGCAGGGCCACCGGTTGCACGGGAGCCTCGGCATCCAGAGCGGCCTGAAAGATGCGCGCGTGGAAGGTGCGCACCTGCTTGCCACTTCCGGTACCCCCTTCGGGGAAAATGCCCACCGGCCCACCGCTGCGAAGACGGGTGACCACGCGTCCCATCACGGTCGCCATGGAATCGGTGCTGCCACGCTGATGGTAGATCGTACCGGCACGCGTCGCCAGCCAGCCGACCAGCGGCCAGCGTGCGATTTCGCTTTTGGCGACAAAATTGATGGCGCGCTGGCTGTGCATCAGCTCGATATCCAGCCACGAGACATGGTTGGCGACATACATGACTGCGCCAGGCAGGGGTGTGCCGAACGAGCGGATACGGAATCCGAACAGGCGCACCAGGGTGCCGGACCACCAACTGATCATGAACTGGTCGAATCGCAGGTTGCCGACCGGAATCTTCGCCAGCAAGGGATTCAACGCAATCACGGCCAGAGGCAGCGCGAATATGACGTGAAGCGTGAGCAATGGCCCGCGCACGAGGTAGCGCAAGGGACGCATGGCATCCCTGAGTGGTGACTCGTCGGTTCTGTCAGCAGCGGAACTCATCGGGGTGCCATCGTACCGGAAGCGACAAGGATACTCGCTGAAATCGGTTGACCGAATGCTCTAAAGGAGAAGATCGGATGTTTGCGGCGCTGCAATGGCACTGCCGATATCCTGACGGCGCCCGCCGGAATCCCTGTCTCACCAGCGGAAAACGCGACGCTGACGCAGCGCTATCGGTTCACCAGGGCAGCAACGCGGTGACTTCGTCGTTGCTTGCGCACCAACAGGAGCTGCATTGGGCGCGCGACACTCATGGTGCCGTCAATAGCGCGCGTTTCCGCCCATCTGATCGATGGCTTCGCCGAGATCGTTGCAATGCTCCTCCCACCAGCGCGCCTCGCCGACATGGGCGAATGCCATGGGAAAGGCGGAATCATGCCAGCGCATTGCGACCCATCCGGCCCAGTGCACCTGGCGCATGATGCGCAGAGGATCGATCAGTGCGAGCTCGGTGGAGTCGAATTCCCGGAATTCGGCATAGCCTTCGAGCAGGATGTCCAGCGATGTCGGCGAGGGCGCGAGCATCCACAGATCCTGTACGGCGGGTCCCATGCGGGCATCATCCAGATCAACGAAATGCGGGCCGGCATCAGTCCACAGTACGTTGCCGCGATGGCAATCGCCATGCAGGCGGATCTGTCGGACCGGGCCGACCGCTTCGAAACGTTCCTCGAGCAAGTCACCGAGTTCCAGGGTCAGTTCGCGGTAGCGTTGGTGCAAGGTCGCGGGTAGCAGCTCCGAATCGAGTACCGCATCCGCAGGTTCGTGCACGAAGGTATCCAGGTCGATGTGCCCGCGTTCGCCGAACGCGCCTCGTGAGCCGACGCCGTGGATGCGCGCAAGCAGGCGTCCCATCCACTCCAGGTTGTCGCGTGATTCCAGCTCGGGCGAGCGGCCGCCCTGGCGCGGGTAGAGACTGAAACGGAACTCCTCGAACTCGAGCAGGGTTCGCCCATCGATGACGAGTGGTGCAACGACGGGCAATTCTGCGGCAAAGAGCTCCAGCGCAAACTGATGCTCCTCGTCGATAGCCGCGTCGCTCCATCGCCCTGGTCGATAGAACTTGACGATGAGCGGTGTCGTGTCCTCGATGCCAACCTGATAGACGCGATTCTCGTAACTGCCCATCGCGAGCATGCGTCCATCGGGTTCGTAGCCGGCATCAGCCACCGCGTCGAGGATCAGGTCGGGGCTGAGGTTGGCATACGGGGCTTCGCTGTCGATCACCGGTTCAAACCGCCTTGGGCGTGCGGCGTGGCACTACGGCCATGGTCAGCCGAGACATGCAGATCAGGTTCTGCTCCTCGTCTTCGATACGGATTTCCCAGACCTGGGTCGAACGACCAAGATGCAGCGGACGCGCAGTGCCGACCACCAGTCCGGAGGTCGCCGCCCTCACATGATTGGCATTGATATCGAGACCGACGGCCATTTCCTTGCCGGCCTCGAGGACCAGATTGGCACCCAGGCTGCCCAGTGATTCGGCCAATGCCACCGAGGCACCGCCATGCAGCAGCCCGAATGGCTGTATGGTTCGACTATCGACCGGCATGGTGCCGCGAACGAAATCCTCGCCAACTTCGGTAACCCGCATGCCCAGATACTCGACCAGGGTGTTGCTGTTCCAGGCGTTGATGCGATCGAGATCGATCGACTGCTTCCATATCGTCACGAGAAATCTCCAACGGATGCGGTGCGCGACTATACCAAGCCGGAGCTGCGACGATTCAGCGATGCCGCACGTCACCTACGGCGCTGTCCCATGACCCTGGCGGAGTTCTTGAGATGATCCGATTCTGCACACTGATTGCCTTGTCGCTGATGCTGGCAAGTCCTGCCGCGTTTGCACTGCGCTGCGGGAATCGTGTCGTCACCGAGGGTGACCGCGATTTCCAGGTGCTTGAACGCTGTGGTGATCCGTACTGGTCGGAAGCCTGGATTGGCGTCGATGTCGTGGGGCGCGACTCTCCGCTGGAAAGCCAGCGTGAGGTGGAGTGGAACGTCTGGTATTACAACTTCGGGCCGCGCGCGCTGATCCAGCGACTGGTCTTTCTGGACGGCAACCTGCAGCGAAGCGAGACGCTGGGCTACGGCGTACGCGAGATCGGCGACAGTTGCCGTGCAAACATGAATTTCACCGGCATGAGCAGTGGTGAGCTGGTCGCCAAATGTGGCCAGCCTGCCCATCGCCGGGCAGCAAGCGACGGTCTCGTCTATCGCCCCGCTCCGGGGCTCGAAAACTGGCGCCAGCAGCGTCGCGAAGAATGGACCTATGACTTTGGCCGCAGCCAGCTGTTGCGAGTCATGCGCCTGGTCAATGGCCAGGTCGAATCCGTGCAGACCCTGCCGCGCTGACGGACTGAGAAGTCGAAATCACGAGGATTTGCAGGGCGGAGCCTGGACTTCCGCGTCCGGCAGCGATTCGAAACCTGATTCTCAGGAACCGGCTTGCGGCAGTCTTGGCATGCCGTGGGCATCGCGCTCTTCGAAAATCAACGCCCGGGTATCCACGCCCGAAGGAACCTGTCCGCTCAATGCCAGCGCAGCTTCGCCACGCATGTTGAGTAGCGCGTTGCGGTAGCAGCGGTTGGCCATGCTTTCGTTGCCTGCTCCCGCATGACAATCGCCGAGGGTCTCCCAGGCGATCGGAGAAGCATTGATCTCGACTGCTCGCTCGAGATACTGGATGCCCTTGCCCCACAGTTTCTGGTCACGACAGAGCCGACCCAGAGTGGTCAACAGCCAGGTGCTGTTTGGTGCGATCTGCAACCAGGATTCTGCATGCCGGGTCCGCGTCGTCATTTCGGCCGGACCCAGATCGCTGTAGCAAAGCGCCAGTTCATCATTCCACTCGCGCCGCTGGGCAGACTCGATTTCGTCCATGGCGGCAAGGGTTTGCCCGAAACTTGCAGCCCGACGCGCAAATGCGGCGATGACCGCAGGCTGCTTTCGACGATTGCGGCCAATCCCGTTCCAGAGGCTGTTCAGGCGAGCCTGCGACGGGGCCGTAGCCAGCGCGGCCATCATCACGCGACTTTCCAGCGCCAGGAATGCATCGGAAGCCAGCGACTGAGACTTCTCCAGTGCCGGCAATGCATCCAGTGCCTGCTGTGCATCCCCTTCCGACAATGATGCTTCGATGTACATCTGCCAGCCGACTGGCGGCAGCGATCCCTTCGTCGCTCGCGGCTGGAGCAGGGCAAGTGCATCGGCATGGCGACCGCGCTCGATCAGAAACTTGGCGCGCTGGGCAAGCGCCGCTGATTCCAGGTCCAGTGCGGCTTCATCCAGGGCTTTTGAGGCTCGCTCGTCTTCGCCACGCGCATGTGCAGCCCGCGCCATGGCCAGCAGGGCCGGACCACGCAAGGCCGGCTGCTTCACTGCCTTGGCCAGGTGGCGTTCGGCCTGCTGGTAGCGACCTTCGGCGAAGGCAGCCAGGCCGTTGGCCAGGTTCTCCCGGGCGCGTCGCTTGCTGGCGCGTATCCAGGCGTGCAGCGGCCAGCGCAGCAGGCGCCAGGCCAGGCTCAGCAGTCCCCAAAGCACCAGAAGCGCAACTGCCGCAAATACGAGCGTGGTTTCGATCGAGGTGCCGCGCAAGCGGACCAGCACGTAACCGGGATCTTCGACCACCCACTGCCAACCGAACGCGGCGGCGGCGGCAATCAGCAGGAGCAGGAAGATTCCGACCCAGACTCTCACTGAAGCTCTCCATCCCGCGGTGTCGGTGCCAGCATTGGCTGGGACAGGGCGCGCGTGGTGCGCAGGTTGCGCAGTTCATTCAGTGCCGTGCCGAGTTCGGGCAGGGCAGGCGCCAACGGTAGCGTGGCAATCTGGTCGAGCCTGGCCAGCGCGTCGCTGACGCCGGGCGCATCGGAATCCAGTGCGGCCAGCATGCCGCTTCGCGCACGTGCGAGCGCTGCATCGAAGCCTTCCTGGTCGCGTGCAAAGAGGTAGGTCTCGGCAGCGCGCAAATCCACCGCGATCAGGGTGCGCAGCAGTGTCTCGTTGCGCAAATCGAAAGCGGGTCCGGCGTCGTCGTGGCTGACGCGCACGAACTGGGCCAGAATTTCGCGCCACCGCGATCGCTCGGGCGCGGCCGCGGTCGGTGTGACTTTGGGAGTGGTCTTGAGTGGCAACGTGGCGATGCTCGCGCGCAGGCCGGCCAGTGCGTCCAGGGTGGAGCGCGTCTGCATGGGTTGAGCGGCTTCCAGCGCCTGCATTTCCGCGCTGATGGTCTGGCGAACTGCCCCGAACAACGGATCCTCCGCGGCGGCCAGGGCACTGTCGGCAAGTCGGTAAGCTGCCACGGCGCCGCTGGCGTCACGGAACAGGGCAAGGCGTTCGCCGGCCAACTGAAGAATGAACTCGGCCTCGTTGAGGGCCATCGCATCGCGATTGCTGAGGCGCTGCTCGGCCAGATTGGCCACGGCATCCTCAAGAGCGCGCGAACGCTCATTGAAAGCGAGCACTTCTTCACGAATGCCGCGATTCATCGATTCGGCATCCGTCGAACGCGCGCGCAACGCATCCAGATCACGTCGCAAATCGTCGTTGGCCTTGGCGAGGGCGGCGATCTGCCCGGTCAGACGGTCTTCACGGATCGAATCCTGCTCGCGGGTTTGACGATCCCATGCCCACCAGCCCAATGCGCCAAGAGCCAGCAGCACGATGAGCAGGACGATGAGCAGGACGATGGCGCCCCCACCTCGGCGTTTGCGCGGAGGCGCGTTTGCGCCACTTTCCCTGGCCGGTTGGTCGGGAGCAGGCAGATTCGCAGCAGATTCGGTTTCCATGGGCGTCCATGCTAGCCGAAGACGCCCGCCCGCGGCAGCGATTTTTTGCGCAACGCAACAATGAGATGCGCGCGGAAAGGCGTCGTTCGGGTCATGCGACTCGACCAGCTTTGGCTTAAAGTCGGTGGCGGCCGAGCACCGAACAGGCAGAGCTCAACAAGTCGCGAGGCAGGGCAGATCCTGCTTCGTGCACATCGGTGAATCCGCGCTCCCTCGCCTGCTCCATCAGCCTTCCGCTACTTACCACCAGCGCCTCCTTGCGCCAGCGAACCGACAGATCAGCCGGAAGGGCATCAAGCAGGTTCGACAGTGCCAGGCTGCTGGAAAGCAAGGTGATCCATGGACGCTCGGCGCTGCGCAATGCGTTCAGGTAGCGCGAGCTGAGGTTTGGCGGCACGCGGCGGTAAACCGCAATGCGCTCGATCCTTGCACCGCGGTTACTCAGGGTATGGTCCAGCAGGTCCCGACCACCCGGCGCTTCGACAAGCACGATGTGTCGACCGTCAACATGCGCCAATGCAGGCTCGTCCAGCAAACCCTGGCTGTTGTGCAGGTGAGCCGGTGCAATTGACTCGATGCCATTGCGAGCGAGTGCACGAGCTGTGCCGGCACCGACCGCGCACATGCGGACATTCTTCGGAATGCCTTCCAGACCCAGCAGCGAAAGGCCGAACAATACGGCTGTCGGGCTCGTGAAGATCCAGGTGTCAGCCTTGCGTGCCTGGTCAAGCCGGGCTTGCGCAACCGCAGGTTCGTCGATCGCGCACAAGCGCATGCCGGGCAGCCGGACTACATGGGCACCGCGCACGCGGGCGCCGCGTACCAGTGCGGCAGCAGTTGCGGCGGGACGCGTGACGATGACGCTGGCGCCTGCCAGCGCGAGCGCATTGCGGGTGCTGCGGTCGGTCATGAGGTTTCACGCCTGGCGAGACTTTCGATCATACCCAAACTCCCTCTTTGCTTGAACGAAACCGCTGCAGTCGCGCACACTCGCCGCCCGTTCTGCCGTTTGAGTCGTGCATGACCCTGATTGACACTGACGCCACGCAGGCGCAGCGCTGCCGCGACACCTTGCGCCTTGCCCTGCAGAAGCAAGTCAGAATCGATATTCCGATCACCGACGCGATGCAAGTCGATATCGCCGCCTGGGACGGTGATTCGCTGCGCATGACTGCACCCCTGATCCCGAACCTGAACGACAAGGGTTGCGCATTCGGTGGCAGTCTCGCCAGCGTCATGACCCTGGCCTGCTGGTGCCTGGTCAGGCTGGCCATGGAACAGCGCGGGCTGTCCTGCGACATCTATGTACAGGACAGCTCGGTGCGCTACCTGGCCCCGGTATGGGAGGATTTTTCCGCCGAGGCGCGGCTGGCATACAGCAACACCTTTGACGAGTTCTTCAGTACGCTGGATTCGCGCGGGAAGGCACGCCTGTCCGCGCATTGCGAAGTGCGGCTTGCCGACGGCAGTATTGCCAGCAGCCTGAACGCACGTTTCGTGGCGCTCAGGCGAAGCGCTACTGTCGACCCGACCGATGGGGCACAATCGGAAACCACCGGCTGACAGTCGAGGAGATGACGGCATGAATCCGAAGAATTGGTTTGCGCATTCCCTGGCGATCAGCCTGATCGCCCTGGCATTGCTCGCGGCCGCGTTCCCGGTGTTGGCGAAATCACGCGACAAGCAACTCACCGAGACGTTGCGAACCTATGCGGCGACGATTCGCTGGGGGTCCATCGAGCAGGCGGAGAGCTTTGTTTCGCCCGAATACCGCGCTGCGCATCCGCTCACCTCGCTGGAGTTGCAGCGCTTCAAGCACGTTCGTATCACCCAGTACACCGATACGGCTCCGGTTCCGGTGAATGACGACGAGGTCCGTCAAACCGTCGAAATCGGCCTGGTCAACGTAAATACGCAGGAAGCACGCACGATTGTTGATCGGCAGATCTGGATATACGACAAGGAGAACAAGGTCTGGCTGCTCAATTCCGGTTTGCCGGACATCACCCGGCGAGACTGATCGGGTTGGGTCGCCCGCAGCGGCGCAAGCGCTGACCTGCCACGATCCGGCCGACTTCGCGGCCATGCAATGGCGGCCCGATTTGCCAGCCAGCCCCTTGCTCGCGGACAATCGGCGCCCATTTACCCACGGCGCGGCTCCTCGCGCGCCGCACCAGGCCAGCCAACGACCGTGTCCGAAATCCTCAATCGTCTTCCCGAATTCATCGGCAACCACCCCTTTCTCTCGCTCGGCTTTATTGGCGTGCTTGCTGCGCTCATTGCCAGCGAAGTGGCGCGGGTCACCCGTGGCTACAAGGCACTGACTCCCGGTGGCCTGACCCAGTTGATCAATAGAAACAACGCCTTGCTGATCGATGTATCAAGCATTCAGGACTACGAGCAAGGCCATGTAGCGGGCGCCAGGCATGTCGCCATGAGCCAGTTCGACCCCGAAAACAAGGATCTGGCCAAGGCTCGCGAACTGCCCGTGGCGATCTATTGCAAGAACGGCCAAACCTCGGCAACCGCCGCCAAGCGCCTGAAAAAGGCCGGCTTTACCGACGTCTACACACTGGACGGCGGGCTGCGCTCGTGGACCGAGGCACAATTGCCGCTGGCCAAGGGTCGAAACAACAGCAAATAGCCCAATGTCACAGTATCCGGCCTGCGTACGCAGTGATCTGGCGTGCGCCACCCCCATCGGCATGGGATAATCCGGGCCCTTTTTCCCCACGTTTTTCTGGAGCAATCGCAACATGGCAGAGAATTCACCCGCAAACGGCGCGGCCAACCCCGCCGCCGACCCGAACCAGCCGCAGCTCAACCTGCAGAAGATCTACACCAAGGACATTTCCTTTGAAGTGCCGGATGCACCCAAGGTATTCCAGCTTCAGGGCCAGCCTGGCGTCGAGCTGAACCTGAGCCAGCGCGTCAACACCCTCAGTGAGACGGTGTTCGAAGTGGTGCTCAGTGTCACCGTAACCTGCAAGATCGAAGAAAAGACTGCCTATCTGGCCGAGGTTCATCAGGCCGGTATCTTTGGCGTGGCCGGTTTCGACCAGGCGTCACAGGAAAACGTGCTGGCGACCTATTGCCCGAACGTGCTGTTCCCCTATGTGCGCCAGATTGTCTCCGACCTGGTCCAGGGCGGCGGCTTTCCACCCCTGTATCTGCAGCCGATCAATTTTGACGCGATCTACGCCGAGCAAATGCGTCGTCGCAGCGAAACGCCGGCCGAAAGTCCGACGCTCAACTCCTGAGCCAACGATCGATGAACACGCCGGTTGCAGTTCTGGGCGCCGGATCGTGGGGCACGGCCCTGGCCGTGCTGCTTGCGCGCAATGGCGTCCCCACCACGCTGTGGGGGCGTTCGCCGCAAGGCGTGGTCGACATGGCCACGGCTCGCGCGAACACGCGTTATCTCCCCGAGATGAGGTTTCCGGATGCCCTGGGCATCAGCGGCGTACTCGAAACCTGCGTGCGCGATGCGTCGGTCATTCTGATCGCCGTACCCAGCCATGCCTTCCGCGAGCTGGTCGACGAGATCGCACCGTGGGTAGCGGCCGACGCCGGAATCACGTGGGCGACCAAGGGTTTCGATCCGGGTTCGGGACGTTTCCTTCATGAGCTGGTCGAAGAGCGCCTGCCCAATCACCCGGCGGCCGTGATCACCGGCCCGTCGTTCGCCAAGGAAGTCGCTCAGGGTCTGCCCACAGCGCTGACCGTGCAGTCCAACGATGCCGGATTCGCGCAACGCATTGCGCGCTTGCTGCACGCGCCGACGTTCCGCGCGTATACCGGCACCGACATCCTCGGTGCCGAGCTCGGTGGCGCGATGAAGAACGTGCTCGCCGTCGCAACCGGCGTTGCCGATGGCATGAATCTGGGACTGAATGCTCGCGCTGCACTGATCACGCGTGGAATGAATGAAATCCTGCGCCTGGGTACCGCGTTGGGGGCCAAGCCCGAGACACTGATGGGTCTGGCAGGGCTCGGTGACCTGGTCCTGACCTGCACCGGCGACCTGTCCCGGAACCGCCGTCTCGGCCTTGCCCTCGGTCAGGGTGTTTCACTGTCCAAGGCGGTCGCCGACATTGGCCAGGTCGTCGAGAGCATCGTCACCGTCGACGAGGTCGTGCGCCTGGCACAACGGGTTGGCATCGAGCTGCCGATCGCCGAACACGTGCAGCATGTACTGCATGAAGACATGACCCCCGAGGAGGGCCTTCGCGCCCTGCTTGCACGCGAGCAGAAGCCGGAATATCCCGAGTAGATTTCGCGGCAACAACCAAGCGGCAACGCGGATGCGGTGATCGAAGCCCGCGCCATTGCTTTCACGCTGTTGCAGGGGCGGGTCTCAGACCCGCCCCTACGCAAGCGCGAACGATTCCTGTCGATCGCATGTCTCGCGCCTCAGTTTCCACCCTCGAACCCGATCTGCCGCCAGGCCTCATAAGCCACCACCGCGACTGCATTGGACAGGTTGAGGCTGCGATTCTGCGGGCGCATCGGCAAGCGTAGGCGTTGCCCGGCGGGCACCGATTCGATCAGCGCCTGCGGCAAACCACTGGTCTCGGATCCGAACACCACGGCATCATCCTCTGCGTAGCACACGCTGTCGTAGCGGGCCGTGCCACGCGTCGAAACCACGAATATCCGTCGCGGATTCACCGATGCCGAAAACGCGGCGAGATCGGCATGCACGGTCAGGCGCGCATATTCGTGGTAGTCGAGGCCGGCCCGCATCAAGCGCGCATCATCAAGCTCGAAACCCAGCGGCCCGATCAAATGAAGATGCGCACCGGTGTTCGCACAGAGACGGATCACGTTGCCGGTATTCGGGGGTATTTCAGGGCGATGCAGGACGATATTCAGCATGGCGGCATTGTGCGGCATGTCGCCATGCCGCGGCAGTCACTGCCCGCAGGTCAAGCACAACGATTAAGATGGTCGGAGCGCCCAGCCTGGCGCCCGGGCAGACATGCTGCAGCTCTCCTGTGCGGGAGCCCGAGGAGAAAACACGCCTGACAACCCAGCCAATCGCCTGACAGCCGGGTCAATCGACGCAGTCCGCTGGCTTGATCGTGATCGTGGGGAGCCGCCAATCGCCAATCTGTTTGATAACCTGCAGACCGTCGAGAATCCCGGCCAGAAACATTCCATGACGAAGGCAGTCAAGACACTACGTCCGCAAACATCCACTACCAGCAAGCTCAAGGCGGGTCTGCTGCTGCTGGTCTCGCTCATGTTCGTGGCCTGTGGCATCTGGATGTTCGCAGACAAGGCCTTGACGGGACTCTTCATCATCGCCTTCTTTGGTCTTTGCGCGCTGGTCTTCGTCATCCAGCTGATACCGGGCAGTTCGTGGTTGCGCCTTGATGATGAGGGCTTCACCTATTGCGCACTCTTCAGGAAACGGCATGTACGATGGTGCGACGTCGAGGCGCTCACGGTCACCCACATTGGCGCAATCCAGCGGATCGGCTGGAACTACGCAGTCGGTTGCAAGGACAACGCGCTTGGTCGCGATTTGAATCGTGCGCTGGCCGGGGTCGATGCGGCACTGCCAGACAACTACGGCAAAAGTGCGAGCGTCCTCGCAGAACTCATGGGCTCATACCTCTGTGAATCCAGATGACCAGCTTGCGGACTCAGCTACCAGCCGCCACCACCACCGCCACCACCACCGCCACCCGAGGAACCCCCCGAACCGCCAGAGCCTGAGCCCGGTGCGGTCGAGGCCGAGGAAATCGAGCTGCCCAGGCTGCTGGTCAGTCCGCTGGTGAACGTAGTGAGTCCCGCCGCACCCAGCGCGCCGCTGCCGTGGTACCAGCGCGGTTGCGCCTTCTCGAGTTGATCGGCGGACAACGCGTCGGCGAAACGCCGGGCCCAGGCCTGTTCCACATCGAGTGCGAACGCGTACGGAAGGAAGGCGCTGAATTGCTCGGGATGGTCCTCAGGGCGATAGCGCGAGTCGAGCTCGTCCTTCTCGGCGACACCGAGATACCAGCGAAAACCTTCAATGCGATCCAGCAGCTTTGCTCCATCCTGGGTCGGTGCCTTCATCCAGTGGTAGAACGCGATGTTGGTGCCAATCACAGCGATGAAGACGAACATCAACCCGAGGCCGCCAATCTGCGCCATTGCGATCAGTCCGAAGATCTCTCCGGCGATGAAAGGCAAGGCGAATACCCAGAGAAAGACCGCGCCGAACCGACCGAAGAAGCCGCGCGCACCTCGCCAACCTGCAACGGCGCGTGACACCAGCGCGTAAACCCCAAAGCTCCAGCCACTCAACCAGACACACATGAACAATACGGCGAACTTGGCTTCGCCTGGCATCGAAATCGCCGCTGCCAAAAGGCAGGCAATCGAAAACAGCACCGCCGGAATCAATTTGTGTCGATGGGTGAGAAAGTATTTCTTCTCGTAGTCCGCAGCCAATGCCGTCTTGTGTGCGTCCTTGGCGGCGCTCATCTTGCCGGCCGTCGAGGCGCTGCTTTTCAGGGTGATCGAACTGGTGCCCGCGAACAGCTTGCTCATCAGCGCAGCTTCGCCGGGGGCGAAATCGACGGTGGACTTGCCCTTGTCCAGAGTCAGTATGCCCTTCTTGTTCTGGATGCTGAGCGCACCCTTTGCGGCCAGTCCGAGCACGGCCGCGGCAAAGCAGGAGCGGTCGTAGCCCATGCGACGAATGTAGCGCAGGGAAGCGGGAGAATAGCCGTTCGGCGGCTCGTACTGTGGAATGACGACACCACGTTCCGGATCGCGACCGTAGCGATGCCACATCAGGCCATAGTAGAGCCAGAGAAGAAGCAGGCCTGCCGTGCCGATCAGCAGTTGCCGGTTGTCTTCTAGTAGCCAGCGAACCTTCTGCTCACGCGTCGGTTCGGTCACGATGCCTTTGGGGAATTCGAGCACGATGCTGAGTCCCTCCTGGGCGCCCAGCGACCGGGTGGTGTGAAAGCGTGCGCCTCCGTCCATGACAGTCGCATCGAGATCGGCCTCGGTCGAGCCCTGCGGCCCGGTGTATCCGAACGCCTTGAGTCGACCCGCGGCGACCGGCTCGGGCAGGCGCACGCTGGCACTGGCCGCCTCGATCGGAAACGCCCAGCCGTTGCCGGTGACGTTCCAGTACAGCTCGTCGTGATCCTCGAAAAATCCCAGCTGCCGCGACGTCCGGTACTCAATGACATAGGTGTATTCGCCGGGCTCCAGAGTCCTGTCCTTGCTGCCAAGATAAACGCGTACGCCATTGCCCTGGGTTTCGCTGTGCCAGGCTTCATTCGCGCCATCGCGCGTGGCACTGATGAATTCGAAACCGGTAACGTAGCGCTGGCCCTGTGGGTCACGGTAGGTTGTTGGAAAATCGCGATAGATGCCGCGATTGATCTTGTTGCCTTCGGCGCGCACCCGAATCGATTCACGCACCACCATCGTCGCATCGGCGGCAATCGTGATATCGCTGTCGTAGCCAAGAATGGTTTCGCTGGCGGAAGCCGCGACGGAAAGTGACAGCACCGCTACCACGAGCGCGGCTGCAGCCCAACGGCGCATCACAGGTTCACCTGTGGAGCCGCGGTCGCGGCATCCGGTGCATCGAAGAACTCCGCCTCACGGAATCCGAAACTGCGTGCAACAAGCACATGCGGGAACACCTGGATGCGATCATTGAACTGGCGAACCGAGCCGTTATAGAAGCGTCGGGCGTACTGCAGGTGATCCTCCACCTTGACCAGTTCGGTATTCAGCTGGGAAAAATTCTGGCTGGCCTTGAGATCGGGGTAGGCTTCTGCCAACGCGACAAGACGACTCAGGTCCTGTCCAAGCGCGCGCTCGATCTCGCCCCTGGATTCGATGCCATGGGTGCCGCGACTCTGGGTACGCTCGCGGGTTACCCGCTCCAGCAGCTCGCGTTCGTGACTGGCATAACCGCGCAGGATTTCCACCAGCGGTGGAATCAGGTCGTGGCGCTTTTGCAACTGGACATCGATATCGCTCCATGCGGCAGCGACCTGATTGCGGTCGCGAACCAGGCGATTGAAAATCCAGATCACGGTGACGAGCAACGTCGTGATCAACAATCCTGCCAACAGGCCTGCAGACATGTGCCCACTCCAGCTTTCGAGGGATGCATTCTGCCCGCATTCTGCCAGTGAACGAAATGTGGATTGCCAGCGGGTCAGGTTGTGGCTGTCGAAGGCGTCCGCACTGCATGCCCGCAATGCAACGGGTAGACCGTCTGTTGGCAAGCTGCACGCGCCTGCTGATACCGTACGCTTGCCAGACCGGAGCTTCTGGTGGAACCTGTGAACGAAGAAAGCGCCTGAGCACGACACGCGTCGAAGGACTGTTGTCCTGCTCACTCGCAAGTATTTGATGCATGCACCCAATACCCTTCCCGGATCGAACGCGGCTCGGTGTCGTGCCGGGCCAGGTTCGGTCAATACTTTCCAATCAGGACAAGACGCATGAAAACAATCAATGCCCTGTCGGGCTGGTGTAGCCACGCAGCAATTCGTTCGCGCTTGTTGGCGATGACAGCGATGAGTGTCATCACGGTAGCGGCGCCGGTGTTCGCAAACGACCCCGCCGAGGCCTACTTCGAGACATTGCGGCAGCTTTGCGGCGCGCGTTTCGAAGGCGAGATGACGTTTCCTGCCGAAGGCCAGGATGCTTTCGCCGGCAAACTGCTGGTAGCGGAATTCAAGTCCTGCACGCCCGACGAGGTCCGCATTCCGTTCGCCGTAGGCGAGGATACGTCGCGAACCTGGATCATAAGCCGCACCGCCGACGGACTGCACTTGCAGCATGATCACAGGCACCCGGACGGGACCGAGGATGACGTCAACATGTATGGCGGGCTCTCCGACACCGGAGGCAGTGCAAGCAGTCAATCCTTCAAGGCCGATGCGCATACAAGGCAATTGATTCCCGAGGCCGCCACCAACGTCTGGACCATCAGCTTGACGGACAACGGAGACGGACTAGTCTACGCATTGCAACGTCATGAAAAACCGCGATTCGAAGCGCAACTGAAACGCGTTGCAACTGCGGACCCCGATCCCCGGCACTGAATCATCGATGGCGCGCTCCGGTTTGCATTCCGCGCGCATGGCAATCCTTGCGGAGCTGTCCATTGACCACATTTGTTTCGCTGCTGCTTGTCCTGCACATCGGAGCCGGCTTTATCGCCCTGGGGGCGGGCCTGGTTGCGGCAGGAAACAAGATCTTCAATCGCGCGCATCGTTGGCACGTGCGTAGCGGACGGGTATTTTTCGTGGCCATGTGCATGGTTTTCATCACGGCACTTCCACTTTCGATTCTGCGCAACAATGTTTTCCTGCTGCTGATAGCGATCTTCAGCTTCTACCTTGCGCTCTCCGGCTGGTGCCATGCCAGGAACAGGGAAGGAACACCGCAACGTATCGACTGGATTCGTGCCATCGCAATGCTGCTATGTTCAGCACTGATGGCGTCATACGGAATGCTGTTGCTGTCAGCGGGTAACAACGGAGGCACGATCATGCTGGCGTTCGGAATCATCGGCGCCCTGCTCGGTTTCGGTGACGTTCGTATCATTCGCGCCGGTGGCCTGCGTGGGCCGGAGCGGATAGCGCGACACCTGACCATGATGCTGGCGGCAACGATTGCCACGATCACCGCATTTCTCGTCGTGAACTTTGTTTTCAACCCTGCGCTGGTGCTCTGGCTCGCGCCAACCGTGGTCATTGTTCCGCTCATCGTGGTGATGAGTCGGCGCGTCAGACATCCGGCATGAGTCGGCAAGACCTTGCCCCGAGGAATTCCATGCAATGAACAACGATCCACTCGCCACATGGCATGAACTGGTTCAAGCGCGGAATGTCGGCGCGCTGGATGCGCTGCTTGCCGATGACGTCATCTTCCATTCGCCGGTCGTGCATACCGCGCAAGTCGGCAAGGCGCTGACCACGCAATACCTGGCAGCGGCATTGAAGGTGTTTTTCAACGAATCTTTTGCCTACATCCGCGAGCTCAGATCCGATCACGATGCAGTGCTGGAGTTTCGTGTCGTGATTGACGACATCGAGGTCAATGGCGTCGACATGATCCGTTGGGATGCCAATGGACGCATCACGGAGTTCAAGGTCATGCTTCGACCGCTCAAGGCGATCAACCTGATCCACCAGAAGATGGGTGCGATGTTGCAGCGCCGTTGACCGACGCCATTGACGGCAGGGCGATTTGCGCAAGCATGCGGCGAGACAACCCGGTTGCCCGGAGCAGGCGCCGGATGAAACCCGTGGCGCTCAGGATTACCCTGTCGCCCAAGGCAGTGCCCGATTCACTGCCACCAGGAGGAAGTCGATGTCGATTCGCAGAATGATTCTTGCCGGTGTGCTCGCCCTTGTGCTCTCTGCCTGCGGGGTTGCCGTTCCTGCCGACAAGGTCGATTACGTCGGTGAATGGAAGGCAGACGCCATGTCGCTGCTGATCACCCGGGATGGCAGCGTCGTCTATGAGCGCATGAAAAAAGGTGCAAAGACTTCCATCGATGCCCCGCTGAAGGGTTTCGAGGGTGATGACTTCAAGGTGGGCATCGGTCCCATGGAAACCACGTTCAAGGTGACTGCACCGCCGCACCAGGTTGGCGATCGCTGGTTGATGACTGTCGACGGTGTCGAGCTGACACGCCAGTGAACCCTGTTGCCATGGATCTCAGCCTGGCTCGGCTTGCGGCAAGCCAACTGTCCAGTGTCGCCTCCCGGAGGATGACGGGCTGATGTTGCGAAGCCTGATGTTCTGGAGTGCATTGCCTCTTGTGGCTATGCAGGCATTGCGCGTGCGACGCAATGCACTGCGCCTGGCACCGGCAAAAGGCCCGACCTCGGGTCGAGTTGGCCGTGGACCACCGCTTCGGCTGATCGCCATTGGCGACTCGATCATCGCCGGCGTCGGCGCTTCAACGCTGGACAGGGCACTGGTTGGGCGTACGGCTGAATCGCTGGCTGCTTCACTGGGACGCGAAGTGGAATGGCTGGCCATCGGCCGCAGCGGCATCGATTCCGCCGGCGTGCTCAGCGAGCTGGTGCCGAAATTGCCGAACGACCGGGTCGATGTCTTTCTCGTGTCGGTCGGAGTGAACGATGTCACTGCGCTGACGCGGACTTCGAAATGGAAAGGGAATCTTGACGGATTGCTGTCCGCACTGACTCGACATTCGCCGGGCGCGGTCATCGCTGTTGCCGGCATTCCGCCACTCCGCGGATTTCCGCTTCTACCCCAGCCGCTTCGTAGCGTGATCGGATTTCGCGGCGAGAGTCTGGATCGTCTGTCGAGAAAACTGCTTGAAGCGCATCCGCAAGCCCTGCATGTGCCCGTCGATTTCGAGACCCATGCCGAACGCTTCTGCGCGGATGGCTTTCACCCTTCGGAAGCCAGCTATGTCGAGTTTGGCCGGGCGATGTCCGAGAAGCTGGTCCCGCGAATCGATTCCGGCGTCTGACGCGCGGGGTTGTGTTCCTTGCACGGAATCACGGATAGCAGGTCAGCCCGATCCACTTCAGCTGCGACGCTGCCAGACCACGCAGCGGTTGTTCGCCGGAAGTTCGTGATCCGCGACCCGCAGTAGCCCGGCGCGCGCTGCGAGCGCGTCGACATCAGCGAGGTCGCGAATGCCCATGTGCTCACCTCGTTCCTTCAGCCAGCGATCGAAGGCGGCATTGCTGTCGCTGGTGTAGTCGCCATTGATATTGAAGGGTCCATAGACAGCGAGCGTTGCATCCTCGGTCATCACGTCCGCAAGCCGGGCGAACAATTGCTCGACCTCGGGCCAGGCCATGATGTGCAGGGTGTTGGCGCTGAACACGGCGTCGAAACGCTGGTCAGGCCAGCTGGCCTGGCCCACATCCAGTTCGATCGGTGGAGGCGTATTGGCAAGTCCGGCTTCCGCGAGCCAGAGTTCTATGCCCTGCAGGTTTTCTGCTCGCTCGCTGGTCTGCCATGCGAGATGTGGCAGGGCTGCGGCGAAATACACGGCATGCTGGCCGGTGCCGCTGCCGATCTCGAGCACACGCCTGCGATCGGCAAAGACCGTTTGCAGGACCGCAAGAATCGGTTCGCGATTTCGCTCGCAGGACGGCGCGCACGGCTTGCCCGTAGTGTCAGTCACTTGCGATCCTCGACATCCGCCATTGCCGGCAACTCGCCTGAACTTGGCAGGCCGGCTTCCGCATGCGCGGCTGGCTCGGGCGTCATCGGGTGCAGATCGACGGTGGCTCGCCAGCCCAGGATAAAGCCGAATGCGAGCAGCATCGCCGACAGGATGAAGGCGGCGCCGGGCAAGTGCAGCGGTGCGCTGGGGCCGATGAAGAAGGCGAAGATCTGGCTGAAGACGAAGGGCCCGAACACCGTGGCCAGGCTGCCAAGGCTGGTGATGGCACCCTGCAGACGACCTTGTTCGCCGGGATCTACCTGGCGGGTGATGATCGATTGCGTGGTCGGTCCACCCAGGCCAGCCAGCGCCAGCAATGGAATGCCGAGCAGAAACAGCGTGCTGGTCGCGGCGAATCCCAGGGTGAGAAATCCGCAGACGCCGAATACCAGTCCGGCCAGCATGACGCGGCGTTCGCCAAACTTCGGCACAAGCCTGCGCACCAGGCCGGCCTGGACCACGGCACTGCAGAGCCCGACCAGGGCCAGCGTGTAGCCGACTTCCTGCGGCCCCCATGAAAAGCGGTAGTCGCTGTAGAGCACGAAGGTGGAGTTGAGGGAAAACTGGGCCAGCGCGGCGAGGAAGAACACGATCGACAAAGCGAAGACCTGCGGGTATCGACGCAACATGCGCAATGCGCCCAGCGGATTGGCCTCCCTGAAATCGAAGCGGGCGCTGCGACGTTCCCTGGGCAGCGATTCAGGCAAGATGAAATAGCCGTAGACGAAGTTGGCCAGGGCCAGTCCGGCCGCTACCCAGAAAGGCGCACGTACCGACCAGCCGCCAAGGAAGCCGCCCAGCGCCGGGCCGAAGATGAAGCCGATGCCGAACGCCGCGCCCATCAGGCCGTAGGCGGCGGCTCGCTTGTCCTTGGGGGTGACATCGGCGATGTAGGCATTGGCGGTCGAGATGCTCGCGCTCGCGACGCCCGAAATGATGCGTCCGATGAACAGGATCGGAAGGGTCTCGGCCACGGCCATGAGGATAAAATCCAGGCCCAGCGCGAGATTCGAGGCGAGGATCACCGGGCGCCTGCCGAAGCGGTCGGAGAGCGCACCCTGCACCGGCGAGAACACGAACTGCATGAGGCCGAACATCGCGCCCATGATGCCGGTCCAGCGCACGGCAGTACTGATCTCGCCGCCGGTCATGACCTGCACGAGATGCGGGAATACCGGGATGATAATGCCGAAGGCCAGCATGTCGAGCACCACCGTGATGAACACGAAGATGATCGCAGCGCGGCGCGGCGGCTTGTGGTCGGCCTCGGAAGTCATGCGGGAAGGATCACGGAAGGACTGCGCAGCGCACGATACAGGAATTGCCCGGGCGCCTGCGCCTGCTGAAAGTCGCGGGGGCCAATCCCCTTACGACTTCGAATTGATATCGATGAAGCGCAGGAACTCGGCACGCGTGCGCGCATCCTCGCGAAAGTCGCCAAGCATCTGGCTGGTGATCATCGACACGCCTCGCTTGTGCACGCCACGAGTGGTCATGCATTGATGCACGGCATCGATGACGACCCCGACTCCGCGCGGCTTGAGCACGTCCTCGATGCAGTGGGCGACCTGAGCGGTCAGTTTTTCCTGGACCTGGAAGCGTCGTGAGTAGGCATCCACGACGCGAGCCAGCTTGCTGATGCCAACCACCTTGTCGGTGGGCAGATAGCCAATGTGCGCGCGACCGATGATCGGCGCCATGTGATGTTCGCAGTAGGATTCGAATTCGATGTCACGCAGCACGATCATTTCATCGTAGCCGGCGACTTCCTCGAAGGTGCGACGCAGGTATTCGGCGGGATCGAGTGCGTATCCTGAGAACCAGTCGCGATAGGCATTGACGACACGCTTGGGCGTATCCAGCAGGCCTTCGCGCTGCGGGTCCTCGCCGGCCCAACGCAGCAGGGTGCGCACGGCCTCTTCCGCCTGGGCCACGCTGACCGTGGGTGCAATGGTGGTTTTCTTGCCGTGCCGCGCCATTCTGATTCCCGTTTGTGAAGCTGTTCGGAATTCTATCAGTCAAACCATTTCGCGCTCAGGACGGCCGATCGACTGGAAACCGAACGGCGGCGCGTGGTGTCTTCGCGCCACCAGGCTCAATCCACGCGACAGAATACCGCCTTCAGATAGCGACTTTCCGGGACGTGGGCCAGCCACGGATGATCGGCACCAGCGCCAGTCACCTTGAGCACCTGGGCGGTTCGTCCGGCGTAGAACGCGGCGCGGCGAAGCATGTCGAGGAACTGATCCTCGCTGACCAGGCCGGTGCAGGAGCAGGTCAGCAGGATGCCGCCGGGCTTGAGTGCGCCCATCGCCAGCTTGTTCATGTCGAGGTATTTTTTCAGCGCCGGGATCACCTGCTCGCGATCGCGTGTCATCTTGGCCGGATCCAGGATCACGACATCAAATTTTTCGGCCTTGTTGTTCGGGAAATCGCGCAACCAGTGGAAGATATCGGCCTGGACGAAGCGCACCTTGGCCTTGTTGAGATAGGCATTCTTCTCGGCTATTTCGAGGATGCTCTCGTCGAGGTCGATGCCAACCACTTCGCTGGCGCCACCGATTGTCATGGCGGCAATGCCGAAACCACCGGAATTGCAGCACAGGTCGAGTACGCGCTTGTCCTGGCAGAATTCGGCCAGCGCCTTGCGGTTGTCACGCTGGTCCACGAAGAAACCGGTCTTGTGCTTGCTACCGGGTGCAGCGTGGTATTTCACGCCATGTTCGTGGATGACCGTCGGTTCCGGCATTGCCGGAACGGCACAGTCGAAGCTCTCCTGCTTCTGGACATGCTGCTCGGCATACGCGTAGACCGCGCTGCCCGGAAAATGCTCAAGCAGGCAGTTGCGGATCAGTTCGCGCTGCTTGTACATGCCCGCCGAGAAAAACTCTATGACGAGGGTGCCGGCGAATCGGTCCACGACCAGCCCGGACAGGCCATCGCCTTCGGAATGGATCAGCCGATAGGCGTCGGTGACGGCGTCGAGTTTCAGCAATTCACGCCGAAGCACCACGGCCGCATGGATCTTGCGCGCGAAGAAGGCCTCATCTACCTGTTCTTCCACGTCGCTTGTGAGCACGCGCAGGCTGATGCGCGAATGACCGTTGTAGAAACCGCGGCCGGCGTATTCGCCGTTTCGGTCGACGATTTCGACGATGCTGCCGGGCTTGGGCTTCGGCTCGGGGCGCTCGACCATCTTCTGGTAGATCCAGGGGTGGTTTGAACGGCGTTCGATTTTCAGCTGTACAACGGGCAGCGGTCCCGGCGGATGGATACTCATCGGTGAATGATAAGCGAAGGTGACACCGGAAGTTTTCCGCGATTGCGCATTGCATCGCGAGGGATGCCGCATTTCGGCATCTCTGCGCAGCGCCGGGCATGCCTGTTCTTGCGGCGCTCGGGTTCGCTTGCATTCACCTCACCTGCGAGAGCCGGCGTGGGCCAGCCTATCCCATCCCCGCCCCCGACCGTGGAGGGCTGGTCATCCGGTCACTCTTTGTCACCGCGAACACCCATGACTTTTGGCAGGCATTCGGATAAAGTCGTGCGCGTAATCGAAGGGGAGTAGCTCTCCCGTTGCCGTGATCGTCAGCACGGACCGCCCCGCCGGTCCCGGTCCGGCAGGCAGTTTCCGATGTTCTGCATCGAATCCTGCGAGCAAGACCTTCGCCGTACGACGGCGAAGCTGTGCCCGGTACTTACCGAGGCCCTGCCTGCCGTCACCGGCGCGGGGCCTTTTTTGCATCTGGAGTCGACGCAATGCACACGATCGGAACCCCCGGCCTATGGTCAGTCTTCGGACTCCTGGTCGTCGTCGCACTGATCATCGATTTCGTCGTGCTGCGCGCCGGCGGCGCGCACAAGGTCTCGTTTAAGGAAGCCGCGCTCTGGAGCATTGCCTGGATCGTGCTGGCCATGCTGTTCAACCTGGGGCTCTGGTACTGGTTGAGCGGGCATGTCAGCCAGGAAGTTGCCGACGAGACCGCGCTGCAGTTCCTGACCGGCTACGTGGTCGAAAAGGCCCTGGCGATCGACAACATCTTCGTGTTCCTGCTGATCTTCTCGCGATTCGGCGTCAGCGCCGAACTGCAGCAGCGCGCCCTCATGGTTGGCATCCTGGGCGCCATCGTGCTGCGAGCGATCCTGATCTTCATCGGCGCGGCCCTGATCGCGCGCTATCACTGGATCCTGTATCTGTTCGGTGCGTTCCTGGTCTATACCGGCATCAAGATGGTCCAGGCACCGAATGACGAAGCCGACTTCGAAGCCAACCCGATGATGCGCTGGATGCGCGGCCACTTGCGCATGACAACCGAATATCACGGCACCGCGATGACCGTTGTAAAGGATGGGGTGCGCTGGTTCACGCCGATGTTCGCGGTGATCGCATTGCTCGCGGTGACCGATGTGATCTTTGCGGTGGATTCCATTCCGGCGATATTCGCCATCACCGAAGATCCGTTTATCGTTCTCACCTCGAATGTGTTTGCGGTGCTTGGCCTGCGCGCGCTGTTCTTTCTGATTGCGGGCATGGCGGACCGCTTTCATCTGCTCAACTACGGGCTGGCAGCGGTACTGGTCTTTATCGGGGCCAAGATGCTCATCGTCGATATCTGGAAAGTGCCGATCGGACTCTCGTTGGGCATGGTGGCCCTGTTGATCGGCAGCTCGCTGGTGGCCAGCCGCTTGCTGCCCCGGTCTCAGTAGGACTCGGAGGAGGCTTCCGGCTGCCCTTGCCGCAGCCCGCCCTGAACCTTTTCCAGGCTTGATGCCGCTGCGACCCGATTGCGGCCGCCGCGCTTGGCTGAATACATTGCGCGATCGGTTTCACGCATCAGGGTTTCCAGATCGCTGATGGTTGGCCCCAGCGAGCCGACGCCGATTGACGCCCGCAATGGAACGGGCCAGCCGCTGATCGAGAAATTGCTCGCGGCCAGCTCCTCACGCAGGCGCTCGGCCAGCACGAAGGCCGATGCTTCATCCGTATCCGGCAGGATCGCTACGAATTCTTCACCGCCCAGCCGTGCAGTCAGATCCGATTCGCGCAGCGTGCTGCGCATGATCTCGACCACGCGACACAACGCGAGGTCGCCCGCCTCGTGGCCGAATTCATCGTTGATGCGCTTGAAGTGGTCGATATCGAGGATCAGCAGCGAAAGCGCGCGGCCGTGGCGCTTGCTCGCCGTAATGGCCTTGCCGGCCAGCTCGGTCAAAGTACGGCGGTTGTAGACGCCGGTCAGCGAATCGATGGTGGCCAGGCGTGAGAGGTCTTCGTTCATGCGCTCGCCACACATGAGCAGGAATCCCGAAGTCGCGATCACCGGCAGCAAGGATCCGTAGGTGAACACGATGCCTTGCATCGGCGATGAAGTGGTCAGCTCGATGAGCCCAGCGTCGGGCGCGTACAAGATCCGCACCATCATGATGACGATGCCGACCAGCAGCATGGTCGCGACCATGTGCTCGGGACGCGTGATGCGATGCTGGCCTCGGTAGATGGCGTCGACTCCGATCCCGGCCAGCACGGCAAGCACAAGCGATATCAGCGTGATTCGACCCAGCAGGGTCGGCCAGACATAGGTCAGCAGAATCACGCCGACGATGGTGATTCCGAAAATAGCGAACATGAGGGCGTTCAATTGCGACTTTCGGTTGTAGGCCCGCAACGCCTGGCTGACATGGGCAAAGGCTATGATCAGCAAGATGTTGCCAACAATGATCGAGAGCCAGTCCGGTATCTGCCCGCGCAGGGAAAACAGGACGAACGAGAAGGGCTGGATCAGCAAGCCGCGAACCCACAAGCGCATCGGCTTGCGCAGCGACTTCGGATAGCCGGTAACGGTCACTGCCAGTGCGAGGCCGATGAGCGTGCTCATCGTCGCTGTCAGTTGCATTGCTGTTGGAATGTGAAAAATCATGGCGGCTCAAGGGGTTGGTTACCAAACTTCAGCAAATTTCGAGCCAACCCCGGTGAGGCGCGACCGTTTGCCACTCGGTCCAGCCATGGCATGGACCAGGGAAACCAGCCCTCACCAGAGCAGCAAACCCAGCACAACCAACGCCTGGTGTGCATGCAACGCCCGTCAGCCCAGGCCCGCCGAACTCGGCCCAGGCTCGCCGAACGGGGAAACCCTGCGCCTCCCACCCCGAGTTTCACGCTTGCGCCGAGACAAGAAGTTAAATGAGGCCGGATCGTGCTCGCGCGAGAGCTCGTGATTCGAGCGTCCGCGCGTCATTTCCGGGTGGAAGAACTGCCGCCAGAACTCCAATCAGCGCGCATCCGACATTCACGCCGCCCGGTGATGCGATACGGCTGCCATTTGACGGAGCCACTTGCCCGCCACCGCGTCAGCCACCCTTGCAGCGGCCGGGGGCGACCCAACGTCTTGCCCATGGACATTGCACCCCCGACACCAGATCCCGGCAGCGCAGCAGTCAAATTCGACCGGGAGCGGATCAACTACGCCGTATTCAGCGCAGCGATTCTGCTTGCCGGCATCTGGCTGGTCTGGATTGGCGGCTGGTTGCTGGGGTGGTCGATGAGCGATCTCGGTATCGAACCACGACGTCTGCGCGGGCTGGTCGGCATTCTCAGCGCGCCACTGGCGCATGCCTCGTTCTCGCACCTGATGTCGAACACGTTGCCGCTGGCCCTGCTTGCCACGCTGACCTTGTACGCCTATCCGTTGGCGGCGCGATTCGCATTGCCGACGATCTGGCTGCTTGCCGGGATCGGTGTCTGGCTGTTCGCTCGCGATTCCAGCCATGTGGGCATGAGCGGCATCAACCATGGCCTGATGTTCTTCCTGTTCCTGACCGGGCTGCTGCGTCGCGATCGCCTTGGGGTCGCCATTTCACTCGTCGTGTTCTTCTTCTATGGCGGCATGTTGCTGACCGTGCTGCCGCGCGAGGAACAGGTTTCCTTTGAATACCATCTGGCTGGCGCAATCAGCGGCGTGATTGCCGCGATCCTGTTGTTTCGACTCGATCCCAAGCCGGTCCGCAAGCGCTATAGCTGGGAAGACGAAGATGACGAAGACGGCTCCCTGCTTGATGCGGAACTCGAGATGCCGCGCCCCGATGACGTACCGGTCTTGTGGAAGCGCGATGCGAATGCCGAAGATGACTCCCGAATCCTTGCCTTTCCCCGGCGCAGGCGCGACGAGGATGGCAACTCGCAAACCCTGCACTAGCCCATTGTCGGCAGGAACGATTCTGACTAACCGCGCTGCAAGTGCTCCAGCGGCAATTCGCGGGTTTGCTTGACGGTACGCAGGACCAGGCTGGAATTGACATCCGCAACGCCGGGTCCGTTGAGAAGCTTGTCGAGCAGGAATCGCGAGAAGTGTTCGAGGTCGCTGACCGCGATATGCAGCAGGTAGTCCATTTCGCCGGTCAGCGCGTGGCAGGCCATCACTTCGTCCCAGCTCTGCACGCTTTCCACGAAGTTTTGCACTTGCGGGGTCCCGTGCTTTTCAAGCTGGACACGGACGAATGCTTGCAGGCCGAGACCCACGGCCTGCGGGTTGACCAGGGCGGCATAGCCGGCAATGACCCCGTCAGCCTCCAGGCGCTGAATGCGCCGCAGGCAGGCCGATGCAGACAGGTTCACTGCCTCGGCTAGTTCCGTGTTGGTCGCTCGGCCGCTGCGCTGCAGGAGGGCGAGTATGCGGAGGTCGGTGCGATCCAGTGCTGAAACGCTTGATTCGCTCATTTATTGCGCAATTTGATTAAACGACGCTCGAAATATGCGCCATCAGGCCGTCAAGAGGCAAATACGCAAGCCTGTTGCGCGCCCGAGCCTCTAGCATGGAGGGCTCGTCCATCTGCCTTGAACGCCATGTCCAGCGAACCCCGCCGCGTCGAAAACCTGCTCACTGACAAAGGCTATGTGCCCGTCTACACCACGGCCGTCGTCGACCAGCCCTGGGACAGCTACACGGCGGAGGATCACGCAACCTGGGCCACCCTGTTTCGTCGCCAGCGAGAAATCCTCAAGGGCCGTGCCTGCAACGAGTTCATTGAAAACCAGAAACGCTTCCGCATGACGCCGGATCAGATACCGCGCTTCGAGGAACTCAATGAGGTGCTGGCAAAGACCACGGGCTGGCAACTGATTGGTGTCGAAGGCTTGCTGCCGGAACTGACATTTTTCGAACACCTGGCCAACCGCCGCTTTCCGGTGACCTGGTGGATCCGCCGCCCCGACCAGATCGACTACATCGCCGAGCCCGACATGTTCCATGACCTGTTCGGACATGTGCCGTTGTTGCTCAATCCCGTTTTCGCCGACTATATGGCCGCCTACGGTCGTGGTGGAGTCAAGGCGCACGCCGTTAGTGCCGAAGCGCTGGTCAACCTGACGCGACTGTACTGGTACACGGTGGAGTTTGGCCTGATCCGCCAGGATGACGGCTTGCGCATCTATGGTTCGGGCATCGTGTCTTCCAAGGGCGAGTCGATTCACAGCCTGGAGTCGGCATCTCCGAATCGTATCGGCTTCGATTTGAAGCGCATCATGCGCACTCGCTATCGGATCGACACATTCCAGAAAACCTACTTCGTCATCGACAGCTTCGAGCAGCTGATGGATGCAACGCGACCGGACTTCCTGCCGATCTATCAAGAGCTGGCCCCGATGGAGTCCCTGCCTGCAGGTTCGGTGCAGGATGAGGACAAGGTCTATCAACGCGGCAGCGGTGAAGGCTGGGCCACTGACGCCGACGCCTGAGGAATCGCGCTCGCGCCGGCGTGAACTCGCTCTGCCCTGGCCTGTCTGAAAGCCATCGTCCATCGAAGTGAGTGGCTCTGGCCCGCATGACCGCGAATGTCGATACTGCGACAGGATCGGCCCACCCATCGCTCGACCTCGGAGTCCACCGATGAAATCCGCTGCACTCGCTTTGCTGGCTTTCGCGCTGGCGACGAACCCGGCCAGCGCCGAGGTCAGGCAGATGGCTGCCGATCACTTCCAGCTTGCGTTCCAGGGCACGATCACCTCGCCACCGGCCAAGGTATACGCGTCGATCATCCACGTGGCTGGGTGGTGGAATTCCGAGCACACCTGGTCGGGCAAGGCGGAGAACCTGAGTCTCGAGGCGACGGCCGGTGGCTGCTTCTGCGAACGCTGGGCGCATGGCAGCGTCGAGCACGGTCGCGTGATCATGGCGTTGAAGAATCAGACCCTGCGTCTTCATTCGGCGCTGGGTCCGTTGCAGGAATACGCCTTGGCCGGCGTGCTGAATTTCCACCTGAATGAACTGGAAGACGCGACCACCGAATTGCTGGTCGACTATCGCGTCAATGGATCGAGCGCGAGTGGACTGGATCAACTTGCCGCGCCAGTAGACCAGGTCCTTGGCATGCAACTGGAGCGTCTGCTGCGCTACATCGATACGGGCGACCCTGAAGCCCCTGTTGTCGAGTCGCCAGAAGCAGACCCAACCAGGAACGAGGCGCGCGTGGAATTGATCGAAGAGTGGGCCGAAGAGGTGGCCAGGGATATTGAGCCGCCGTCGAAGAAGGATTGATTCGAGGCTGGGTGGCTGGCCGCACAGGAACCTGGCCTCACGTGCGCGGGGTGGACCTCAGGCCTGCCTTCTTCCTCCATGTCGTGAACTGCCCGACAATGCATCGTCCTTGAGAGGGTCTGCTGCACGAATACCGACGGCGACGCGTTCTGCGGTCACTGTTCTCGCGTTGCCGCTTCGCCGTTGATCTTCTCTCGTTTCGCGTCCGCTGCGGCCTTGCTCGTGGCTATGAATTGCCGAATCTGTTCGTCCAGCACCGGCAGGGGCACCGATCCCTGGGCGAGCACGGCATCGTGGAACGCGCGGATGTCAAAATCCTCGCCAAGCTCCTGCTCGGCTTCCGCTCGCAGTGCGACGATGCGAATCTCGCCGAGCTTGTAGCTCAGCGCCTGGGCGGGCCAGGAAATATAGCGGTCGACCTCGGTCGTGACCTCATGTTCGCTGAGCGCCGTGTGCTCGCGCAAATAAGCCAGCGCCTGCTCGCGACTCCAGCCCTTGTGGTGTACGCCGGTGTCGATGACCAGGCGGCAGGCTCGCCACATCTCGTAGGTCAGGCGACCGAAATTTTCATACGGGGTGGTGTAGATGCCCATCTCGATGCCGAGCTTTTCGACATACAGTCCCCAGCCCTCGCCGTAAGCGGAAATGTAGCCATTGCGACGAAATGCCGGCTGGCCAGTCTGTTCGTCTGCCAATGAAAGCTGAAAGGAATGGCCTGGCGCAGATTCGTGCACGGTCAGGGCGGGCAGGTTGTACAACGGTCGCGAGGGAAGGTCGTAGGTGTTCAGCCAGTACGTCGTTTGGCCACCACGTCCGGCCGTCCAGAATGGCGCGATATCGGCCGGGACCGGCTCGATGCTGAAGCGCGCACGCGGCAGCAAGCCGAAGAACTGCGCGAGCCTGGCGTCGACCTGTTTGGAAATCCAGGCGGCGCGCATCAGCAGTTCTTCCCCGCTCTTCGGATAGAACTGTGGATCGGTACGCAGGAAAACGAGGAACTCCTCGAAGCTGCCTTCGAACCCGGATTCCGCCATTGTCTCGAGCATCTGAGCCTGGATTCTTGCCACCTCGCTGAGCCCGATGGCATGGATTTGTTCGGGGTCGAGATCGAGCGTGGTGTACTCGCGGATCTGCTGACGGTACCAGGCCTTGCCATCCGGCATCGACTCGGCGGCCAGAGTCTTGCGCGCCTTGGCCATGTATTCGGAGCGAAAGAACTTGAGCAGGTTTGCGTAGGCGGGAATGACCTGGTCGCGAATGGCTGCAAGCGCTTCGGCCTGCAGGCGTTCACGGGTGGCAGCATCCATGCTCGACGGCAGATTCTTCAGCGGGCTGTAGAACTCGCTTTGTGCCGGATCGGTCAGCTCGGCAACGACTGCGATCGAGACATCGCGACCGGGCAGAACGGCACGCGGTACGCTGAAGCCACGCTTGAGGCCCGCCCGCATGTTGACGATCTGTTCGTCGAAATAGCGCGGAATATCCCGCAGCTGGGAGATGTAATCTTCGGCTGATGCGGCCGTGCGCAGGGGCTTTCGGGTCAGGAAGCCAAGGTTGGACCAGAACGAGGAGTCCGAATTGAACGGCATCTGATAGGCGCCGAATTCGATCTCGGCGACCAGGTTTTCGATCTGCGGCCGGTAGATGGCGTAGTTGATGCGTTCAGTGGCTGACAGACTGTCCACTGGCAGGGCATCAAGCTCGACAAGGACGCCATTCCAGACACGCAAGCGTTCCCGACGCGAGGCGGCGTTGACGGATGGGAGCTTGTTGACCCGTAGCGAACCGTTCTTGTCCTCGTCCAGGCCTGGAAACTGCTGCTTGCGCCATTCCCATTCCTTTTCGTAGATGCCCTTGAAGGTTTCGTCAGCATTGGGGCCTGCGCCTGCCTGCGCGGCCGCAGGAGCGGTCCAGGCCAGCGCCACTGCCAACACGATTCCTGAAATGATTTTCATCGCTGCACCCACGAACTGAACCGTTGCATGATCGCATTGATCGCGATGGCACGGCAGGGCACAACCGGCATTCCGCAACACTCGCTTCCGCCCAAGCACTCAGCGCGCATGGATCAGCCAAGATCGCTGATCGATCCCGCACCGACGGATCGCAGATAGGCGTCGAATCCGCACTCTGCATCATCGCTGAAGCGCTCATTGCGCAACGCCAGGCTGACGATGCGATCGGGCCGGAAAGTGCGAAAATCCCTGCGCATGCGACACCATGCCCCGAGCGTCCAGCTGCCACCCCAGAAGGCCAGGCACAGCGGTTCCACATCACGCGCGCTGGCCTCGCCTGACTCGTTGCGGTAATCGAGGCCAATGACCCGGCGCTGGTCGATGGCCTCGTTGAGCTGATCGATCATCGGTGCCGGAGTCTGCCAGCCGCCGGGAGCGAAGATTCGCGATCGCTGCGCACGCGCGCGCAAGTCATCCGGCAATACTGCTTCTATCTTGATCAGGGCCGAACGTGCTCCCTCGGCCAGTCGCGTACCGGCAAACGCCCGCACGAAGCGCGTGCCAACCACGAGTGCCTCGAGTTCTTCGGTGTTGAACATCAGTGGAGGAATGTCCGAACCCTTGCGCAACACATAGCCAACTCCCGCCTCTCCTTCGATCGGCACGCCGGAAAGTTGCAGGTCGGCGATATCCCGATAGACGGTGCGCAAGGATACGGCCAGCGTTTCAGCGAGCTGCCGCGCGGGCAACGCCGTGCGACGCCCGCGCAGGGAATGGATGATGAGAAAAAGTCGATCGGCTCTGCGCATGCTCTCATCATCACCCGTCAACCGTTCAACGCCAATGCATGGTCAGCATCGGCGTTCCGGGCGAACGCTGCTACGCGGCCGACCAGAGGCCAACCCGGTTTCCCTCGCTGTCGATGAACTGGGCGAAAAAGCCCATCTCCCCCGGCAAGGCCGTGCACGGCACGATCGTGTCACCGCCAGCGGCGACGGCGCGCTCCAGCACCGGGCGCAGATCGACCACGCTCAGATAGACGATGCAGCCTTGCACCGACGGCTCGCTGTCTTCGGCATGGATCAGCGCACCGCTGCTGTTCGGGCTGCCGCCGTATGGAAAAATGGCCAGCTTCGACCCGCCCATTTCTTCCCGTTGCAGTTTTACGTCGAGTACGTGTTCATAGAAACGCTGGGCGCGATCCAGATCGGTCGTGGAGATCTCGAACCAGGCTGGAACATTCGGATTCAACATGTTGGCTTCCTTCGCAGGTGTGCGTGATTGCACGGCCTGGACGATAGACGGGGGCTGCTGACAGCGTCATGTCAGCAGGCTGGTGCGAGTGATCCGGAGTCGGGACAATCGAGGTCTTCCTGTCGGTGTCCGAATGCAGTGCAACAGCCTGACCAACAGCCGCACCGTTGCCGCAGCATGAAACTGTCCCTGCAGGTGGCGCGGGCGGTTTCGATTCTGGGTCACCCCATGCTGGTCATGTCTCTGGCTGCCGGGCTCGCCATTCGCTCCAGTGGTTCCTCCACACGCTCCAGCATCGTCGCAATGACGGGCATCATCCTGCTCGGCGCCATCGTGCTTGGGTACTCAGCGTTGCAAGTCCGGCTTGGCCGCTGGCGGCATGTGGATGCCAGTGTCCACAGCGAGCGGACCTCCTTGAACGTATTGCTGCTGCTCCTCCTTTCAACGATTGCTGCCCTGGCCTGGCTCAGTCAGGGCATGTCTCCCCTGACGGCGGCGATGGCCCTGTCCGCAGCAATCGTCCTTCTTGCCCTGATGCTCTCCAAAGGCTGCAAATTGTCCTTGCACGTGGCCTTCATTGTCTTCGCCGCATTTGTTCCGGGGACGATCGTTGCAGGCCTTGCCTTTGGCGCGCTCGGCGCTGGCGTGGCCTGGTCGCGCCTCAGGCTCGGCCGCCACACGCCGATCGACCTGGTTGCCGGATTGCTTGCCGGTGTCGCGGCTGGCATTGTCTGGCTAACGAACTGAAGGTGTTTTCAGTGGAGCAAGCGCATGGCAGGTGATTTCATCGAGGTCTACATGGATGCTCTCAGCGAGCACGATTGCCGTGCGCTGATCCAGCAGTACGAGGCCAGTGGCAAGGCCGTGCGCGGACAGACCGGTGGTGGCGTCAACACGCGGCTGAAGGACAGCTGGGATATCTGTATCAGTGACTATCGCGACTGGGCGCCTGCATCGAACCTGCTCAACTCGGCAATGATGCGCTCGCTCATGGCTTATGTGCGCCAGTACCCGCAGACCGCAATCGCCCCGTTGTCACTGCAGATGCCGCACCCGCAAACAGGTGAGCTGATGGCTCTGGATGCCGAAGCGATTCGGGCGATGCCCGACGAACGCCTGCAGCAACTGCTGGTCAAGGTGTTCCGGCCGGGCACGATCAACGTGCAGAAATACCTCGCCGACCAGGGCGGGTATCCGTACTGGCATTGCGAGTTGTATCCGAAGATTGGCGATCACAACGGCGAGACCCTGCACCGCGTACTGCTCTGGTCGGTCTATCTGAATGATGCTTTTGCCGAGGGGGAAACGGAATTTCTGCACCAGCAGCGCAAGATCGTGCCACAGACCGGATCACTGCTGATCGCGCCGGCCGGCTTCACCCATACACACCGCGGCAACATGCCGAAAGGTGGCAACAAGTACATCGCAACATCCTGGATCCTTTTCCAGCGTGCGGAACAGTTGTTTGCCGTTCCGGGTGGCAAGCGCTGAATGACGTCAGCGCTTTTTGCCGGATGCGCAAGCATCCAGTTCCTCGCGGACGCTGCGCAGGAGCAACTGGACGGAAACGGGCTTTTGCACGAAGCGCATGTGCTCGAGCGGAGGCAAGCCCTCGCGATCAATCGGATGTGAAGGATTGACCAGAAGCACCAGCGGCCCCGAATAGTCACGATCAAGCAGCGCAGAAATGGTCTCGACGCCACTCATCAGATTGAGGTCGGCATCCATGACGACGATATCTGGTGCGCCGAGCGCGGCAATCTTCTGCAGGGCGTGCGAGCCACTGCCGGCGGTCGTCACCTCGTAGCCATTCAGTTCGAGCGTGTCTGTCAGCATCGTCTGCTTGCCGAGTCGCTCGACGACAACCAGGACGCGCTCACCATTCCCGCCGGGTACCGGAGCCGACTCGACGTCGCCCGCATCTGCAGCCTCGAGAGGCAGATAGATCTCGAATGTCGTGCCCTTGCCCTGCTCACTGAGTACACGCAGATAGCCGCGGTGGTTGGTCACGATGCGCTTGCAGGAAATCAGGCCAAGCCCGGTGCCCGATTCCTTGGTCGTGAAAAATGGTCGGAACAGGCTGGAACGGACTTCATCGTCCATTCCGATTCCGGTGTCGGTGACAAGCAGCTTGACGTAGGCACCCGGAGATTGCAGCTCGTCGTCGTCGAAAAACTGGCCGTCGATTTCGGAGGCTTCCGCAGACATCACCAGGCGTCCGCCCTTCGGCATGGCCTGCAGCGCATTCAGACACAGATTCAGCAGGCATTGCTGCAACTCGGTCTGGTTGCCCTCGATGGCAACATCTTCCTGTGGCTTCCTGAACTCGACTTCGATGTTTCCGGGCACGCTGCCGCGCAGCAGCATCGCCAGCGCGTCGAACAGTACGCCGAGTTGGACGCGCTCGACCTCGACCTTGGCCCCGCGAGCAAACGAAAGCATCGAGGCGACCATTTGCAGCCCGCGTTGCGCGCAATCACCGACCAGGGCACCGTGCTTGCGCAACTCCTGATCGTTGCTTTCGTTCAATGTCGAGGCAGTCAGCAACAGAGGCTGCAGGATGTTGCGCAGATCATGGCTGAGCCCGCCGGCGAGCATGGCCAGGCTCTCGAATCGCTGAGCCCGCAGCAACTCCACTTCAGTGCGCTCCCGCGCTTTCGATTCGCGCGCCTGTTGTACGGAGCGCCGCACTGCAGATGCCAGTCGGGCAAGCTTGCCCTTGAGCAGGTAATCGGTGGCTCCGCTCTTGAGTGCCTTCACGGCGGCCTCCTCGCCAATCGTTCCGGAGACGAAGATGAATGGCATCAGCCTGTCCCGCTCTCGCAGGATTTCAAGCGCGCGGTAGCCGCCGAACCCGGGCATGCTCAGGTCGGAGATGATGGCATCGGCATCAAAGGTGTCGAGGGCGTCACGAAATCCGGCTTCGTCGTCGACCAGACGCGTATCGATGGTCAGACCATCATTGTGCAACTCATCGATGATCAGCTCGGCGTCTAGCGGCTCGTCCTCGACCAGCAGTACGCGCAACTTCGTGACGTTCTGTTCCGTAACCGGCATCGAGTTCAGCCTTCCAGCGGCGATTCGTTGAGCAAGGCCCAGAACTGGCCGAGCACTTGCACGGCGCCGAAGAACTGGCTGACGTCCACCGGTTTGACCACGTAGGCATTGACGCCGAGATTCCAGCTTTCCGCCAGATCGCGTTCCTCGCGCGACGACGAAAGAATGACTACCGGCACGCGCTTGAGCCGCTCATTTTCGCGCATCTGCTTGAGCACTTCGAGGCCGTCCAGTCGCGGCATCTTGATGTCGAGCAGGACAACCGCAGGATTACCCTTGCCGCGACCGGCGAAGGCCCCGCGGCACAGCAGGTAGTCCAGTGCCTCCACGCCGTCCTCGACGTGTACGACGGGATTGGCCAGCTTGGCTTCGCGCAAGGCATCAATCGCCATTTCGGCATCGGCCGAGCTGTCTTCGGCAATCAGGATGGTATGGATTTCACGATTCATCACGACTCTCTTTCGGTATCACGGCGCCAGCCAGGGCCGGCAATGAAAAATGGAAGGTGGCACCCTTGTCCGGCTCGGATTCCGCCCAGACCCGGCCGCCATGGCGGCCCACGATGCGGCGCACATTGGCCAGACCTATTCCGGTACCCGGAAATTCGGAAGCCTTGTGCAAGCGCTGGAACACGCCGAACAACTTCCCCGAGTAGGCCATGTCGAAGCCTGTGCCGTTGTCGCGCACAGAATAGACGACTTCGTCTGAACGAGACGAATCGGCGCTGATCTCGATGTGCGTCGTGGCTCGCCCGGACGTGTACTTGAGCGCATTTCCAATCAGATTCTGCCAGACCTGCCGCAGCATGCTCTCATCACCCATCGCAGCAGGCAGGTCGCCAATCTGCCACTCGATCTCGCGATTCGACTCATCGGCAAGCAACATTCCGCGCACTTCGCCGACCAGATCGTCCATGTCGACCGGCATGATTCGCAGCGAATTTCTGCCCAGCCTGGAGTATTCCAGCAGATTTTCGATGAGGGTCGACATGCGCCGCGCCGCGTCGCCGATCACCTGCAGGTAGTGGCGCGCCTTCTCGTCCGCGGTGTCGTCAATATGGGAACCAAGCTTGTCGGTAAACCCGGCGATGTGGCGCAACGGTGCGCGAAGGTCATGCGAGACCGAATAGCTGAACGACTCGAGTTCGCGGTTGACCTCCGATACCTGCGCGACCTGGGCTTCGAGATTTTCGTTGAGTTCGTAGATTCGCTCTTCGCTGCGCTTGCGAGCGGTCACGTCGCTGACGGTAAGCAGGATGGTGCGTTCGGCGCCATGCGCAGAGTCGTCAGACAGGTCCATGCGACGGGCATTCACGAGCACCGTGCGTTCCACGTTGTCGGCACTGCACTGCTCAAGCTCGTAGTCCCAGATCTCGCGCCCGCGCGCCCCGACTTCGGTGAGGCGTTGCAGCAGATCGGGATCATCCCAGCTGCCCTTGCCCACTTCCGCAAGACTGATGTCGCCGATGTCGTCGGCAGGGCCGCCATAGATTTCGCGGAAAGCTTCATTGGTCATCAGCACGCGCAACGCAGGATCAAGCACCACAATGGGCTCACGCATTGTCTGCACGATCAGGCGTGAGCGCTCGATCGCCTTGAGCACGGCTGCTTCGGCGGAACGGCGGTGATAGGCCTGACGCTCGGACACGAAGACGACTGAGCCAAGCAGCAGCAGCTGCGCAATCAGTGCACCCGCGATGGCCCAGCGCGAAGCGCTCTTGGTCTCGGCCATCTTCTCGTTGCGCTCCTTGAACAGCGCCTCTTCCGCGCTGACGATCTGCCACGAGATTTCACGCGATCCGAACACCTTCGCGCCTTCGTTCAAGGTGCTCATGGCCGCATCGTAATTCTTGTTTCGGGCCTCCTGGAGTGCGATGTCGAGCATGTCCAGGCGACCATCCAAAAGGACTCGCAGTGAGCCGATTCGTCCGTGCTGTTCGATGTTGTCGCGCGTGAGGGCGTCGAGCCTGTCAAACAGCGGCTTGATGCGGGCTCGCACTTTCTCGTATGAGGGTCTGTTCTTGCCCGGGTAGATGTCCATGATCTCGCCGAGGACCAGGCTCTCGAGTTCACTCATCTGAAAACCGAGCTCGAACAGCGTTTCTCTTACATTCGCCGAATGCACGACCCATTCCGACGCCAGCAGCATGCGGTCGGCGCTGGATCGTATGATCCCGTACGGCAAGGCGACGCTGGCGAGGACAGCGACCACGAGCAGGACTATTCTCAGGCGGGTTTCCAGTCCCGGCGTCAATTTTGGCCAGCGCATTCGTTGTCCTAGTAGGATGACCCTGTTGCGTTCGGCATTCAGGACCAGCACATCGTCCATACCCTTCGCATCGGGTGCAAGACAAACAGGATAGGCTACTCAAACCCAATGGTGCCTTTATGGAATCCTCGCAACGCGTCCTGATCACAGGAGCCGGTAGCGGCCTGGGCCGGGCACTGGCATTTCGCTACGCCGAATCGGGCTGGCGAGTGGCCTGCGCCGATATCCGCCTGGATCGCGCGCAGGAGACGGTCGAACTGATTACCGGGTTTGGCATCGGTGCAATGGCCTTGCAGGTCGATGTCGGCAACGACGAATCCTTCGAGGATCTTCGTGACCAGGTTCTTGCAGCCTGGGAGGGAGTCGACCTGGTCATCAACAATGCAGGAGTTTCCGGCGGCGGATCCGTGCTGACCGCATCGCTTTCCGATTGGCACTGGATGCTGAACATCAATCTGCTGGGCGTGGTTCGCGGCTGTCGACTGTTTGGCCCGATCCTGCTGGAGCAGGGCGCCGGTCAGATCGTCAATATCGCTTCGTTCGCGGCCTTGGCTGGCGGCCCAAACATGGCCTCGTACGCCGCGGCCAAGGCGGGGGTGGTCACCGTGTCGGAAGGCTTGCGCGCCGATCTGCATGGAAGTGGCGTGAAGGTTTCCGTGGTCTGCCCGAGCTTCTTCCAGACCAATCTGCTGGAGGGGTTCCGCGCGCCGGATCCGAGTTCACTGAACATGGCGAAAAAACTCATGCGCTCAGCGTCCGAATCGCCTGCCGATATAGCGGAAGCCATATTCCGTGGCGTCGCCCGCGGCGAGTTCCTGATCCTGCCGACCTCCCAGGTACGCAATGCCTGGCGGTTCAAGCGCTGGTTCCCGGACCTGTATTTCCGCAAGCTCATGCAACTGGTGCGGGCGAAGGAGTCCAGATAATGCATCCGGTCCTCATTTACGGCGCCAATGGTTATACCGGCAAGCTGATTGCTGCCGAAGCGTGCAAGCGCGGGCTCAAGCCTGTTCTTGCCGGTCGCAACCGGGATGCGCTGGACAAGTTGGCCGAGCCCCTCAAGCTGACCCGTCGCGTGTTCGAGCTGGGCGACCCGGCAGAGATCGACCGAAATCTCGATGGCATTCGCATCGTGCTCAATTGCGCGGGTCCATTTTCCAGGACCTGCGAGCCGCTGCTGGAAGCCTGCCTGCGCAAGCAGATCCACTATCTCGATATCACCGGCGAGATCGAAGTATTCGAACTCTGCCATCACGCCCACAAGCGCGCGCAACACGAAGGGATCGTCGTATTTCCCGGCACCGGTTTCGACGTCGTTCCAACCGATTGTCTGGCTGCCATGCTCAAGCAGCGAATGCCCGATGCGACCCATCTCATCCTCGGATTCGAGGCGGCCGGCGGGCCCAGCCCTGGCACGGCCAGAACCAGCGTGGCGGGTCTGGCCATGGGTGGACGGGCGCGCGTCAACGGCGAGGTGGTGGAAGTTCCGCTGGCGTGGAAGTCACGCCAGTTCACGCGCGAGGATGGCAGCCAGCGAACCGCTGTTACCATTCCCTGGGGTGATGTCTATACCGCTTTCGTCTCGACCGGTATCGCGAACGTCGAGACCTACATGACCATGCCCGAGAAGACGATCACGAACATGCGCCGACTGCGCTACCTGCGCTGGATGCTGTCGCTGGCACCGATACAGAAGTTTCTGCAAGGCCGGGCCGGGCAGACCGCCGGGCCGGATGAAAGGCGTCGGCAGCGCAGTGGCAGCCAGGTCTGGGGCGAAGTGAGAAACGCCGCAGGAAGGGAAGCCTCGCTGTCGCTGGCTACACCGAACGGCTATTCGCTCACGGTCGCGGCCAGTCTGGGTATCGTCGAGCACCTGCTCGCGAATACGCCGGCGGGCGGCTACTACACGCCGTCCTTGCTGATGGGCGAGGACTATGTGCTCGGATTGCCAGGGGTTCGCTTGTTGGGCTAGCGGACCTGATCCGCCAAAGCGGCAGGGCGCATCACCAAACAACCTGCAGCCTGTCGGCAGAACCCGATATCTGGAGCGGATTTCGGCCACCGTCCGCGCGCTGCCACCCTGATTCTGCATCAACCGCCATCGCGGCTTGCTTGCTAGAATTCGCCCCCTTGTCCATTACCGAGTCTGCGCATGTCGCCAGTCAAACCGCCGCTGAGCTTCTTCCCGGCCCTGATCTTCTCCTCGCGCTGGTTGCAGCTGCCACTGTATCTCGGCCTGATCGTCGCGCAGGGCGTCTACGTGGTGCTGTTCGTCAAGGAATTGTTCCATCTGATCATGCACTCGACCTCGTTCGGCGAGCAGCAGATCATGCTGATCGTGCTCGGGCTGATCGACGTCGTCATGATCTCGAACCTGCTGATCATGGTCATCGTCGGTGGCTACGAGACCTTCGTCTCGCGACTCGGGCTTCAGGGGCACCCGGATCAGCCGGAATGGCTCAGTCACGTCAATGCTTCGGTGCTCAAGGTCAAACTGGCGATGGCGATCATCGGCATTTCCTCGATCCACCTGCTGAAGACCTTTATCGCCGCCGGTTCTATCGGCAGCCTGCCGAACTGCTCGCCCGAGGAGCTGGCCAACGCGGCGACTGCCGTGGTCAACGGCACGATCCAGACCTGCACGACCATGACCGAGGCCGGCGTCATGTGGCAGACCATCATCCATTGCGTCTTCATTCTTTCGGCCATCGGCATCGCCTACACTGACCGGCTCATGCACGCGATTCCGCGCAGCAAGCCGTCCGGAGCTCACTAGGCGGCCGGGGCGAAGCTGAACGGCGCATGCGTCGAGAAGCGCAAGCGTATTGCCTAATTCCCGCCTGCTTGTCACGCTGGCTGTCGGTCAACGGAAGAGTGGGGATATCAGCATGCGTATGGGAATGATCATTGCGGGCATATTGTTCGTCGTCGTCGGTGCCGCGGCATTCACCGGCAACCTCGATTTCACCCAGGACAAGGAAGTACTGAAGATTGGCGACCTTTCGGCAACCGTACAGCAAGAGAAAACCGTGCCCCAGTGGGCTGGTGGCGCCAGTGTGCTCATCGGCCTCGGCCTGCTTGTCGCCGGAGCGATGCGCAAGCGCTGAGTTGATTCAATAGATTCCAGACACGTCAGTTCCGCAAAGCGGGCGGCCCGGCTTCGACGCCGGGCCTTTACAATGGCGGCATGGATGTTTCCCACCTGCTTGATGATCTGAACCCTGCCCAGCGCGAAGCGGTCAGCGCCGCGCCAGGGCATTCCCTCGTACTTGCCGGCGCCGGCTCGGGCAAGACCCGTGTCCTGACCCACCGCATTGGCTGGTTGCTGGAGGTCGAGCGTGCGTCGCCATGGTCGATCCTTGCGGTCACCTTTACCAACAAGGCTGCCGCCGAGATGCGCGCGCGCACACAGTCCCTTGTGGGCGAAGGGACCCGCGGGCTCACGATTGGCACGTTCCACGGTATTGCCCATCGACTATTGCGTAGACACTGGCGTGAAGCCCGCCTGCCAGAGACGTTCCAGATTCTCGATTCCGATGATCAGCAGCGTCTGATCAAGCGCACCATCCAGGGTCTTGGCATTGATGAAGCGCGTTTCCCGCCGCGTCAGGCAGCGTGGTTCATCAATTCAGCCAAGGACGAAGGCAAGCGCCCCGACGCCATCGACGCAGCCGGCAATCCGATGGCCAGCACCATGGTCGAAATCTATGTGGCCTACGAGCGCGCCTGCCAGCGCGCCGGCCTGGTTGATTTCGCCGAGCTGTTGCTGCGCTCGCACGAATTGTGGCTGCATGACGATGCCTTGCTCGCCCATTATCGCGAGCGTTATCGGCACCTGCTGATCGATGAATTCCAGGACACCAACACGCTGCAGTACGCGTGGATTCGCGTACTGGCTGGCACCACCGGGAACGTGTTCGTGGTCGGCGACGATGACCAGGCCATCTACGGATGGCGCGGCGCGCGCGTTGAAAACGTGCAGCACTTTCTGCGCGATTTCCCGACCGCCAGCACGATCCGTCTTGAGCAGAATTATCGATCAACGGCGAATATCCTCGGTGCCGCCAATGCGGTCATCGCGCACAACCCGAGCCGTCTGGGCAAGCAGTTGTGGACGGCGGATGGCGATGGCGATCCGATCGAAGTCTATGCGGCCTACAACGAACAGGACGAAGCACGTTTCGTCATCGAGCGAATCCGTGAATACCTGCGCGAAGGCCACCGCGCCAACGACGTCGCAATCCTGTATCGCTCGAACGCGCAATCGCGCAACTTTGAAGAGCAGCTGATCCAGCACGATATTGCCTATCGTGTGTACGGCGGGCAACGCTTCTTCGATCGCGCCGAAATCAAGGACGCGCTGGGCTATTTGCGCCTGCTCGGCAATCGCCACGACGACGCGGCATTCGAGCGCGTCGTGAACACGCCGCCACGCGGCATCGGCGATCGCACCATCGACTTGCTGCGCGCACGCGCACGCCGCGAAGACACCTCGATGTGGGAGGCCGTGCTCGCCGAGTTGACCGACAGCACGTTGACAGGACGAGCCAGGAGCGCCCTTCGCGCCTTTCTTGAGCTGATTGATGGATTGGCGCGTGATTGCCTCGCACCCGGCCATGCGCAGGCGGGCGAGGATTTCGACGACGCAGATACGCCTGACGAGCCTTTGCCGTTGTCCGAACAGATGGACCATGCCATCGTGCGTTCGGGTATCCGTGACTACCACGAGCGCGACAAGACCAGCGCCGAGTCGCGACTGGAGAATCTCGACGAACTGGTCAATGTCGCCAGTCGTTTCGAACGCACTCCCGAGGATCACGAAGCAGGCCTGTCCGAGTTGGCCGCTTTTCTTTCCCACGCGGCGCTGGAATCCGGTGAAGCCCAGGGTGAGGCGTGGCAGGAGTGCGTCCAGTTGATGACCCTGCACTCGGCGAAAGGGCTGGAGTTTCCGTTGGTGTTCCTGGTCGGCCTGGAAGACGGCCTGTTTCCCAGCCACAAGTCGGTCGAGGAACCCGGGCGACTTGAAGAAGAACGTCGCCTTGCCTACGTTGGCATCACGCGTGCGCGCGAGCATCTCTTGCTCTGCTACGCGGAAACGCGACGCATGCATGGCATGGAAATGTACGGTCGGCCTTCGCGGTTCCTGGGCGAGATTCCGGCCGCATTGCTCAAGGAGATCCGGCCACGCGTGCAGGTAAGCCGGTCGATGCCGGCGGCGTCACATGCCTCGCTTGGCGAACAGAATCACGGACTGAAGTTGGGACAACGCGTCAGCCATTCCAACTTTGGCGAAGGCGTCGTCGTTGACTACGAAGGTACCGGTGCGCACACCCGCGTGCAGGTCAACTTCGAATCTGCCGGCCAGAAGTGGCTGGTGTTGGCCTATGCGAACTTGTCTGCTGTCTGAGTGCGGGCAGGCTGAAAACTTGTGCAAATCAGTGATGAAAGCGATGACCAGCCGTTCGGCTGTTGTGAAGCGATTCCCGCTTGCGCGGGAATGACGGCTCGGCTTGTCATTCCCGCACAGGCGGGTGCGTACACTTCCGCACCTCCTAGCGTCATTCCCGCGCAGGCGGGTGTACACTTCCGCACCTCCTAGCGTCATTCCCGCGCAGGCGGGAATCGATCCTCATCGCAAACAACAACGCAAGAAAAAAGCGGACCGAAGTCCGCTTTTTTCGTCATGCCTCTTGGTCTCAGCCGCGACCACTCCGCGAGCGGAACTCGGCCAGGTTCCTGTCGACGTCGTCGAGCAGGGGCTCAACCGCTTCCTGGGCTTTCTCGGTTGCATTCAAGGTGCTGAAATTCACCTGCGACTTGCCGCTGCTCCATAGCGTGCTGCCGTCGGACACACGGTAAGCCTTGACCCCAAGCTGGACCGTGTACAGCGTCGATGCCTGACCGTAGTAGAAGATTTCCTGCGAGCCCACCGGCTTGGCCTGGACAAAGACAACCGCATCGGCACGACCCGACAGACGCCCCATGTCCGGGCTGTTGCCCTGGACCTGGCCCGCCTCGATCACGCGGAAACCGCGTCGCTGCAACAGGCTCACGATGGCGTCGCGTGCAGGTTCGGCAATGACGTCATCACCACTGAAGACGACGGCAACGGTCGGCACGCTCGGCCTGGCCGGCTTCGATGGTGCTTTCTTCGGCACCATGGCAACCGCATCTTCGGCACGTGGCGCAGGCACGTTGCCCTGCGATTCCTCTGCTGCTCGGGCTGCCGGCAGGTCACGCAATGCGGCGACATCCGCCTGCGACGCGCGCGGCCCAGGGCCATCCGGTCCGTCGTCGGCCATCGCAACGGCGCTATCCACATCAGCATCTGTCCGGGTCTGGTCCGATGGCGTGGTGGTTGAGTCCTCGCTCGTACTTGCAGGATTGATGGCCGAATCGTTGGCGATCGTGATCGGGTTGCTGTCTGCAGTCGCGACGGCATTGGACGACTGCTCGACCATCGCCACCCGATCAGACTCGATAGAGCTCAGGCCCGGGATCTTGTCGCGGAACGCCCATGCGCCGCCAACCAGTCCGAGAACAAGAATGGCGGCTATGGCCAATGGCATGACCGAACTGCGCTTCTCGCCCTTGCCGCCCTGGCTCTCGAATGCCTGGCCCGACACGCCCGGTGCGGTTGCAGCTGCATCCTGTGACGGATAGGCCGGCGGCATCGGCTGCGACGACGGGGTGATCCGTGTATTGGCAGCACCCGAGTTCGAGACCGGCGTCTTCGGCAAGGCACTCTGGCCCGAGAACGGAGTCTTCTGGCCCACCATGGTGGCCGCTGCAGCCGACAGCTTGGGCACGATGGTGATCGGCCCGGCCTTGGACACCAGCGGATGAGCGGCAAGATCCTCGGCCAGCTCATGGCAACTCTGATAACGATCTTCCGGCTCCTTGGCGATCATTTTCGAAAGGATCCAGGCGATTTGCTCGTCGACGTCCTCGTTCAGTTCGCGTACGTCCGGAATCTCGGCGCGGACAACCTCAAGCATCAGGCCGAGCGGTGATTCATCGGTAAACGGCATGCGGCCGGCCAGCATCTCGAACAGCACGATGCCGAGCGAGAAAATGTCCGAACGCTGGTCGACCTGCTTTCCAAGGCAGACTTCCGGCGACAGATAGCCCGGCGTGCCGACGAATTCGCCGGTCGAGGTCAGCTTGTTGGACAAGTCCTGGTTCGACAGGGCGATGCCGAAATCGGCGATCTTGATCGAGCCGCGGCTCGACACCATCAGGTTGCCCGGCTTGATGTCGCGGTGGATCACGCCCTTGTCATGTGCCGTAGCGAGGCCGAGTGCCGTCTGGTAGATGATCTTGGCGGCGGGGCCCGCGGGTACCGTGTGCTCGCGCTTGAGCAGGGTGCCAAGTGATTCGCCTTCGACGAACTCCATGACGAAGAACGTCTGGCCCTCGTCGTCGCCGATATAGTAGATCTGAATGATGTGCGGGTCGTTGAGCGCCGCCATGCTGCGTGCTTCGCGCAGGAAGCGCTCCTTGACGCCCTCGTCATGGGCCAGGGAATCGGCAAGGACCTTGATTGCGACGTAGCGGTTGAGCGAGGTCTCGTGTCCCTTGTAGACCACGCCCATGCCTCCACGACCCAATTCAGCAACGATGTCGTAGTGCCCCAATCGCGTTTTCATGCTGTCTCTCCCAGGCGCCTTGCGCCAGTTGTGATGCTGCGGGATCAAATGCTAGCACCCGGAAGTCGTGCCGGTTCGTCCATTGCTTCGCATTGAAATGCGGACTGAGGACACACCAGGAATGCCTACCGGGTCACACTTTGTTGACGTTAGCACAGCAGCCGCAGGCATGAATCTGCTGGCTGGGGCGGCAATCCTGTTGCGTCGCACAATGGTGTCGCGGCTTTCGCCACCGCCCATGCAGACAGGTGAGCAGGCGCTCAGACCTGGATTCCGTCGATCTCGATGCGCAGGTCGCTACGGCAGATATCGCCGAACAGGATGATGCTGTCGATCAGTTTCGGGCAGCGCGCGTGCATGTGCTGTTCCAGCGCCTTGGCCTCGGCCGGATCGCGCAGGTAGACCTTGAGCAGGGTCGCGGCCAGTCCGCGGTTGGCGATACCGCTACCTGCCGCATCGAGCAGGCTTTCCAGATTGAGCAGCGTTTCCTCGAGCTGGGCAAAGGTGTCGTCCGCATGCACGCTGGCGTGGCCGACCACCGCCGCGGTTCCGGAAACCAGAAGCTGATCGGCAGGCGTACGCGTGGCGCGCGCAAAGGTTGGCGCTACCGGCCCGTACTGCCTCGGATAGGACCAGGCACTGACCTGGCGAGGGTTTTCTACCGCAATTCCGGACTCGCGTGCTGCCAGGCCGTAAACCTGCAGGACGCGTACGCCATCACGACGACCGATCGCCGTGGCAGCCGAATAGCCATTGCGCGTAGCCGGCGTGATGCCACGTGCACGACCCGAGCAGAAGTGGCGATAGCGTTCGTCGTCACCCTCTCCTTCATTGATTGCGTCCATGTAGTTCCACAGGCGCAGGATATGGGGCCGGGTGCCATCCTCGAAGCGGCGCTGCTCAAGCAGGCTGCACACTTCCGCGTAGGCCAGTTCACCTGCCGCGTCGATGCCGCCGACCGTGTCTTCGTCAATCTCGATGGCGAAAAAAAGATAAGTGTCGTCGCTGCTCCAACGTGCGTTTCCCTCGATTCCGGACCGGACCGGTCCCACGCCGCGCCAGACTTCATAGCGATTGCTGCCGGCCTGCTCCAGGCCGATATGCAGGAAGCGTGGATCCTTGCTGTCCTCGGAAGACGGTCCGAATCCGATCACGGCCAGCACGTCGGGCTCGGCAAGCAAATCCGCGAGGCGGCCTGTGTCGTAGCTCGCCTGGAGTGGCGGCATCGAGGCCCTGTTCGCAGTAGATGTTGGCTCGGGGAAATTCACGTCAGAGAGAGTTCTTGGGCCTGTTTTCGGCGCAGGGTAGGCGGTCGCGGATGATACACTGCGCAGCACCGAACCATCGATAAACTGAACAGGCAGGCCCTATTGT
>NZ_JBAWHJ010000123.1:0-13457 GCF_049593775.1 Dokdonella sp. | reverse complement strand
CTCACAGGTCCGGCAATACGCCCTTGATCCAGTTCATCGGCACGCTAGGGACGTCAGCTGCCGGAGACTCGACGGAGTTGGAGAATCGACCAGCGCTGCGGGCCTTGCAAGAGCAGCAAAAGGTCATTGTTCGCAACTACTCGAGTGACGCTGGAATTTCCCCGGGGCGACGAGCCGAGATGGCCAGGATCGGCATTTGCTCGCAGGCCACCTTACCCATTGGCACCCCCCTATGGGGCGTTATGGGGCTCTACGCGAACGAGCCGCAGGCGTTCGACGAAGAGGAAATCGACCTGCTCCAGCATCTGACCGACGAGATCGACTATGCCGTGGAGTTCATGGCCAAGGGCGAGAGACTGGAATACCTCGCGTACCACAATCCGGTAAGCGGCCTTTACAACCGTCTGGCTTTCCTTGCCAGGATCCCTGATCTGGTCAAGAGCCCCCTGGTCAGCATTGCCATCCTGGATATCAACCACTTTTCCGCGATCAACGAGTCGCGCGGCCGAGCCTTCGGCGACCGGCTTCTTCAACAGGTTGGAAAGCGCTTGTGCGAACTGGTAGACGAGAACACCCTGGTAGCACATACCGAAGCTGACTCGTTTGCCCTTGCCTATCCAGGCAGCGGGAACGCCGACTCCGAAGGCAGCAGGCTTGAGAACATGATCCGAACGTTCTCACGGCAGCCGTTCACCCTGGATGACGAAGAAATCCGCATTGATCTGCGCGGCGGCCTGGCCATGATGCCGGAGCACGGCGAAACAGCCGAGGCAGTTGAGCAAAGCGCATTGACAGCGATGTTCGAGGGATCCCGACGTGGCGTACAGGTTCACGTCTTCAACGAGGAGCTTCGGGGCCGAGCTGCGCGACGACTTGCGCTGGAATCCGACTTGCGGCGCGCGCTCGAGAATCTGGAATTCGAGTTGTACTACCAGCCGAAGTTCCATGCCGCCACACACCGATTGGTCGGTGCCGAAGCACTCTTGCGCTGGCCTCACCCCGAGCGTGGAATGATATCGCCGTCGGAGTTCATCCCGATACTCGAGGAGTCCGAAATGATCGTGCCAGTGGGTCGCTGGGTGATGCGCGAAGCATTGCGCACTGCCCTGTCCTGGCGCGAACGGCAAGCAGACCTGCGCATTGCGGTCAACGTTTCGTCGCGGGAGCTTCGCCATAGTCGTTTCATCGAGGAGTGTACCGAGCTGCTCCAGGAGCACAGCGAAAACCAGCCGCTGGACATCGAAGTCACCGAAAGCCTGCTCATGGATGACATCGGACAAAGCATGACCATATTGCAATCGGTGCGAGAACTGGGCTGCCGGATCGCAATAGACGACTTTGGAACAGGCTATTCGTCGCTGAACTACCTCGCCCGTCTACCCGTGGACATGATCAAGATCGATCAATCCTTTGTTGCCCTCATGACGCAAAGCCCGGAGTCCATGGGCCTGGTTACCAACATCATCAATCTGGCCCATTCGCTATCGCTGCAAACGGTGGCTGAAGGCGTCGAGGAAGAAGAGCAGATGAAACTGCTGCGCTTGCTGAGATGCGATCAACTGCAGGGCTACCTCCTCGGCCATCCGCTACCGGAAGAGGAGTTTGCCCGACGCTTCATTCCGGCCCTCGACTAGCCCCACCCAGGCCGACCATGAATCCCTGACCTCGGCTACTTCGTCAAATGAAACACAATCATTCTCCCCGGTCTCCTTGCTGACAGGAGTTGCGGGTCCGACCCACTGCTCGGGAAACAGGCCTGATCATCGAGCCGGACCCTGGGTGGATTGCTACTCCTGTCCTATCGGATGCCCTGACGACCCGGCATCCCGGCAGGCACGAAATCGATACACCCCGATCGTTCCGGAAACCGGTCATTCAGCCCTGCAGTAGAGTCGTTGGCATGCAATGGCCGCTTCCGTGTCAATCTGGGCGGACGCAAGAACCACGGCCATTCGAATTGCCCATGCAGAACCGGATGGGCATGAAAAAAATCTTCAATTCGCGGATCATGTCGCCGCTACCAGGGAAGTTGATAATCATGTGGCGTGCTCGTGCACCCGCTTGCCGGCTTCCTCCTGCGTTTCGCGCTGCCCTTCTCCAATCGATGTGACCCATGGACGTTCCAAACGGCTTGACCGCGCATGAGTGCTGAAAACCCCTCTCCGCATACACCGCTGATGCGGCAGTTCTTCGCAGCAAAGCAGGCGCATCCGGATGTGCTCATGTTCTTCCGCATGGGCGATTTTTACGAACTCTTCTATGACGATGCACGCAAGGCTGCACGCCTGCTGGACATCACCCTGACCCAACGCGGCTCGTCGGCTGGTGCGCCGATCCCGATGGCGGGCGTGCCCTACCATGCTGCAGAAGGCTATCTGGCGCGCCTCGTGAAGCTTGGCGAGTCCGTGGCTATCTGCGAGCAGATTGGCGATGCCGCACAGGCGAAGGGGCTGGTCGAGCGCAAGGTGGTGCGCATTGTCACGCCTGGCACGGTCACTGATGAGGCGCTACTCGAGGAGCGCCGTGACAACTTCCTGCTGGCCATTGCCGCAGGCAACCACGGCTATGGGCTTGCTTGGGTCGATCTGACCACGGGCCGATTCCTGCTTGGGGAGGTCGAAGGCGCCGAAGCGCTGGCGGCCGAGCTCGCCCGACTTCAGCCAGCCGAAACCCTGGTCGCCGAGGATGTCGCTTGGCCCAAGGTCGTCTCCAGCCTGAAGGGTTTGCGCAAGCGCGCACCCTGGCATTTCGATCCAGAGTCGGCGCAGCGCGAGCTTTGTCGTTTCTTCGGTACACGCGACCTGTCCGGGTTTGGCCTGGAACCCGATCAGTTGTCGATCGGTGCGGCAGGCTGCCTGCTCGGCTACGTCGAGGAGACACAAAAATCCTCCCTGCCCCATCTGACAGGAATGGCGGTCCAGAGCGCCAACGACACCATTGCCCTTGATGCCGCCACCCGGCGAAATCTGGAACTCGATTTTCATGCCTCCGGCAATCGCGATTTCACCATGCTTGGCGTGCTCGATACTTCGGTCACGCCCATGGGTGCACGGAAGCTGCACCGCTGGTTGAACCGCCCGCTGCGAGACCGCGAAACGCTTGATCGCCGCTACCAGTCGATCGAGTCCATGATGGACAGCGGTTGTGTCGAAGGTCTGCGCGAGGAACTGCGCGGCATCGGCGACCTGGAGCGCATCCTCGCACGCGTTGCCTTGCGTTCGGCGCGACCACGTGATCTCTCGACCTTGCGTGACGGGCTGGCGCGCACACCCGCCTTGCGTGAACGCTTGAATGGAACTGACAGTCCGTTGTTGCGCGACTTGCTCGATCGCATCGGCGAACACGCCGAGACCGCAGCCCACCTGATCGCGGCAACCGTGGAGCAACCACCGGCCCTGCAACGTGACGGGGGCGTGATCCGAAGCGGTTTTGACGCGGAGCTCGACGAACTGCGCGCGCTGGCCACGAATGCCGACCAGTTCCTTATCGATTTCGAGGAGCGCGAAAAGACTGCAAGCGGAATACCGACACTGAAGGTCGGCTACAACCGCGTGCATGGCTATTACATCGAGATCAGCAAGGCCCAGGCGGAAAAGGCCCCTACGCACTACACGCGAAGGCAGACGATCAAGGGTGCCGAACGCTATATCACCGAAGAGCTGAAAACGTTCGAAGACAAGGTGCTCTCCGCTCGTGAGCGCTCGCTAATGCGCGAGCGGGCAATTTACGAAGGCCTGCTCGATTACCTCGGCGAGCGCCTTGGTGAACTCAAGGTTGCCGCAGGCGCCATCGCCGAACTCGACGTCCTCGCCTGCCTTGCGGACAGGGCTGATGCACTTGACTGGAGTCGCCCTACCCTGACCGAAGCCAGCGGCATCCATATCGAGCGCGGACGTCACCCGGTGGTCGAACAGGTCCGCGACGAGCCCTTCGAGCCCAACGACCTTGTTTTCAACGACACGAGGCGGATGCTTGTCGTCACCGGTCCGAACATGGGCGGCAAGTCAACGTACATGCGCCAGAACGCCTTGATTGTCCTGCTCGCGCACATCGGCAGCTTCGTGCCGGCGGCGAGGGCGGAAATCGGTCCCATCGATCGCATTTTCACGCGTATCGGTGCAGGCGACGATCTCTCGCGAGGCCAATCGACCTTCATGGTCGAGATGAGCGAGACAGCCAATATCCTTCACAACGCCAGTGATCGCAGCCTCGTACTGATGGACGAGATCGGCCGAGGGACCAGCACTTACGACGGCCTTGCCCTCGCCCAGGCATGCGCCAGTCATCTGGCTACGAACAATCGTGCGTTCACCCTGTTCGCGACGCACTATTTCGAACTGACCCGACTGCCGGAGTCCCATGAAGGCATCGAGAACGTTCACCTCGATGCGGTGGAATATGGCGATCAGCTCGTCTTCATGCACGCGGTCAAGGAAGGCCCGGCCAACCGCAGCTTCGGATTGCAGGTGGCGGCGCTGGCCGGGTTGCCCAAGTCAGTCATCGATGATGCCCGCACGACGCTTGCCCGCCTCGAATCCGAAGGAAACGCGACGGCACCTGCTTTGATATCACCAGGCAGCGGAACGCCTCAACTCGGGCTTTTCGCCCCGCCTGCGCCATCGCCGATCGAGGAATCCGTACGCGCGCTGGATCCGGATTCGATGAGTCCTCGCGACGCACTGGAAGCGCTCTACCGCCTGAAGAAAATGCTCTGATGCCGAACGTGAAACCGACGGACCACGGGATGCATGTCGACATCACGAAAGATGCCATCTCCACGCCGGATTCGCCACGGGCAGGCTATCTGCCCTACGTCGACGGACTTAGATCACTCGCCGTCATCGCGGTGATTGTCTATCACCTGCGTGAATCGTGGCTGCCGGGTGGTTTTGCCGGTGTCGATGTCTTCTTCGTCATCTCGGGCTTCGTCGTCAGCGCCTCGGTAAGCCGCTGGAACCAAGGCGGATTGCGTGATCTGCTTGCCTACTTCTATGCACGGCGCATGCAACGCATCGCACCGGCCCTGATCGTCTGCCTGCTTGCAACCAGCGTGGCGTCGACGCTTTTTATCCCTTCCGCCTGGCTCAGCTCCAGCAATGACCTCACCGGGCTATTTGCATTTGTCGGATTGAGCAACTTCTACCTGGCAGCCAACGACGAGAACTATTTTTCTCCTTCAACGGATTTCAATCCGTTTACCCATACCTGGTCATTGGGCGTGGAAGAACAGTTCTATCTGCTGTTCCCCCTGTTGTTTTTCGCCTGGACCCGCGGCGGTCGCTGGCGTCAGTTGTCGCTCGGGCTTTTCGGCCTCGCCCTGCTGGCGTCTCTGGGTGACGCCTGGCAACGGTCCCAGAGTGACCCGGGTGCGGCGTTCTACCTGATCACTACTCGATTCTGGCAGCTGGCCAGTGGTGTCCTGCTATACCTGTGCATGCCGGAGAGTCGCGATCTGCCACGTCCACCAGGTGCACGCGGCTGGATGTACGGAACCGGTGCTGCGCTGTCCTTCGCATTGCTCGCCTGGTCGTTCTGGAGCTCAAAACCGCTTGAATTTCCGTACCCCGGCGGCTGGTTGCCGGTGCTGGCAACGCTCGGCCTGCTCGGCTTCCTGTATCGGAGCGGCCCACGATCACCCTTGTCCCGCGTGCTCTGCACCGCGGCAATGGTCCATGTTGGCAAGCGCTCGTACTCCCTGTATCTGTGGCATTGGCCGGTGCTCGTACTGATGCGCTGGACCAGCGGAATCGATACCCTCGTTTTATTGGGAGTCGCACTTGCGCTGACAGTCGCTTTTGCCGAACTGTCTTATCGCTATGTGGAAATGCCACTACGCTATTCCTCGGATTTGCGACAATGGCCACGGACCCGCGTCGTTGCGGCCGGTCTCGCCGCCATCGCGGTGTCAGCCACGCTTTCCCTGGGCATGATCAAGGGAAAAACGTCGCTCTCACTCAGCACCGTCATGCAGAACGCCGAGGACTGGTATCCGGAATCGATCAAGCATCTGCCAGATCTCCCTGAGTGCATGGTCGCCAAGAGCAACTTGCGCAATGGACTGGCGCATGCACGGATCTACTCGCGATCAGGTTGTGCGGATACGTCGACATCGGCGCCAGATATCTACGCGCTCGGTGATTCACATGCGCTTGCATTCGTGACGATGCTGACCGAATACACCTTGCGCACCGGCGCGACGGTCAATCTGTACCCGAACGATGGCTGCAGCTATGCGAACCTGCGATCCGGTACCGAAAGCCAGACTTGCGCTGATCAACAGCAGGCCATACTCGAGGACATCTCGACACGTGCAAAACCGGACGACGTACTGTTTCTCGCCGCCTTGCGCCTGAATCGACTGGGCTATCAGGATGGTTCTCCAGCAACGGCGAACGCCCTCTACTCGCTGAGCGGAGCGCCAGCCGAGCAAATTCGACGCAATGCCGAGCTCTCCGTATCAGCGCAACTGCGTCCGCTTGCCGAAGCGGGTATGCGCGTTGTGTTTGAAGCACCCCAACCGATGCTCCCAGCCCCTGCATTTCGGTGTTCGGACCCATTCAACTCTGCCAATCCGGTTTGCAGCAATGGGCTTTCGATAATGCGCTCTACCCTCGAAACCTATCGATCCCCTGTCATGGCAAGCCTTGGACGACTGTCGCGGCAGGTAACAGGCGCATCGATCTGGGATCCGTTTTTCCTGCTCTGTCCAGAATTGAAGTGCACGGCTGTCCTGGAGGGGCGTCCCGTCTTTTTCGATGGCGATCACATCAGCGGCTACGCCAATCGACTCCTGTACCCGTCATTTTCGGAATTCATTCTGCAAGAGACACAGCACGATTCCAGCCGCTAGATCCGTGAATTCGGCTGAGCCTGCGTTCGCGTCATGACAACGTGATCAGGCCCACGCAGTCACGACGGACACCTTGAAGCCCGCACAGCGGAGCTTTCCGAGCAACACTCACTCGCCCCTGCATCGCGCAGCATCAGGATCGCCGGGTGTGCGGGAGCAACTTATTGCGCCAGTGCGCGGGATGCCGCCTCACGAGCCGCGGAGAATTCTTGTGCCATGCGTTGCTGCAGGTCGTGAACCTCGGGTGTAGCCTGCAATGGTGCCAACCGCGGGTCATACAACAGTTGCCAGCGATCGCGGTATCCGGCGTCATAGGCTTTTTCAAGAGCCTTGACCGCCTCTTCAAGATAGCCGTTTTGTCCAGCCACCAGCGCTTCGAGCATATGACGCCGCACCCCTGCAACTGACTGCTCGATGGTCATCGTTGCAATTCGCAGCAATGGCTCACCCCAGCGCTGAGCCTGCTCCTTCTCACCCGCCGCTTCCAGCGCCACCACCAGCAGGCTTGCCGGGTCCATCAGCTCGTGATTGCTCTCCAGCTGATCGGGCGGTCCGGCAGCCTGGCTCAACAAATCCGCAGCAAGTTCCGGATGTCCAGCGCGCAACTGGACCATGCCGGCCAGGGAAAGCGTTTCCCTGTTGCTCACGCTGAATGGATGGGTCGCAATGTCGGCAACCACCTCGACCATGGCCGGAAGCAACTCGGTCCCTCCCCTTCGAAATTCGATCCATTGCAAAGCGGTGGCTCGATCCTGCGAGCCCTCGGGTAGGCGCATCGCGAGCGATCTGGCTGCATCGAAATCCTCGATCTGCATCAGCACCCGCAACATCGCGTGGATATTGGCTGGCCCTTCGGGATCGGTCCGCAGCGCATGTCGTGCAGCGGCTATGGCTGCCGCATAGTTTCCCCGTACGAGCTCGATGGAGGAAACTGACCGAAGCAGCGAAGCGTTATCGGGAGTGATCGCAAGAACGCGCTGAAGCTGATCCAGAGCGCCCTCGGGATCACCGCCGTTGAACGTGAGCTCTGCCAGGTTGACGTTGATCACAGGCTCCAGCGGGTTGATCTCGACGGCCTTGAGCAGGACCTCACGCTTCTTGTCCATCCTGCCGGTGCTGCCGTAGACAGTCGCCAGCCACATCGGCGCCATTTCGTAGCGCGGATCGAGTTCCATCGCCTGTTCGAGGCTGCTCTGCGCCGCCTTGTACTGACCGGCTGCCATGCGCAAAAGCCCGAGTGATGCCCAGGCTTCGCCCAATCGGGGACCCAGCACTACCGCCCTGACCGCTGCAGGCTCGGCAAGCTGGATAGCGTCTGCATCCGAACGCCGGCCATAGTCGGCTTGCAGAAGGTAGGTATCCGCCAGTCCTGACCACGCTCGTGCGAAATCCGGATCAAGCTCAACCGCACGCAGGAACATGGTCTCGGCCAGCGCCAGCGATGCTGCTGTCCGCTGGCGCCATGCCTCGCGGCCCTTGAGGTAGGCCTGCAAGGCTTCCGGGTTACCGGTATTGGCTTGCGCCGGTGCCTCCGCCGCAACGCCTTCGATTCGCGACGACAATTCGGCGGAGATGGACGCGGCAATTTCATCCTGCAGGGCGAACAGATCCTGATCGGATCGCTCGTAGGTATCGCTCCAGACATGGAATCCGTTGCTCGTATCGATCAGCTGCGCCGTGACTCGAACCCGTCCTGTAGCCTTGCGCAAAGACCCTTCGAGCAACCAGCGCACGCCCAACTGCCGACCTAGCGCACGCATGTCTTTTGCGAGTCCGCGCAATGCGAACGATGAGGTCCGTGATGCCACACGCAAACCCGGATTTCTCGCCAGCCGGTCAAGCAACTCCTCAGCGATTCCATCCGCAAGAAACCCCTGGTCCGCGCCTGGACTGAGGTCATCGAATGGCAACACCCCGACCGAGTTCGAGGGTGCCGCGCTTACCCCGGCTTCCACGACGGACTCGGAGCTGGCACTACCGAGTCGCAGCTTGGCCGGCGCGTAGACGCCATACAGCCACCAGGCGCTGCCGCCGACAGCCAGGAGCACCATCGCAACCGCAAACGCCGCACCCGCATGACCCGTGACGCCACGCTCGCGGGTGACGCCCCGCCTTGAGACATCAAAGAACCAGGAGATGACCAACACGACCGGGAAACCGAGCACGACGCCAAGCACGGTCCAGGTCAGCGCCCAGGGTGGAAGATCGAGCGGCTCGAACGTGATCTCGGCAACCTGCAGGATGATCCAGCCGACCACGGCATAGGCAATGCCGGCACGTACCACGCGACGACGCCTCAGTTCTGCCCAGGTTTCACGGAGTAGCGAGCGCTGCATCATCATCCAGTGTGAAAAAGCATCTCAGGGCAAGGTCGCGGTGGCGACCCGCATGAGCCACATGGACCCTGCCCTTCGGAGCCAGAATTGCCAATTCCGACGACACGTCCTTGCGGATTTCCAGCCGGGCGCAATCCATTCATGACGAATGGTACACCGACGCGTTTCAGGGACCCGCCCGACACGCCGCAGATCCCTCTGCGCCGACGACTACCCTCGACTCTTCTTGAAGTCTCGCAATAGACGCCTCGAGTGCTTGTCGGGGCGTGAAGCCGGGTGATCCAGCCCGGCACCCGTCAATCTTCTCTGTTCTCTTGCCCTTTCGCGTGCGGCAATGCTTTCCGCGGTCTCTTCGTACATCGACTGCGCCTGCGACGCTGGGCCGCGTTTCGCGCTCAATCCGAGCACAACGACTTGCATGCGCTCAATACCCCGCACTACGCCGAGTCGATCTCCCACGTGCACCGCGCGAGACGCCTTCGCGGCGGTGTCGTTGACTACGATCTTGCCGCCGTCGATGGCCTGCTTGGCCAGGCTGCGCGTCTTGAAGAAACGTGCAGCCCAAAGCCACAGATCCAGTCGAACACCTGCTGTTTCAGTTTCAACGGCCATCGGCTGGCGTACGCGAACTTCTAGAATTTGATCTTGCCGCGCAACATGTCCCAGTACATGACCCAGTCGCCGATCAGGCTGTATAGCGGATGCTTGAACGTAGCCGGCCGATTCTTCTCGAAGAAGAAATGTCCGACCCAGGCAAACCCGTAACCCAGTACGGGCACCAGCCACAGCCACATCGGATTGCCACGCACGATGGCGGCGACCAGGACACCAATAACCAGTGAAGTTCCGACGAAGTGCAGCCGCCGGCAAGCCTGGTTGGCATGCTCGGAAAGGTAGTAGGGATAAAACTCGCGAAAATTCGAGAAGTGTCTTGCGCCTGGTTCTTCAGCCGTGGATTGGCTCATCGTGATTCTCCGGAAACCTTTCCGTAGCGGGACACCAGCATACGACCCCGAGCGAAAAGACGAAACCGGCGTGAAGCGGTCTGGCTACCTGTCTGGCAGGGGAATGAACTCGGTTTCGCCCGGGACTTCGCCAAATCGACCTGCCTGCCAGTCCGCTTTGGCCTTGTCGATGCGGCCCTGGTCCGATGCGACGAAATTCCACCAGATATGGCGTGAACCATCGAGCGGATCGCCGCCAATAATGATCACGCGTGCCGTATCTCGCGCAACGATCAAGGGCAAGCAGTCGGGCTGCAGGACGAGCATGTCATGTACGGAAAACGATTCGCCATCCAGCTCGATCTGCCCGTCAACGACCAGGACAGCGCGCTCGGCATGTTCATCCGGAATGGCCAGTGATCCACCGTCCTGCAACTCGACATCCAGGCAGAACATGCGCGAGTGAACCGGCACAGGGGACTGGCGGCCGGATACTTCGCCGGCAACCAGTCGAATGCGCGTGGATCCATCGAACCATTCCGGAAGCAGTTCGGCCGCATGATGCGAAAAGGATGGCTCGACTTCGGCATCCCTCGTCGGCAGGCCCACCCAGAATTGCACGCCGTGAACTCGATGCCCGGCAGAGCGCTCCGGTTCGGGGGTGCGCTCGGAATGCACCACGCCGCAGCCCGCTGTCATCCAGTTGACCGCGCCGGGCCGGATATCCTGGACAACACCCAGGCTGTCACGGTGGGTGAAAACTCCATCGAACAGATAGGTCATCGTGGACAGGCCGATATGCGGATGAGGGCGCACATCGACGGCGTGACCGGGGGCCAATTCGACGGGACCGACATGGTCAAGGAAGACGAATGGCCCCACCGTACGCCGACGCGCCGACGGCAACATGCGTCGCACGACAAACCCATCGCCAAGGTCGTGCTCTTTCGCTTCGATCCGAAGATGCCCGGAATTGTTCATCGACACGCTCCAATGCTGAAACAGCGCAAAAATGGTTGCGCGAGCGATCGGCTCGCCTCACCAGGCCCGAGCATATTGTTTGGGCGGCTCGATCGTAACCCCGAGCTCAGCGGCAGCGCGCCTTGGCCAGTATGGATCCCGCAACAGTTCACGGGCCAACTGAACCAGATCAGCCTGTCCTGATGCCAGTATCGACTCGGCCTGCCGTGCCTCGGTAATCAGTCCGACCGCACTGGTGGCGATGCCAGCCTCCTTTCGAATTCTCGCCGCGAACGGCACCTGATAGCCTGGGACCGCATCAATGACCTGATCCTCGGAGAGCCCACCGCTGGAGACATCGACAAGATCCACGCCCCCGGTTTTCAACAGCCGCGAGAGTTCGATACTTTGCTCGATGTCCCAACCACCCTGCACCCAGTCGGTGGCTGAAATGCGCACCAGCAACGGAAGCGATTCGGGCATGGCCGAGCGAACCGCTGCAACGATACTCCGGGTCAGTCGTATCCGGTTCTCAAAACTTCCGCCCCACTCATCCGTGCGCAGGTTGCTCAACGGTGAAAGGAATTCATGTAGCAGATAGCCATGCGCGGCATGTATCTCGATCAGTCGAAAACCGCTGTCGACAGCACGGATGGTGGCCAACCGAAACGCCTCGACGACAGCGTTGATACCATCCGAATCGAGCGCCACTGGCTCGGGATACCTGGCCGAGTAGGCTAGCGCGGAGGGTGCAACCGGAATCCATCCGCCCTGATCCGGACCCACTGTACGTTCCTCTACCCATGGTGCCGCCGTGCTGGCCTTGCGCCCGGCATGGGCGAGCTGGATTCCGGCAACGGCGCCGTGATCGGCGATGAACGAAGTGATCCTGGCCCAAGCGTCTGCCTGGGTCTTGTTCCACAGCCCCGTGTCTTCGGGCGAAATCCGGCCAATGGCTTCCACCGCAGTGGCCTCGGCAATCACCAAGCCTGCGCCACCGACAGCGCGGCTTCCCAAATGGACCAGATGCCAGTCCTGCGGCACACCTTCAACAGCCGAGTATTCGCACATCGGCGACACCACGATGCGGTTTCTCAGGTGCACGGAGCGCAGGCTATAGGGTTCAAAAAGTTTCATGCAATGCCCCGTTGGTATTGAAGAGTCCGCAAGTGAGTTCAAGCCGCCGAGACCGCTGGCGAATCAATATCCGGTTCAATCCGGCGTTCGATCCAGTTTGCAATCTGGCTTGCCACCGGAGCAGGCTCCTTCATCCAGGAAAAATGCGTGGCCAGTTGATTGTCGAAATCTCCGGCCTGCAAGCCGATCCTCTCGATGGAGGCGTTGCCGAATTTCCCAAGCAACCAATCGCGGGATTCGGGCGGACACAGCGAATCGTCTTCAAGCTGGATGCTGAGAAAGGGCTTTGCATATTCACCCATGCGCTTCTCGATCTCGATTTCCCCGGAATACGAAGCGTATAGACCCGTGCGTGCACTGCGAACCCAATCACGCATCAGGGTCCGTGCTTCGGTGCCGGCAAATCCGACGCGTTTTCCCGGGTAGTAGCCGCATACGGCAGTCAGCATGTGCACGGCCAGCGGGATCAGGCGCATCAGCCAGCGCCTGCGGGAAGGAAACGTCTCCAGGTACGGTGAACCGGAAGCGACCATCGCGATCGCCGAGGTCCGCGACGGGCTGGACGCCGCGTGCAGACAAGCGAATTGCCCGCCGATACTGTGACCCGCCACTATCCATCGAACTTCTGGCAGAGCCGAGCGAGCCGCTTCGAGACTGGCCGGGATATCGCACTCGAGCAGCTCGCGATAGCCCCAGTCACACTGACGTGACGCGCGCATGTTGCTTGAACCGGCGCCACGCCATTCGTGCACGGCCACACTCACCCCGGTCGCGGCAAGTGCCCCCGCAAACGCCTGGTAGTGACGTGCCGAGACGCCGAGTGCAGGCAACCAGAGCAATCCAAAGCGCGCACCCGGGGCTTCAGTCAGGCAGAGATCGGCTTCGGCCCCGTCGCTGGCGCAGACACGGAGGGCCCGCACTTCAGGCAGGCCGGAACGCGCATACGCCGGAATTCACAGGCCGGGAACCTCAGCGACGACCGCCGCGCGCCGGACGCGCGCTGGCCAGGCCGACACGCAAGGTGCCGCCGTCCTGGAAACTGCCATCGAGGCTGGCAATGGCGGCACGCGCCTCATGCCCTTCCATGGCCAGCTCGGCAAAGCCCTTGCACTCGTTCTTGAATGGATCCATCGCCATCTTGAGCTTGTGGACGCGCCCAAACTTTTCAAACATTTCGTTCAGGGACGTTTCGGTCATGCTGCGCGGCAATCCACGCACATTCAGGGTAAT
>NZ_JBAWHJ010000122.1:0-3019 GCF_049593775.1 Dokdonella sp. | reverse complement strand
GGATTGCCTGGACACAGGATGCTCAAGCGAATCTGTCGATTTGGACATTGCCCCACCGTCCCGCGATCGAATGAGGATCAACAGGTCGCAAATGGGAATGGAGGGAGCATCGGTTCCGGTTCGCCCTGAACGCCGGTTCAGACTGGCGTCTGGTGACGAACCCTGGTGCCGTTGATGCCGGGTCACTGCCCGGGAGGCCGCAAACGGTCTGGGCCTTGCCCGCGGAACCCGGAGCGACGAAATCTTTCGCAGCGACGATTCGCCGAAGGGCCGCCAGCGCCTGCAGGGAACGCGAGTTGCCCGAACCGGCTAGCGCCCGTCTTCCGACGCGACTCATCATGGCGTCAGATTCCTGAGTCCTGAACGCGCTGGAGATCGAGGCGCAGCAATGCGGCGCGCGCAAGCGCGCAATCCACTCAAAGCGTGTCGTTGCACGGCTGCCGATGGGCGAGCAATTACTCGCGCAGCAGTGCGAACAGCCGAAACTTGCGGCGTGTAGAACATGCCCTTTCCCCCTTGAAGCGCGAATGCAGCGTGACGTGATACCTCTGGAACTCCTGTTCCTGAAGGCGTCCGAAACCCTGTACCGATATGCGTGCCATCTCCCGGCACGGTTATTTGTTCCACGTTAGGAAATGACAGCGCGCATGAGCGGTGCGGCCATATCTACCCTGGACTCCATGTGCGCAAGCAAAATCCGCGCCAAGTCGTGCCCCTGAACGTTGCTCAAGGTACTGGAGTCAGTGACGTTGCGCCAGTCCGAATTTCACTCCCTGCGGATTGCTAGCTGGCACCCATGTGGAAATCCCAGGTTATCGGCTGGGGCCTCTGAAACTGGCAAGGCCGGGAAATGCGGGCACGGATTCGGCAATTCGGCGCCATCCGCTTGCAGACAAGACATGTCTTGCCAGACCCTTGATATGGATGCTTGCCAGCCTTGTTCGGCAAGTGCCAAAAATTGTTACCGCGGGCAATGCGCGACTGGCAAACGACCCTCGGGCCCCTGCCAAGCGACACGATGAGAGAGAACTTTGCCATGGCGTTACACTCCACCTCGAATTTGAACCCGGGAGATGTCCAATGAAGCGCACCCATATTTCAACGGTCCTGGCGGGAGCCATGGCCCTCGCCGCCTGCAGCACACCTCAGGCACCGGTTGATCCGGCAGCCGAATCCGGCCCGAAGGCGGCCACCGCAGCCGACGCCGATACCTTTATCGCGGACGTCAATCAGGACATCCGTGATCACTACGTCGAGGATGTCGCCGCGCAGTGGGTGGCGGCAACCTATATCACCCCGGATACGGGACTTCTGGAGTCCAAGGCCAACGAACGTGGCCTGATCCGCCTCAAGGATGCCATCGAGTCCTCACGCCGCTTCGATGGCGTGCAGGACATATCGCCGGAAACAGCACGCGCCATCGAGATGCTCAAGCGCCAGAGCTCGATGCCGGCGCCGAAAGATCCGGATCATCTGGCCGAAATGGCCGAGATTGCCTCGCGACTCGGTGCCGCCTACGGCTCAGGCAAGTATTGCAGTGATCCTGATGACAAGAGCACCTGCAAGAATCTGAACCAGTTGTCCGAGGTCATGGCCGAAGACCGGGACTGGAACACCGACCTCGAAGCCTGGCAGGGCTGGCATTCCGTTGGCAACGGCATGCGAGCCGACTATCAGCGCTTCGCCGAGCTGCTTAACGAAGGAGCCCGTGATACCGGCTATGCCGATGCAGGTGATGCCTGGCGCTCCGGCTATGACATGGAGGCATCCGCACTGCGTACCGAAACCGATCGCCTTTGGGGGCAGGTCAAGCCACTCTATTCGCAGCTTCAATGCTATGTGCGCGGAAAGCTTGAGGAAAAATACGCCGACAAGATGCCTGCCGACGGCACGATTCCGGCGCACATCACCGGCAACATGTGGGCACAGGACTGGTCGGCACTGTATCCCATGGTGCAGCCGTTCCCAGGCGTTTCCGGGGTCGATCTCGACGCGGCCCTGAAGACGCAGGACTATTCGGCGGAGAAGATGGTCCGCAGCGCGGAAGATTTCTATCAGTCTCTCGGCATGCCGGCCCTGCCGGACTCCTTCTATGAGCGGTCAATGCTGGTGCGCCCTCGTGATCGTGACGTGGTCTGCCATGCCAGTGCATGGGATACCAATCTCGAAGGCGATGTCCGTATCAAGATGTGCATCAAGCCGACTGGCGAAGACTTCAACACGATCTATCACGAGCTCGGCCATATCTACTACTACCTCGCTTACAACCACCTGCCACCGTTGTTCCAGACCGGCGCCCACGATGGCTTCCATGAGGCAATAGGTGACACTGTTCAGCTCAATCTGACACCGGGCTACCTGCACCAGATCGGGTTGACGGGAGATGCCAAGGCCGACGAAAAAGCCGTCATCAACACCCAGATGCAACTAGCCTTGGCCAAGGTCGCATTCCTGCCATTTGGCAAGCTGATCGACGAATGGCGCTGGGGTGTTTTCGACGGGACCATCTCGTCGGATTCCTACAACGCCGCCTGGTGGCAGCTGCGACAGAAGTATCAGGGAGTGTCTTCTCCGATCGAGCGGACCGAGGAGAATTTCGATCCGGGTGCCAAGTACCATGTACCGGGCAACACGCCCTACATGCGCTACTTCCTCGCGCACATCCTCCAGTTCCAGTTCCAGCGGTCACTTTGCGAAGCGGCGGGATTCAAGGGTCCGCTGCACGAGTGCTCGGTGTATGGAAACAAGCAGGCAGGCGAGAAGTTCTGGGCGATGCTTGGGGAAGGTGCCAGCCAGCCTTGGCCGGAAACGCTCAAGCAGCTGACCGGGCAGGAACAGATGGACGCCAGCGCGATCCTCGACTACTTCGCCCCGCTCAACGAGTGGCTGGTGCAGCAGAATGAAGGAAAGGAGTGCGGCTGGGAGGGTTGAAGCAGTACCCTGTTACCCGGTCGCCTCTATTCCCAGATGGCGACCGGGGATTCCTGAAACGCAACAACGGGTGAAACCATGCAGCGCT
>NZ_JBAWHJ010000121.1:0-2640 GCF_049593775.1 Dokdonella sp. | reverse complement strand
GTCGCAACGGGTGCTGTCGCGGTATTGCTGGGCCTGGTCGTTGGTGCGGTGTCAGCGAATTCCGGGCCGGCTATCAGCGCGCTGATTGAAAGCGCGATAAGTATCTTGCGCATAGTCATGTATTCGTGGAAAGGACTTGGAACGCCCGGACAGTGGGGCACCAGTACGCAATCCGCTCTGAACCGCCCTTCTGAACGACAGCTGCCATTGGGGAGCGGAAATCATTTGCAATCTTCGGCTCGCTTTCCGCTTGCTGCGTGATACTCACATACATGAAGGGATGTTCAAGCAGACGTGGATTCCCCGATACAGCTAGACTCGGTGCCAACCCGATCAGAGCCCACGCATCGCGATGCCCAATCAGCTCATCTTCCTGCCAATTATGGTGCAAGTACTGTTGACAGTCGGCCTGTATGTCGCTCTCGCGGTAGCCAAGGCACGCGCCGCCAGAGAGGGACTGGTCGATGTCGAACGCAGAGCCCTGCATGCCGATGCCTGGCCCGAGAGCGTGCAGAAGATCAACAACAACATCCGCAACCAGTTCGAGGTTCCGGTGTTGTTCTACGTGCTCGTCGTCGTGCTCTATCAACTCGGTGCTGCCGGTCTCGCGGCCCAGGTGCTCGCATGGCTGTTCGTCGCCAGCCGTCTGGTCCACGCATTCATTCATACCGGAGCCAACGTCGTCCCCGTTCGCCGGAAGGCGTTCATGTTCGGCTGCCTGGTGGTCATCGCCATGCTTGTGCTGGCGATCGTGGCAGTGCTTGGATGAAGTCAATCAGGACGAGGCGGGTGCGCCTTGACTGGCACACCCGACATGGCAGATTTCAGTCGGCCTCGGCCTCAACTGCAGCGCTTTCTTCATCCTCGGCAAGATTGCGCTGGAAGTGATCGTAGAGTTTGCGGAAGGCATAGCGTGTTTGCGCAAGCCCCTCGTTGTCCCAGCCATGTCCGGCATTCGGCAGCGCAACCAGGTCCACGTCCTTGCCTTGCAGGATCAGCCGCTGGACCAGGGTTACCGAGTCCTTGAACAGGACAACACTGTCGCGCATGCCGTGAATCAGCATGAGGTGACCCTTGAGATCACCCGAGCGCAGATAGGCCGATGATTTTTCATACTCGGCTTGCTTGTCCTGTGGCGCCATCATGGTCTGCATCTCGCCGGTCAGCGCATGGAACACATTCGTTGCGGGTGCGCCGGCAACCCCGGCCTGATAGGCATCCGGGTAGCGGAACATCGACATGGCGGTCAGCAGGCCGCCGTAGCTGCTGCCCCAGATGCCGATCCGCTTCGGATCGACGAAGCCCTGGTCGACCAGGTAGCGCGTGCCGCTATAGAGATCGTCCACATCGACACCACCGTAGTCTTCGCGGATGCGCTGGCGGAAGGCCTTGCCATGGCCGGAGCTGCCGCTGATATCGACGTTCATGACCACGTAGCCTTGCTGGGCGAGGAACTGGTCCAGCCCCCAGGTCGGGTGATAGACGCGCCCGCCCCATTCGTTGTGCACGGAGTTGCTGTAGACCGAGCCGAGGATCGCGGGGTACTTCTTGTTCGGATCGAAGTCGGGCGGCAGGGTCAGGCGTGCATGCACCGGCATACCGTCATTGATGTTCGGGTAGACGACGTACTTCGCCGCGACCCAGTGATAGTCACTGAACTCGGGCAGGGGTGAATGCGTCACTTGCGTGGGTACGGGCGTGGCACCACCGGCGACTGCAGTCGATTGCAGGTACAGATCCGGCGGTGTGACATCGTTGGAGTAGAGATCGGCGAGCTGCTTGCCGTCGGGTGAGACTTGGGGATGGTGCGCACCTTCGGCCGGTGTCAGCATCTGTGCGGCACCGCCATCGAGCGGAACGCGAAGGACACGACGGGATTCGGTGTTGCCCGGGTTGCTGACAACGAACAGCGCGTTCGCTGGAGCCGAAAGGCTTACTGAAAACACGGCCCAGTCGCCGGCAGTGATCGCTCGCGGATCCCCGCCCGCCAATGCCTGATAGTAGACGTGATAGTCGTTGTCGCGGTCCGACGTGAAGTAGATGCCCTTGCCATCCGGCGCCCAATCGACCCACCACTCGGCGGTGACGTTGTTGGCATTGGCTTCCTGCAGGAGCAATCGCGATTCGCCAGTCTTCGCATCGGCAACCAGGATGCGCCTGTCCTTGATGTAGAGATCACTCTTGTCGATCAACAGTTTCTTGCTGTCGGGCGACCAGCGCAGACCGAAAATCTGGTCGAGTGGATTCTCGCCGAGATTGATCCATAGCACGTCGCCGCCACTGCTCGCCACGACACCTACCCGACGCGAGGGCGATGGCTCGCCGGGGAAGGCGCGCTTGACCTCGACCAGGCGTGACGATTCGCCGAGGTAGTCGGGAATTCCGCGCACGGGTACTTTGGAAGCATCCGATTCGACGAAAGCGAGATGCTTGCCATCGTCGGACCAGACGAAGGATTCGACGCGCGTGTCGGGTCGACCGGGTGCATGGATCTCGCGTGATTCGGAACTGGCCGCCTTGAAGTTGATGACCCTCAGATTCCCCGCCGAGAGATAGGCGATGGCGTTGGCGCTCGCAGACGTAGCGGCCTGAGACGCGCGGGTTTGCGCATCGGTCAGGGGCTTCACGGCCTGGCCGGGC
>NZ_JBAWHJ010000120.1:0-7767 GCF_049593775.1 Dokdonella sp. | reverse complement strand
ACTCGTTCATCCTGGCGAAAATATAGATTCCGTAGTCGACGCCGATACCCACACCGAGTGCCACGACGGTGAGCGTGTTGATCTTCATGCCGATGTCGAGATAGACCATCAACGCGTGGCCGAGCTCGGTGACCAGGACCAGAGGCAGCACGATGCACAGTGCCGCGCGCGGACTGCGGAAGCTGATCAGGCACATCAGGAATACGGCCGCATACAACATATAGAGGATCAGGCGCTTGACCTCACGGACCTCGTCGTTGATCGCGGCCATGACGCCGACGTTTCCGGTGGCCAACCGCAGATTGACCTGATGCAACCCTTCTTCGGGGACATCACCACTGGCCGATTGTTCTGCGAGCTGTTCGCGCAGGTTCACATCCGGGCCATGCCAGGCGTTGTTCTCTTCCCGGAACTGCTTCACCGCATTGACCACGCGATCGATCGTCGTTGCGCGGTGATCGGTCAGGAAGGCCATGATCGGCATGGCGCTGCAATCTGCATTGAGCAGGCCGGTATCGGTCTCGAAGCCCTGCGTCGAAAGACGCAAGGTATCGGAATCACGCGGCAGCACGCGCCAGCGGATATTGCCTTCGTTCCAGCCGGCGTTGACGACCTTGGCCGCCATCGGCAGCGTGATGACCTGGGCCACGCCTTCAACATTGCGCAAGTGCCACGCGAAGCGATCGACCAGCTCCATGCTTGGGTAGCTGTTGGTGCACGCCGAGGGCGGACCTTCCGCGATGATGTTGATGATGTCGACACCGAGGGCAAACTTGTCGCTGATGAGGACCGCATCCTGGTTGTAGCGTGCGTCCGGACGCAGTTCGGCAACGCCCTTCTGCGCGTCGCCGATCATCACCTTCTCGCCATAGCGCTCGGCAACAAACCAGATGGCGACACCAATGACCAGGATGATCGCGGCTGGCACGGGGCGGCTGAATTTGGCCAGCACCGTCCAGATCTTGTCGAATTGGGTGAGCTGGCGCAGGCGATAGGCGCGCTTGCGTGGCAGGTTGCGCAGTCGCGTATACGAGAGCAACACCGGCAACAGCACCAGATCGGTCAGCACGGTGAGGGCGACGCCGATGGTTGCGGTGATGGCCAGCTCGAAGATGATCCGAATTGGAATGACCAGGATCGCGGCGAATCCGATGCAACCGGCGGCCAGGGCCACCGAGCCCGGAATCAGCAGGGCGCGGAAAGCGCTGCGCGCAGCAGTCTCGGAATCGACGCCGGTGCGGTGGCTGAGCTCTTCGGGCGTACCTTCCTCGAGTCCGCCAAAGAAGATTTCGCCTCGGTACCGATTGATCATCTGTTCGCCATGGCTTACCGCTATGGCGAATATCAGGAATGGCGTCAGCATGTTCATCGGGTCAATGCCAAAACCGAGCAAGCGCAATGCACCCAGCATCCAGACGACCGAGATCAATGCGCAGAGGACGGTCAGCGAAGCGAGCTTGACCGACGATGAGTAGATGAAGAGCAATAGCCAGGTGAAGGCGATTGTCATTCCGAAGAACCAGATCACCGATTGCGCACCAGCGGTGATGTCTCCGACCATCTTCGCGAAGCCGATGATCGCGACTGTCGTATTTTCGTTTTCGTACTTGGCGCGAATCTCGTCGAGCTGGATGGCGATCTTGTTGTAGTCGACCTTGACGCCCTTTTCCGGATTCTCCGGAACCAGGTCCACCCAGATCATCGCGCCAGAAAAGTCCTTCGCTACGAGGCGACCAACGATGCTGGCCTTCTCCATGTTGGCCTTGATTGTCGCGAACTGCTCGGGCGTCGCATCGAAGCCTTCGCTGTTTGGCGTGAAGTCCTGAGGTATGACGTTGCCACCGGCGAAGCCATCCTCGACTACTTCAACGAAGCGCACGTTTGGCGTAAAGATCGAACGCACCCGTGCTTCATCGACGCTGTCGATGCTCTTGGCATCCTGGGTGATGTTCTCCATCGCCTGAAAGAACGGCAGATTGAACATGTCGCCGTTCTTGTCCATGACCGCGATGAGCACGCGGTTTGCACCGCCGAACTCCTGCTCGTAGTCGATGAACGTCTGCATGTATTCGTGCTTGAGCGGAATCTGCTTCTTGAACCCGGCATCGACACGCAGCTGCGCGGCGAAAAAGGTAAGCACGACCGTGACGATCGCAAACAGGATCAGCACGATCGGGCGACTGCCAAATACGAGCTTCTCTGCGCCGCGATGGAAGGCGTTGGGTTTCTTGTTGCTGGAACTGCCTGCGCTCATGGTTTCCCCGTCACTTGGGCTGGAAGCGGCTGAGGCCATTTTCGCTGGCTATCAGCAAGTCACCGTCGTTTCCGACCGGCTGTACACCGGCGATGACGCCGGCTGCGGTATCTGTGGCTATCTTCAGGGGCTCGCTGGCGTTTGCGCGGCTCAGGATGATGCCGTTCGCGCCGACAATGACGACGCCGTCCTTGCCGAGTGCGGTTCCGCCCATGAGGCTCAGTTCGCTGCTGGTCGGAACCTCGGTCCAGTTCACCCCGAGATCAGTGGATTCGAATACGTGACCGCGCAGGCCGAAGGCGACCACGCGCTGGCCTTCAAAGCCGACGACACCGAACATCGATCCGTCATACGGCAGCTGGGAACGTGTCCACGACAGTCCACCATCCTCCGAACGGAAGATCGCGCCGCGCTCTCCGACGATGACAAGACCGCCACTGCCCGTGCGTGCGATGCCATTCAGATGCGGATCACTTTCCATGCCGATCTTGAGCTCATCGTCGCTGAACACCTGACTGCTGAATTCATTGTCATCGACAAGATCCCCGGCGGCGGGATCATCCTCCATGAGAATGTCGTCAGTCGGATCCTGACCGGCTTCACTATCGGGCTGACCGGTCGGAATGCGTGAACCGTTCCAGGTCTTGCCACCATCACGAGTCGTGAGGAACAGGCTGTAGGCACCAATGGCCATGCCGTTGTTTGAGTCCGTGAACAATACGTCCAGGAACGGAGCACCCTGGCGCAAGTCATAGGGGTCGATTCCCTCGGCGGGTTGCCCGCGCGGATCTCGACGCTGAATTTCCCAGTTCTCGCCGCCATCACTGCTATGCAGGATGACGCCATCGTGGCCGACCGCCCAGGCCTGGTTGCCGACGGCGGTTACCGCCGTGAGCGTGCTCCGCAGCGGCACCCCGGCTGACTGGACCCACTCGTTGCCATCCGCGGAAGTCATCACCTCTCCGCGTTCGCCAACGGCGATGAAGCGGTCACCACTGGGCGTGATGTCGAGCATCATCGCCTGATTGGCCAGCGGCATGATTTCAACTGGGCGAAGAAGGGGGTCGGCAGGAAAGTTGGCCGATTCCTGCGCCTGGACTGCCGGACCGATCGACAGCGCTGCCAGCGCCAGGGATGCGGCCGCGAGGCCGGTTTTTAAGCGCTGCATGCGGGTTACCTGTGCTTGGCGGGTGACCCTGGCGGGCAACCCTGTTTGTTCAGTTGCCGCCGACCCCCCTTGCGGAAGATCGGCGGTAGACGCATGGAGATTTGTCTTACTGGATGCCGCGCTGGCGCAGCGACTGTGGCGAGAACATGGCCGGAGTTGTCTGGAACGAGAAATCGTACATCTCGTCCTGGTTGTCGAGTCCAACGGAAATGTATCGTCCCGACTTGAGGTCGTGATGATCTTCCAGGGTCGACCAGAACACCGGCACATCGTAGTAGTTGATGCTCGGCGCCTCGGAATAGCGCCAGAGTTCCAGCTGCGCATCGTAGTGATCGGTGGTTAGGATCTGCCAGCTGTCTTCGTCGAGATAGAACGTACGGCGCGGATTGATGTGGCGCTGGCCTGGGCGCAGGGTCGCCTCGACAACGTAGACGCGATGCAGCTCATAGCGCAGATAGTCCGGATCGATATAGCCGGGTTTGAGCAGGTCTTCGACCTTGGTATCCGAGCTGTGTGCCTTGTAGGAGTTGTACGGAACATACATCTCGCGCTTCTCGACCAGCTTGTACTCGAAGCGATCGAGCGAACCGTTGAACATGTCGGTCATGTCGGTCGTGCGCAGATTGTCAGCGGCCGTTCCGGGGTTGTCATACGCAATGTTCGGTGCCCGGCGTACGCGGCGCTGGCCGGGGTTGTAAACCCATGCCTGACGTGGGCCGACTTCGGAATTCAGTGTCTCGTGCACGAGCAGGATCTGACCGGCAAGACGGGGCGGCGAAATCACTTCCTGAAAGAAGTAGATCAGGATGTTGTTGATTTCGTCGAGCGTCGCACCCTGACGATAGTAGAGGCCGAGCAGTTCTTCCTTGATCTTGACCAGAACGTACTTTCCACTGGCCGTTACCGGAGCCTGGGTCGACCAGCGTCGCGCCGAAACACCCTTGTACTTGAGCTTGTGGTTCCAGATCGCCTGTGGTCCGGCAATTTTTGGATCGCTGCTCAAGATGGGGAACGGGATACCCTCTGCGACATTGGAAACACCGTCACCCTTTTCGCCACCGACCAGCTCACCGGTCACGGCGTTCTTCATCGTCATCTCGTAGGTGCGCTGCGGATTGGATGCCGAACGGCGAGTCGGATAGACGACCATCTTCCAATCCGGATACTTCGCAAACATGGCCTGCTGTCCGACGGACAGCTTGTCACCATATTCCTTGTAGTTGGCGGCGGTTATCGTGAACAGCGGTTTGTCCGCAGCGAACGGATCGAGATGGTGCATGCCGACCTTGTAGCCGGCCGGCGGCTGGGTGATGCCGCCAGTCCATTCCGGAATCGAACCGTCGGCGTTGCCGGCGCGCTCTGCTCCCAGCGGTGTCAGCGGCGTTCCGGTCAAACCGAGCTTCTTGGCTTCCTCGGCACTGACCTTGGCGACCGCGGCATTGGCCATCAGCGCAGTGGCGATGACAATGGCGAGTCCTGCTGTTTTCATGATTCTCATTGGTCGTACCCTCAGAACTGGTAGCGGGCCGCGATCTGGACGAAATCGCGATCGTTGATCAAGTTGAAGTCGCCGCCACCAAAGTAGTTGGTGTAGGCGAGGTCGAAGGACCATTTGCTCAGATAGTCGGCCTGGACACCCAGGGTGACGGCCTTGCGTCCTTCGAGGAAACTGCCACCCGGTCCGGGCGTGGTGCCGTTGACATCCTGCTGGAAGGCAACTCGCGGGATCAGGCTGATTGCAGTGCCAAAGGCGTTGTCGTAGTTGGCGCGAGCGGCAAGCCGGTAGCCCCAGGAGAAGCGCGTCGGAAATCCGCCAACCTGGGTAATCGGGTTGCGGCCGACGCCGGAATTGACATCGCCGCCACCGCCGGTGTCCGTGCCATCACCCTGGAATCGCAGATTGTCCGGCAAGTCGACATTGGTGAAGCCGACCTCGCCGACCATGGCGATCTGGTCGGAGCCCAGCCAGTTGCCCGGTCCGAATACCTTGGTCGCGGTGAATTGCAGCTGGGCGACCTTGTGCCGCTCCCAACCGCGGATTTCCTGACCCGGACCGTACGAACCCAGCTGGCTGTTGAAGCGCAGGTAGGGCTGCGGAATGATCGCATTCAACGGCGACAGGCCGGCAAACAGTACTTCGACGTCATCGATCTGGTAGGGCTGGTTCGGTCGGTAGCTCAATTCACCTTGCAAGGCGACGCCGCTGCTGTCGAGCAGGGTGTTGAAACTGACGCCGAACAGGTGGATGTCTTCCGGGTATTCGGTGAAGTAGGAACCCGAGTTGACCGCCGAGCTGATCACCGAGACACCGCTGATCAATGGCAGGCGGCTGTGGTAGTTCATTGCGTAGAAGCCGAACTCGGTGTTGTTCAGGCTTTCCGCCATATAGCGTAGCGCGATACCACCCTGGCCACCGTTCGACGGGTAGCGGGTATCACCACGCGGGAACGCGGCAGAACAGCCGGCTGCGACGAGGCTGGGCGGCAGACCGGTGTCACTCTGGTCGTAGTTGCCCTGGCCGCAAACGCTGGCAAACAGGTCGGTGTTGATGACCGGCTGCGGAACCGTACCGAAGTTCAGCATCACGTAGCGACCGCCGATGACGGCGAAGTCGTTGGTCGAGAAGTAGCTGCCCACCGGATCCGGATCGATCTTCTGGAAGTCGAGCAGGTAGACGGCCTCCATCGAGAAGTTGTCGGTGAAGTTGTACGAGCCCCAGAGCATGTTGACTGGCAGGAACGCCGACTTCAGCTCGGAGCCGGCCAGACGCAGCTTGGAGACATCGATCGGGTTGATCGAGTTGATGCCGCCCTGGATAAAGGTGCTCTCACCCCAACTGGTTACCTGGCGACCAAATCGGATCGTGCCTTGCTGCTCGCCAAGCGTGAAGTTGTGGAAGATGAAGGCATCGAGGATACGCCCCTGGGTACCGACGCGATTGCGTGCGGCCTGCGACAGATTTGCGCGGTCGGCATTCTCGAAATCATAGAAAGTCGTGCCGCGGATGAAGCCACCCCAGTTGTAGCCATAGTTGAGGGTGACCTCGACCAGGGCGCTGACTGCGTTTGAAATCGGATCCCATTGATCGTAGGCGAGATCGCCGTCGTCGCCGTTGACCGAATAGCGACCGACCGCGTCATTCTGAGCCTGGCTGCCAAGCCCGGTCTGGAAAATGGTCGGGTCAAACTGCGCTTTTCCGATCAGATCGTCGTCGCGGTCCTGGGCGCGCCATCCGATACCGTAGGAAAGCGTCGTGTTGATGACGAAGTTGAAGCCATCTTCCTCGCCCCAGGCGTACGCCTGCGCATCGCTGGCGGTGCCGGCAAATGCCAGCGCCATGGCGATCGAGAGGGTGGACAGTGCCGGACTGCGAAGTCGCGAACCGGCCCGGAATGTGTTGCTGGTTTTCATTTTTGACTCCAGTGCCAGGTCGGTTATTGCGTCTGGATGACGGACGGATTGCTGATCTGGACGGCAGCGCCGCCGCTCTTCTGCAGGCTTACCATCTCACCCTGCATTTCGACAGTTGCGCCTGGCGAAGCCGCCGGGCTCAGCAGCGAGCCGTGATCGCCTTGAGTGAAACGCACGGCGCCGCGAATGCCGGTGGGCGATTGCGTGGATTCGGTAATGCTGCTCAAGCCGAGGATACGAATCAGCGGCTCGGTACCCGAAAGCGGTGCTCCGGGCACGGTGTTCGGGATGACCTGGTCAGGCAGCACGTCGCCGCCACCGACCACTTCCTGGATCAGCAGGTTCTTCGAGGCGTTGAGGGTGTTGTTGCCGGCCAGGGCCCAGTTGATCGGGTCCGAGGAATCGATGACCGTTTGAGCCGCTACGAAGAATGCAGCGTAGTCAGCCGTTCCCGGGGTCAGGCCCAGACCTGCAAGACCTGCGCGAATGCGCGGGCCAAAGGTGGGCGAGCCTTCGAGCAGGTTGGCGATGCCACCGCCCGGAACGTTGAGCAAGGCCGTCTGTACGGTGGGGTTCACGCCCATGAATACGGTGCCGAGTATGCCGCCCAGTGACTGACCGACGAATCCGATCCTGGCTCCGTCGAAATTCACGCCACCGCTGGTCGTGTAGCGTGCGGTCGGAATGGCGCGGGCCAACTGGATCAGGTCAGCCACAGCCTGGCGATTGTTGTCTCGTGAAGTCAGCAGACTCGGCAGGTTGATGAACCAGGTGCCGGAGGGATCAATCACGCCATCCGGGCCGGGTGCACCGGTCGTATTGTTGATGAGGTCGATGTTGAAGGTGCGCTCGGTCGAGCCCAGGCTGCCGTAAAGCGGGCTGGCCGTTCTGGTGATGCCATGCAGGGGTGCATCGATTGCGATCACTGCAAATC